>CAJVYU010000165.1 GCA_913009735.1 uncultured Fidelibacterota bacterium
TAACGGAATCACAAATTGATCTTTCTGCGGATGTTGCAACCATCGAAATTGAAACAGCTCTCATCGATACATTTGATAATCCCCTGGAAGACGTGGAAGTTTTTTGGGAAGTAATCGTCGGAGCAGGGACGGGTGAAAGCTTAAGTGATACTTCTTCATTCACAAGTGCCGACGGTATTGCGACGATCACATTGAATACATCCACAGTCGCAAACAGTAACTATACCGTCCGCGGCTGGGTGACAGAGGATGCTCTTCTATCCGTACTTTTGGGTAATCAATGGACATCTCAACAACCATCAGCGGTGTCCGGTGTAAACAATTTCCTGAAATCCGGTAAACGGAATTCAGGATTCTTGAGTCCCAACAGTGAATTAAAAAGGGTATCACTCCCCATTAGAATTGTAGATAATTCATCGAATGAAAGCACCCATAGTCGAGATGATCGGTCTGTTTATGATTTACGCGATACAACTGCTGTAATTCATGTGGTTCCCGGAGTAACGGCCGCAGTAAATCTACCTCAGGATTCTGTGGATGTATTGTTGGGCGATCAATTCCAAATCATAGCCAATGTTCTTGACCAATTTGGTAATAATGTGGCAGATGGAACACCGGTCGCTTGGGAAATTGTACCATCGAATAATTATGTTACGATTGAAGTCGCGGAGGAGTCGGTAACCAATGGCCACGCAACCATTGATCTGTTAATTGAGCAAAATGCACCTTGGGATTTTGACTTTGTCGTTCAATTAACATCTGAAGGGATCACAGGAACGACAGGTACGCATAATATCCACGATGTAACACCACCGGCAGCAGTGATAAATATGGATATTTCTCCCAACGTTTGGACCCAGACCAATGAGTTCATTCTAGCCTGGGACAACCCCGGTGAACATTCCGGTATCGCAGGAGCTTATTCTCGTGTAGATACTGAAACGGAAGTATATGAAGCGGAAGCGAATATCAGTACGCTGAGTATCCTCAATCGTCTCCCAATAGAAGCAGTTTCTACCATAAAAGTATGGTTGCAAGATAATGCAGGTAATACCCAGGAAAGCAACGCTGTAACCGCAATCGCTAAATGGGACGCAACTCCACCGGTAGCTTTTAATGTTACTGCACCACTTGAAGCTTGGTATAATACACCAACATTACGCTTTGAGTGGAATGCATCTTCAGACGCAACGGCTGGACTAAGAGACTATATCCTGATAATCGATGGTTCAAATACATACACACAACATCCGGATTCAACAGGTATGAACATCCCTGACGCCTTTGCAGCAGGAACACATACATGGACAGTTTCCGCATTTGACAGCGCCGGAAACGAAACGGTTACTAGTAATCCCCAAACATTTTATGTGGACTTCACAAATCCCGGTATTGCTCATAATCCTGTTTTAGAGGCCACAGAAAATTCACCTATGACGATAACAGCCACGTTTTCTGATGATGATTCCGGTATTGAGATTGCAGAACTATTTTACCGTAAAGGCGGAGATGTTCAATGGCAGGCGCCTATTGATATGAGTACATTGAATACGTATCAGATTGCCAGCAGCTTTGTCACATCGGTCGGTGTTGAATATTATATCTATTCCAGAGATGTGGCAGGGAATGAAACATATAAACCGGATGCCGGTTACTATTCCAGTTCCGTGACCATTCAATCTCCCGGATTATCTTCAACGGCTATCTGGCCAACAGGCATTCCGAATGGATCTTCTGTCAACAGTTATCAGCTGTTGTCATTCCCCGGGCAAGCCGCAAACTCAACGCCAACGGATATTCTTGTTGATGATCTTGGAGCATACGATAATACGAAATGGCGATTCTTTGAATATGGCGGAAGCGGTGCCTGGACGGAATTTGCTAATATTTCATCTATTAAACCAGGTGCAGGTTATTTCCTTATTGTGAAAGATCCGTCACTGAATATAAACACGGGTCAAACAAGGTCTGTGGAATCGGATCAGGACTATCAAATTAACCTGTCTTCCGGTGACTGGATAATGTTTGGAAATCCGTTTGATTTCAGCATACCATTGGATAATGTTTATATAGATGATACCACAAATTTAGTTGGTGATGCGAACTTATTAACCTATGATGGAAGCTGGACAGAAACCACTGTAATTGAACCCTGGACAGGATATATTTATAAATCTGGTACAGCAAGCAAGATTTTTATCAAGCCAAGAAAAAGTAACGGCAGTTTCGCGAAACAGATAGTTCAGGAAATAGTTTTTCAGGAAAATGAGTGGCTGGTTGACATCATAGCCAGGAATGGTCTGGGCATGGATAAATTAAACACAGTGGGTGTATTAGCAGATGCTATGGACGAATACGACGAATTTGATGCATTTGAACCACCTATGCTGCCGGGCGGTGTTTCGCTGCGGATGAATAATACCGGCTGGGCGCAGAATCCGGACATATACACAAAAGACATTCGTTCAATCAAGGAAGACGGTGAATATTGGGATATAGAAGTAGCTGCAGAAGATGATAAATACAACACATATTTGTATTTTGAAGGTATCGAAGATATTCCGGCTGATTTTGATGTATTTGTTATAGATGTCACATTAGGAATAGCACAAGACCTGCGCTGGAGCCCTGTTTACAGGTATGCTGTCATTAATCCAAAATCAATACATGATATTCGCTTTATCGCCGGAACGAAGGAATTTGTCAAAATCAACAACGCCGGTGTGGATCTTTATCCTGACAGATACAGCATTAGCCAGAACTTTCCCAACCCATTCAATCCGCAGACGTCTATCCTGATCACACTGGAAGATATGGCCACGGTTGACCTGATTGTTTACAACATATTGGGTGAAGAAGTAATCCGCATTTTAGATAATGAACTGCGTCCGGCGGGATATCATAATATTATTTGGAAAGGATTGAATGACAACGGCAAGCGGGTTGCCAGCGGTGTGTATTTTTATACAACAAGAATCAAAGGCACATCCGGAAACATGATCCTTAATAAAACCAATAAAATGATTATGGTCAAATAATCCGAAATAACAATCTATTCTTTTTAAAAAAGGCTCTTTTTTGGAGCCTTTTTTATTTTCAACAAATGTTGCCTCCATCACAGGATTAGATTTATTTTGGAGGTAGATTTTCACACCAAGGTTTAACATATTACAAAAGGTATTAAAAATGAAATTCACCCCACTTTTCCTCGTAATCTGTATTTTGTCGGGAAGTCTGAACGCTCAAGAAGCAGATACAACAACACAAAAATTAACCACTGCTGTTTTGGATTTCGATGGACTGGGAATCACCTCTATGGAAGCCGTCGCCTTGACTCAACGTTTATCCGGGGAAATGGTTAACACGAATGTATTTATCTTGGTGAACCGTTCACAAATGAAAGAAATTCTACAAGAGCAGGGATTTCAGCAATCGGGTTGTACCACTGCCGAATGTGCCGTGGAAATAGGAAATCTCCTAGGTGTTCAGCAGATGGTTTCCGGTTCGTTTGGAAAGATCGGTGAAACCTACACCATCGAAACAAAATTATTTTCCGTTGAAACAGGCGAAACCATCCGGGCACTGAATAAAACATATAAAGGCGCTGTGGATGGTCTTATTACACAAGTAGAACTTGTTGCTTGGGAGTTGGCCGGTTTGGAGCCGCCGGATGAACTAAAACAAAAAGCCGGTATGGAGGTCGAAAAACCAAAAGTCGCTAAAAAGAAAAAAGGCGGCGTAGGAAGATTCCTTTTCTGGACGACCGCTCTGGCAGCAGCAGGCGGAGGCGCCTATTACTATCTCTACCTTATGGAAAGCAAAGAAGGAGACTTATCATTACCACCCGATCCTCCGCCCTCACCAAAACTATTGTTTGGAGGTGGACGATGAAACATTTATTTTTATTAATTTTAGCATCAATTGCTTTTGCTCAAATCAACTACGAAGAGAATGCTTATTTGAGTGCTACATCTACCGATATTACTTTTCAAGCTGACGTGAGCTGGTTATTGTTAGATGGTGTTTTTAATCCTTCTAGTCAATATATTGAAATACGTGGTGATATGAACGGTTGGGGTGCTGGTAATCAGTTGCAGCAAAATGCGGGTAATGATTCGCTATATGAAATTACACTATCGTTAAATTATAATGAGGGTGCAAACATTAATTGGTTGTTTTATGGAGGTCCATGGGGGGAATTTGGTAATAATGGATATGAAATCGGTTCCAATCGTCAATTAATCATGCCTTCTGTAGTTACAATACTTGAACCTATACAACCGAGTTTAATTGGAGCGTTACCAATTAACCAGGATATGACGGTGCGTTTTTCAGTTGATATGACTAATGCTTCTGATGTAGAAAACGGAGCCCCCTTAGAAAATATACGCAGTATTTGGTTAAACGGTGATTGGTGTAATAACGGTTCAGGTTTTTGTGAGGATTTTAGTGTACTTGCTGACACCAGCAACCTGTTACGTTTATATGATGACGGTATTTCGGCAGGCGACGAAACAGCATACGATCAAATTTGGACTGGTGAGGTTGTATTTTCGCAGAGTTCACCCGCTGGACATACATATTTTTATGTCTGTTATAATGAGGGGAACAATTTGTTGATTCGAGAAGGCGGATGGGACGATGTAAGATATATCAATATTAATGATGAGAACACTTTATACACTCAAAGAACCGATACCTGGTTGATTCAAAGTGAAAATGAAGGAACCGGAGGAAGAATCAGCGGGAGTGTTTCTTTGACAGAAGATCACCCTTTTGGCCAGGTTCAGATAATACTCTATTTGCCCGGGGGCGGAACATTAGTCCAGCAATGGGGCGAGGATCCGCCTTTTGATGTGAATTATTTTTTCGAAGATCCAGCCATAGCAGAAGGCGGACCTTATCGTGTGGAAGCTTCTTTTGATCTGAATGATAATAATCAATACGACGGAGGAGAGCCTTATTATACGACGGGTGATTTATATGTTCCGGCCTCCAATGTGTTAGAGAATATTGATTTATCTTTGGTAAGTGGTGGAGCAGGCTTCTCCATCGATTTTGGCGCTACAGGCGGATATGCGAGATCGGAAGAGCACACGTCTGAACTCCAGTCACATTCCTTTATCTCGTATGCCGTCTTCTGCTTGAAAAAAAAAAAAAAAAAAAAACACATCTACACTCCAGTCACATTCCTTTATGCCGTATGCTAG
>CAJVYU010000166.1 GCA_913009735.1 uncultured Fidelibacterota bacterium
GTATATTTTTTTTTTCAAGCAGAAGACGGCATACGAGATAAAGGAATGTGACTGGAGTTCAGACGTGTGCTCTTCCGATCTGAATAACAAGAATTCTTCTTAATGATCAATTTATTTTTCAGATGGGCCCCCTGGATCAGGGATACTGGCCGGACGGACTTTATACGGCACCAACTGATGAAGCCTTAAAATTTGATATTGAAATATCCAAACAACTGGGTTTTAATATGATCCGGAAGCACGCCAAAGTCGAACCGCAGCGTTGGTACTATTGGTGTGATAAGCTCGGCGCCTTGGTCTGGCAGGATATGCCCAGCGGAAATAACGTTTCGGATGAAGGCCGTTCCCAGTTCGAAATTGAAATGCGCCGGATGATAAATAAATTTAGCAATCATCCCAGTATTATCATGTGGGTACTTTTCAATGAGGCATGGGGACAATTTGACGATGAACGTATGACCGGTATCGCCCGTGAGCTTGATCCGCACCGGATTATCAGTAATGTGAGCGGCTGGCATGATGCCGGAGTGGGCGATATTATCGACGTCCATTGTTATCCCGGTCCCGGTTGGGTGGAAGCGGAAACAGATCGTGCCGCCGTCATCGGAGAATATGGCGGGCCACGGTTAAAGATTGATGGCCATACATGGGCCGACACTGCCGATTGGGGTTATTTCGACTTATCAGATAAAGAAGAACTGACAGTTAATTATCAGGGTATGTTAAAAAATATCTATCAAAAAATCGTCAATCCGGGCATTAGTGCGGCCATTTTTACTCAATTGACGGATGTTGAAATCGAGTGTAATGGACTGCTTACATATGATCGGGAAATTATTAAACCAGATATTGACCGGACGTATGCAGCCAATAAAGGGTATTTTGAATCATTGGGTGAAATCATTATTATTGAACCGACATCATATCTTAATGCAATGACTTGGTCCTACACTTTTGAAAAGCCAAACCTGAAATGGATTCAATCAGATTTCGACGATACAAATTGGAAACCGGGACCTGCCGGATTCGGTAAAGATGGCGTGCGCCAAGGAATAGTCCGTACCGATTGGACAACGGATGACATCTGGCTCCGGCGTCGTTTCAATATCGAGGACAATTTACCCAGCAACCTATTATTGTTAGTCCATCACCTGAATGATGCGGAAATCTACATTAACGGCTTGTTAGCGGCTACAGTCAAAGGGCGAAGACTTTATTATGAGGAATACCCTATCAGTAACGATATTCGTAAAATATTAATATCCGAAGAAAATATAATAGCAGTTCATTGTATAAAAGGAAAAAACAACCACTTCATTGATGTTGGATTAATCGGATTAATAAATTAGAATTAACCTGCTTACATAAAAGTTAATAGTCATGCAGTCTATTTATCCAAATCTCTTCGACATTCGATTGATTAAAATCAGTAAGATAACTCAATCCGGTTGGAAGCCCTATCTTTCATTAACTGCTGCTAGTGTTAAGCATCATATTGTTCGATTGAACGAAAAGAAACGATGATAGGGAAAACAAAATACTACCCGGAAATAAGAGACTATTGTGAGAAAATTCCTATAGTTGATTGCCACGATCATTCCGGTGAATGTGAACCTCGCTATACCGATCCGATCAGGGCTATAAAGAGCGGTTATTTCACTAATGATATTCAGAGCGCTTCATCCGAAAAGGACTTGCGAATATTGGATGATGTAAGTCTGTCATTAGAGGAACGTTGGCCAATACTTGAAAAAACCTGGAAACGAACCTGTCATACCGGATATGCTCAAGTTACGAAGCGCGTACTGAAAAAATTCTACGGTGAAGATGAGCTAACTCTCGAAGCCCTAAAACGCATGCAGAATAAATTGCTCGATCTTTCCGATGAGAAAACTTTCGACAGTATCCTTGAAGATGCAAATATTGCTGTTCGTTTGGTAAACAGATGGCTGATAAGAGATAAAATTTTAGACGGTTCCTACAAATTAACACCTCGTGCGCGAATCGTCATTTCGCTGTCCAACTACCATACTGTCCGTAGTTATTCGGAGATACAAGAGCTTATTGCTCCTCTCAATATTCATATTACTTCACTTGATGACTATCTCGATGCCTGTTGCAAAATATTTGATATTCAAAAAAAATTCGGTGCTGTCGCTTTTAAAGATTTATCAGCTTACGAGCGCACGATTAACTTCGGAAATCCCTCTCGGGAAGAAGCAGAAAAATTATTCAACCTGGTTATGGAAGATCCCCGTCGAAATGCTGCCTATCCCGATGAAATAAAACCTCTTGGGGATTATCTGTTTCACGCGTTTATGCACATGGCACGGGACATGGATCTTCCGGTGCAGATACATACCGGTCAATTGGCTCATATGCGGAATGATATTGTCAAGACGAACGCAATTGGTTTAACGAAAATCATCGAATTGCATCGCGATGTACGGTTCGACCTGTTTCATGCCAATTGGCCCTATAGTGGAGAATTACTCTATCTTGCTAAAAATTATCCCAATGTTGCCATCGATTTCTGTTGGACCAATATTATCGATCCGGTTTATTGCCAGAATATGTTCAAACAGGCTTTGTCCTGTGTGCCACACGGTAAAATACATGGGTATGGTTCGGATTTTTTGGGTTCAGTAGACCGGGCCTGGGCACATGCACAGATCGCCCGTGATAATATTGCTATTGCCCTATCGGATATGGTGGAGATGGAATACCTTGGGTTAGATGAGGCTAAAGAAGTAGCGTATGCATGGCTTTTTGCAAATGCGAACGATTATTTTCGATTAAATTTGTAACAAAATAATATTAACAGGAGATTATAAATCATGAAAGGTAAAGCAAAATATTTTGAAGAACTTCGAAGATATTGTGAAACCGTTCCGTTAGTGGACTGCCATGATCATTCGGTTAACTTGGAACCGAAATATGAAGATCCAATCATTGCCATTAAAAGTGGATATTTCAACAGCGATCTTCTAAGTGCATCATCTGATGAAGATATCCGGATTCTTGATGATACCAGCCGGTCTCTGGAGGAGCGCTGGCCAATACTCGAAAAAGCCTGGAAACGGACATGTCATACCGGATATGCCCAAGTTACCAAACGCGTTCTGAAAAAATTCTATAATGAAGATGATCTGACTCTTGAGGCTCTCATACGTATGCAGGGTAAACTGCTTGATCTCTCTGATGAGAAAACCTTCACCAGCATTCTCAAAGAAGCCAACATTGCCGTGCGAATTGAAGATGTCTGGCCGGATGTCCGGAAAGTTATTGACGGTACCTTGAAAATGACCCCTCTTTCAAGGCTGGTCATATCATTGCCGGGTTACCATAACATCTGTAATTATGAAAGCGTGCAGGTGAACGTTGCTCCGCTTGGGCGTACCGTAACATCGCTGGATGAATACCTCGATGCCTGCCGTGAAATATTTGACGCTCATAAACAGTTTGGCGCAGTCGCTTTCAAAGACCAGTCTGCCTACGAACGTCCGATAGATTACGGTAACCCGACTCGTGCCGAAGCAGAGGCAGTGTTTAATCGGTTTATGGAGGACCCCCGTCGCAAGGCTGCCTATCCGGACGGTATCAAACCATTGGATGATTATCTTTTCCACGAATTCATGCGTATGGCACGGGACTTGGATCTTCCCGTACAAATCCACACCGGACATATGGCAAGCATTCGGAATGACATCGTTAAAACCAATGCGGTCGGTCTGACTAAAGTCATTGAACTACATCGTGATGTCCGGTTTGACCTGTTTCATGCCAACTGGCCTTATAGCGGCGAGTTGCTTTTCCTTTGTAAGAATTATCCGAATGTCTCCATTGACTTCTGTTGGGCCAACATTATCGATCCGATTTACTGTCAGAATATGTTTAAACAGGCGCTTTCCTGTGTGCCTCACGGTAAAATACATGGGTATGGCTCTGATTTTGTCGGATGTGTGGATCGGACCTGGGCACATGCTCAAATTGCTCGTGAAAACATTGCCATCGCCCTGTCGGATATGGTGGAAATAGAATATCTTGGGTTGGATGAAGCAAAAGAAGTGGCTTACGGGTGGTTATTCGGTAATGCCAATGAATTTTTCCGGCTAGGATTGTGAAGACACTTGTCTCGGTTTTGATAAGGATTCCTGATTAAAGCGAGTATAATATTCCACAAGGCTAAATAAAATATGCTGTGAAAAGACCCGATCCTGATATAGGGCAATTTTGTAACCAAAAAGAGTTTTACACTACTGTTTATTACGAATCGGTCTTTCCTCTACTGCTGTTTCTTCCTTGAGTTTACGATAGATTTCACGCGCTGCGTCAACACGTTTGAGTAATTCGGAGCTGAGCACATTCAGTTGTTTGTATTCAAGCTCATCGGTAAACATTTTATTATCTTCGTATCGTTTTCTGGTTTCCTCCACAGATTGTTCAACTTTGTCAAGGGCAATCAATGATCTGTTCATTATTTCATCGATTGCTTCAAATTTCCAGAATCGAAAACCTTTACGAATAACAAAGATGGGTGTGGAAAGAGCATGTGTACCATCAACCCCTTCCGCCCGAGCTGTAATCCAGAAACCGAATTCGGAATCTATTTCAAAGTCGAGTGAAAGTTCCTCCTGGCTCGGGTCGGATGAATCTATGCTGCGAATTACTTCGCCATGGCGAATAATTTCCAGTTTTTTCGGCACCGCTCCGATGCGTTCCGGAACGCCCCATGCACGTGCTCTGACACGCAACTTACGATTATCAGTCAATTCTATTTCATCACCCGGTAAAGCGTCATCAACATAGAATTCCAGCATTGGACCATTTGTGACAAAAGTCCGTCCGTTTTCAAATGCCTCGAACCAGGCATCGGCTGTAAAAGGTTGATTACCGATGTAAGCATATACCCGCACATCGCCGATTGTGTGTCCCCAGGGGATATCGGAACCGGCCGTGGCTGTGAGTTTGAATCCAAGATTAAGGTAATCGAAATAATAACCCGTACCCAAATACATTCCCTGAAAAATTTCTAAAAAGTCTATTTTACCTTTCGGAATATTCATGCTCATATCGCGGGCTACGCGAAAAGCTCCGGAGTTAGCATGGGCATATCCGGCCAATCCTCCCTGCTCATGAATAATATCGGCAAATAAATCGTAAAGGAAATAATAATCGGAGATCGGAA
>CAJVYU010000167.1 GCA_913009735.1 uncultured Fidelibacterota bacterium
CTGACGGGCGTGCGAGCTTGTGGCGTTCAAGATCAACAATATCGCCTCCTCTAAGCAGACGGACTGCCAGGGAGTAAAGGCCAAACTTCAGCGGACGAAGAGAGTATTTCCACATATATCCCTGAACCAGTTGCCCTCCGAAGCGCTGTTTAAACATCATGAGCCCCTCTTGCTTTGATCCTTTTTCGGGGTTGATTCGAACCCCCACAAAATCGTAACGCTTGACCCCAAGCCCGCGAAACTGCCGGATCGCTTCCCAGTGCAATAGGTTAGTTGCTCCGCTTATTGGATTTGGAATGCTACCGCCATACACGTAATAGGCGCTGTGGCTGCTGAAGGGAATCACCACGCATCCTTGCACGATGCCTTGATAATCCGCCACAAAGATTCTCACGTTTTCGCCGAGACCGCTCACCATGCGCTTAAACGCATCATAGTTCATAAACGGGATCGCAGATCTTTTGAACGTATCCCGCACCAGCGTATAAGCCGTCTCAATATGCTCCATCCCGCTCCGGATCTGCACACCCTTTTTCGTCGCGAGTCGCACTTTACGACGATGACTTGCACTGAGATTACTCCAGAGCGTTTCCTCCGGCTGGCTTAGGTCAATGATGTAAGTGCCGTACGGTGCCACTACAGCGCCATCCGGGTAGGTGCGAAAAATCGTATTGGTGGTTGCTGGAATGATCATATCTGCCCCGGTGGAACGGAAATATTCTACAGCGCTGTTTAAAAATGACTTCTCCTCCTCAACTTCGATATCTTCACCCAGTGGAATAGTCTCAACCCGGAAACGAACCATGCGAAAAATAGCCTTTCGAATGACTGTGTATGGCAATATACAGCAGAGCTTTCCTGAATCGTCGATGCCACCAATCCATCCATACTCATCGCCGACTGCTTTCAGAAAGGGTTCAGAAGCATATATGGAAAGTCCGGGATGCCAGTTGATATCAATTTTTTTAGCTTTCATGGTTTTTCCTAATAAATAGCATTGTGCATTGAGCATGGCGCATAGCGTAACCGATTAAATCAAAAAACATTTTAATAGTTCGAGGGTGCAATCGTTCACGGTTGTCAGATTTCTGCTTTTATTAAACGCAAACTGCAAGCCGTCAACAGTGAGCATTTACACATTTATCATATATTCCTTCAAAGGTCGATACCGCAATTCTCTTCTGTTCCAAGTAAGACAGAAAAGACTCAACAGTTTCAAAATCAACTAAATCCTTGGTATGACCGATTGCAATGATGGGCCTGAATGATGTCGGGTTCTCATGGTCCGCCCGGATTATTATGTCCATCATGCATGTGAGTTCGTTTATTGTCATGCGACAGAAATCAAGTTTCAACGGGTATTGCAAACGCATGAAATCCATTAGTCGGTACAGCTTATTTTGACCTGTCCGGGTTTTACCATTTTGTGTCGTAAAAGAACCCTTTCGCTGGATATTGACACGTTTAGCGGTTAGCATCTTCCAAGCCGGAATCATCTGTGTATGAATAGGTAACTCGAGTAAGATCCCTTTTGAATCGGGAACATTCGTATCAGTCGAAAATCGCCAGTAATACCCATTTCTTAAAGCAGGACGATAATCCAACTTGTGCTGATGCTGCATACCACCTTTAAAGACGGATGAATCCACTTTTATGCCCTGCTCAGACAACACATTCGCCAAGGATTGTGTGGGCTGAAACAACCAGTTACCGGCCCGGAACGACAACGGTGTAAAATCTGATTCGCCGAGGATATTCCGCAAATAAGCAATGGAACGCTCGACAATCTGAGCTATTCTTTCCTCCGGCAGTGTACATAGATTATATTCACTGTAATCGAGATGCCATTTACTATTTTCATAGCCGGCGTTATACCACTGCGGATGCAAGTGAAGGCCCAATTCAAAACCTTCTTTGAAGAATTTCTGAATTTGATCTTTGACCAAATCGATATCTGAATCTGTTCCTTTAGCTTCTATCATTTCAAGTTCAGCAACCTCAACAAAAGTCACAAATCGGGCATTCCACTTACTGAAGATCGCTTTAAGTCTCTCCGCCGGTTCATAGACAAGTTCCCCAAGCGAACCATAACCGTTTCCATAAATTTCGTAATCAATTGTGAAGATGCATTCGATCATACTGAAGCAGAACGCTACAAACTTTCTGTACCACTCTCTTGTGTGCCATGCCTAAGCAACGTGGAAAAAAATCTGAGGTTATATCCATCATTGCCTTTATAGAAATAGCTTGTAGTATTATTTAATACATTATCTATATCATTATTGAACTAAATGTTGAACAATTCTTTCTCCCGTTTTCCCATCCCAAAGTTCCGGAATTCTCCCATTTGGACGGTATCCATTAAGTAGATTGTTTAAATCCTGCTCTAATGTGTCCAGTGAGGTAAGTTTGTTTGTGCCCTGTGATATGGTTATTGGTCGTTCAGTATTAGGTCTCAGTGTCAAACAGGGAATATTCAAAAAAGTGGTCTCTTCCTGCAATCCGCCTGAGTCTGTAAGAACAAATTTTGCTTTATCGACAAGCCCAATGGAATCGTGGTATCCAAGCGGGTCTGTTAACATTAATCCCGATGTAGTATGCGCCTTATCCCAAAGTTGATATATCTCAAGTCGCTCTCTTGTCCGAGGATGAACCGGAAAAACTACCGGCAATGCTCGTGACAATCTGCAGAGGCATTCAAGAATCCTAGAAAGACTTAATCGATTATCGACATTATTGGGCCTGTGAAGTGTTACATATGCATAGTGTTTTGCCTTTACCCCTATTTTTTCATGTGACTTGTTCTCCCTGGCCTTATCAAGATTAGATATCAGGGTATCGATCATGATATTCCCGACACGCTTTATTTTGTCCAGTGAAATGCCTTCACGTAACAAATTCTCATCGGCATCCTCCGATGGCGTAAAAAGCAGGTCTGCCAGCACGTCAGTGACCAATCTATTTATCTCTTCAGGCATTGTTCTATCAAAACTTCTGAGACCTGCTTCCACATGACCAACCCTTATGCCCAATTTGGCCGCAACCAAAGTACAGGTCATGGTCGAGTTTACATCACCTACCACAAGCACCCAATCCGGTTTTTCATCTAAACAGACCTTCTCAAATTGAATCATTATATTTGCTGTCTGGACAGCGTGAGAGGCCGAGCCAACCTCCAGATTGATATCAGGACGCGGCAGGTCCAGTTCCTGAAAAAAAACTTCGGACATTCCAATGTCATAATGCTGTCCTGTATGTACTAAAAGATAATTGATCTTGACATTGCTACTTTTCAATTCTTTATTATGCTTTTTAATTGCTTGAATTAGTGGAGCCACCTTCATAAAGTTTGGCCGCGCACCTGCTACAATTATTACCTTTAAAATATTATTCATATTTATATATTAGTTTACGTTTATGAATATTTCTCAAATACAGAAATAATTGAACTTACTATGCTTTGCAGCGTAGCATTATTGGAATTTTTGGGTTTGGCTATTCGATGCGAATGTTCTAAGACAATTTTCGTTTTTATATCCTCAACGCTCTCTATAAGAGTAAGACGCCCGTTTTCAGAGAGGTATCGATCAACAGCACCTATAGTACCCCTGAAAATACTATAAACAGGAACTCCTAATGCGGCTGCCTCCCTGTTCATTGTACCTCCCCCACTAATTGCCAGATCCGAATTCCATAAGAGGTTAAGACCATCAATTACATGGTCAGGAATTATTATTTTTCCATTCGTACAGAATTCAGGCCACGTCTTCCTTATCCAACCTTCCTGTTTTTCATTGCGAGGTAAAATTACCATACACACATTTTTGCTTTCGCCAAGGTATTCTACTACCGCTTTAAAAAGTTCTTCGCTTTCGGGATTGTGATAATGTGCTTCGGTAGCCGGTGGACGAACAGTTACTATCAATCTATTTCCGTTAATACCTATCTCTTTCATTATATAAGGGTCCGGCTTAAAGTCCGGCACATACACGTCTTCCTTGATTCCATGATACTTGAGCATATTGGGTTCAAGTTTATCCTTGTTGTCGTAGATTACCTCAGGAACTAATTTCCAATTCGAATAAATGAATGGCAGGCCCCGAGCATGTTCATAGTCTCCTATTTGAATAGAAGGAATTCGCATCATTGAAGCTAATATCAATTGTGAACGTGACCCATGTGACACAGCTAATACAGGCTTATATTTAGCAACTGTTGGCATCAATTGAAAAGCTCGATATAACAATCCAAATAATTTAATACATTTATTCTTCCCATAGTGACGTCCTATTCGTTTGTATTTCAGATTGTATAAGTCAGCCAGTCCGCATGTTTGAGAACAGTCCCTCGCAGTCAACAATACTGAATAACCATTTTCATTAAGTCTTTCAATAATTGGTTTAAAGAATGGCACATGTGGGGAATTGTCCATGTCTATCCATATTCGTTTCTTGCCCGAAGTTTCTCTTTTATCATATCCCTTGAGTTCAATTTCCTTTTCACGTGTCATTCTCATTTTTATTGGTTTTCTTACAATATTCTTTGACCAGAAGTATGATATTTCTCTGGGCAGTACATGCCAATACGCATCTTTATACTGAGATTTAATATATCGAAGAAATTCCTTATAATATTCCGCAGGATATTCTTCGCTACCTAAACCATTTCCCTCAAAATTCATGTAATCAGGATGAGTATTGATAAGAACCATGCCGCCATGTTCAGCAATCCAATCCAGCTTCTTTTTCCATATATCGATATTCTTCTCCTTCATGAGGACAAAAAGAGTAAAATCCTGTGGCAATGTATAAGGGAGTTCTACATATCCCCTGTTTGTGGAATTATCCGATACCCAAAATGGAAAAATTGTCTGCACACCTTCAGACTGCGGTTCAAAAGGATCCGAGTCAAATGTGGAGGAATCATATTCTATATTTAGCTCATGTAACCATTCGAGGTTATTATGCATGGAAGGGGAACCAAAACCCACAGCCTGCCATTCTTTCAGGTACTGGTTGA
>CAJVYU010000168.1 GCA_913009735.1 uncultured Fidelibacterota bacterium
ATAGTATCACGAAATTGGGTTTACTGCCTTGGGCTGCGTCTAATTTTGAAAAAAAGGTTAATGGAGATGCAACAGCGCCGAAACCTAAACCAAGCCCTAATTTTTCTAAAAATTTACGTCTTTCCATAATTAGTCTTTCCTTAATATGATATTTAGCTTTTGCACAATGATACCAAAAATGTGTCTTAACCCAAAATATTCCTTTGGAAAAAACATTTTACCGCATAATAATTTTAATTCATCAGAATAGTCCGGTGTTGTGTCATTTATTCTTATTTTTACGTTCTTCCCGTTTTTTCTTTCTAAGTTCGAGCAGTTCATTCCATGGTACGACATCGCACCGATCAGCCCATTGTTCGTAGAGCGCCGTCAGTTCCCTGACTGTATCAGGATGATCTTTGACAACATTGTTCGTTTCCGTACGATCCGCTTCAATATCATAGAGCTCCCATTCTCCCGGATATTTCCGAACCAGCTTCCACTTACCTTTACGGACGGCTTTATTCCCTTCATGCTCCCAGTAAAGAATATCCCGCTGGTGGGGTTTGTCCTTAAATGTCGGCGTCATGCTGAAACCTTCCGCAGGTTTTATTTCATGTCCATTATAGTTTGACGGATACTCTACGTTGGCAACATCCAGGAAAGTGGACATAATATCCGGTAACTGTGCCGGTTGATGTCTCATCTCATTTTTTGCGCTAATTCCTTCCGGCCAATGTGCGATGAAGGGCGTAGAAATTCCACCTTCATGTATCCAGTGTTTGTACAATCTAAACGGTGTATTGGAGACATTCGCCCATGCGATGCCATAGCTTTGATATGTATCTTCGCCACCCGGCATTATGTCCGGATTATTGCCAAACTGTACATTGCGTCCATCACGTGTTTTTTCGGTAGCGATAATTGGGACCATCCAGTTTCCCCAATGTTCTTTGATCACCTCAGCGCAGCCGCCATTATCAGCCAAAAAGACAATCAGCGTATTTTCCCATTGTCCCGTATCTTTGAGCGTCTTCAGAATGCGTCCGATGCCCTGGTCCATACGGTCAATCTGGGCAGCATAAACCTCCATTCGTCGAACCTGCCATTCTTTATTTTCCGCCTCTTCCCAAGGAGGTACGCGTGAATCCCGTTCGGTTAAATCCCACTCTTCTTTGAGAATACCCATGTCGATCATCCGCTGGCGACGCTCCTTCCGTATTTGATCCCAACCGGCATCATAACGGCCTTTATATTTGGCGATATCTTCGGGAAAAGCATGCAGTGGCCAATGGGGTGCAGTATAGGCGACGTACTGAAAGAATGGTTTGTCAGGGTGCTTTTCGGGATGTTCGCGAATCTGACGGACGGACTCATCGGAAATGGCATCGGTGAAGTAATAATCATCACCCTCCGGTAAAAACTGTTCATTATTTCGGGTCAGTGTTCGCGGTTGAAAATAATTTGCCGCCCCAGTAATGATCCCATAGTAATCATCAAAACCCCGCTGGCATGGCCAGTTGTCTTTTCCCTTTCTCATAGAACGGGAAACATGCCATTTACCGGTCATATACGTGGCGTAGCCGCCGTTTTTTAACGCTTCGGCAATCGTGACTGCATTGGAACTTAGGTTTCCACGATAACCGTCGAGTTGGTCGTCATCCATCATATGGCCGACACCAGCTTGTTGTGGATATAAACCGGTCAATAGTGATGCCCGGGAAGGACAGCACCGGGCTGTATTATAAAATTGTGTGTACTTCAGACCGTTTGCTGCCAATGAATCAATGTTGGGAGTCTGAACTTCTCCACCATAGCAACCCAGATCAGAATATCCCATATCGTCATTTAAGATTAAAAGAATGTTGGGTTTTTTAGAAGAAGAGAAAAAATTAGCGTTTAAAATATTTGGGATTAGGGCTGTGGCTGCCGTCGTTACAGCTAAATCTTTTATAAATCTACGTCTGTTAATATCCATTTATTACCTCAACTTTTATTTATCTATTATTTTACGCGATGATGTCCAATAATTACGGCCATCCCTTTTAAAAACATATCTTCTCCGGGGTAACGGCAAGGGATCCTGACACGCAGAACCCAAGTCAATAAATCTTCCAATAATGATTGCCGGATATTTGTCAATTCAGGCTTATCATAACCATTGTTCAATTCCACCGGATCATCTTTCAAATTGTATAATTCTCCTTTGCCTTCCATGTTGAAGACAAGTTTCCAATCACCCCTGCGTATCATGCGCATGGTTCCACTCTGGGTCCACGAATTCAGGCAATCGAAAGTAAAATTATTATTTAAAGCACCCTCTTTAACCGGATCAAGCTCATCTTCTTTGGTATAATTAAGTCCGCCGAATCCATGCTCGGCATAAGCGCTTGAGAATTCATCCTCCGGATATTCCTGACCGGTCAGGAGAGGCCAGAGGCTTCGGCCCTGTACACCTTCAGGGATGTCCACATGAAGTGCTTCACAGATGGTCGGCATAATATCACAGATACTAATGTGTGCGTCATGGGGATCATCCTTGGGAACGATACCGGGGCCGGTAAAAAACAAGGGGACTCTGACCAAACATTCAGGAAGATCCGGGCCTTTACGAAGTAACCCATATTCACCAACGAAATCACCATGATCCGAAAGAAAAATGATCATTGTATTTTCACGTTGTCCGGTTTCGTCCAGGAAAGTAATGAAGCGATTGACCTGATCGTCAATCAGGCGCAGCATTCCATGGTAATTGGCACGCGCCCGATCCAGTTGACCGGTATAATCAGGGACAGCGCGATCCCACATTTTCCTGATCCACTGCCAACGAAAACCTTTTGTTTCCAATGCACTTTTATCTGATCTGCACGGTGGCAGCGTATCCGGTGGAAACATGGAATAATACGGTTCCGGTACCTGGTAAGGATTGTGGGGTTCGGCAAAAGTCAGCCAAAGAAAAAACGGTGATCCTGACAGGGAATTGATCCAATCCTTGGCATTGGTTACAACACGGTACGGCCCCTGACATTCGACGGGAAACGGTGTTGGCTCTTCATAGGTCCGGTGATGGAGGGAGTACAGGAATTCATCAAACTCTTTTTCCTGTTTCGTACGGTCTTTTCCGGTACCGCCATCATGACCGAAATGAGCAGAAAAATCCAGACGCTTATCAGTAATATGAGAATGATTTTTCCCTGACATACCCACCTTATATCCCCGCCCCTTTAGTACGTCAATCAGATCTGCGGAATAGGCAGCATCTTCGATATTATGATTTGTCCTTACACGAGTAGCGCCCGGATAGCGCCCGGTGAACAAACTCACCCGGGCGGGAGCACACACAGGCATACTGGTATATGCCCTGTTGAAATCAGTACCCGTTCTTGCCAGTGAATCAAGAAATGGCGTTGTGTCTAACGGATAGCCTTCCCGCGCTGATAAATCAGCACGCTGCTGATCAGTCATTATTATTACAATATTGGGTTTGGTAGTCATACTTTTTCTTAATGGTCCGACAAACGGATATTATGCTGCTGATTTATTATGTTACATCCCGGATATTTAGGCGGAGAATCGCTGATATATCTAATTGCACAACCTTTTTTACCATACAATGTTCTCTCAAAATTCACTCTGCTAATTTATCGGTATCAATACCAGTGTCACCTTGTGATTTCATCCAGGCTTCCAGTTCGGTACGCATCTCCTTAATAATAGCGGCATATTTTGCTTCACCGGCAATATCGTTGATCTCGAAGGGATCATTCACTACATCATAGAACTGAATTTCCGGACGCTTTTCGAAACGGCTAACTACCCGGGCAGCCTCTTCATCGGTTTTAGCTTTTTCGACCCAAGATTTCCAGGTGGCGTCGTATTTCATCAGATATTTCTGAAAGTAGGTTGACTCCGGAAGCAAATTATAAATCAGTTTATACTTTTTATTGCGGATGGAACGGATCGGATAAGGCTGCCCTTTAGGCGTATTCGAATGGGCGCCGAAAGCATATTTACGATGTTCATCTGTTTTGCCAACCAACACGTCAAGAAAACTACGCCCGTCAATCCCCGGAACAGGTTTGCCACCGGCTGCATCCACCAATGTCGGTACGAAATCTTCGTATTGTACTATGGCTTCTGTCGTACTGTTTGCTTTGATTTTACCGGGCCAACTCGCAATCATCACGAACTTGATTCCACCATCCCATTGCGTCCATTTAGCAAAAGGAAATTGGGCGCCCTGTTCACTGGCAAAAATAAAGATCGTATTCTCCGCCAGTTTTTCTTCCTGGAGCAGATTCATCACATCACCAACCTGTCGGTCTAATTCCGTCAATTCCGCCAGATATTTTTGGTACTCGGAACGGGTTTCAGGTGTATCAACCCAGTTGGGCGGCAGCTCAAGTGAATCCACGGGATACTGCGACCGGTCACCTTCCGTCCAGGGAGCGTGTGGATGAACGGAAGCAATGACCAAACAAAACGGTTCTTCCGCATCTCGCGTCATAAATTCTTTTGAACCGGTTAAATCGTGAAGCGGAGTTTTTTGCATTACGCAGTTTCCAGGAAAACCATCAACCGGTTCGAAGGGAAATGATTCTTTGGGCGCAATATGCCATTTCCCTGTCAGCCCAACCCGGTAACCTAAGTTGCTAAGATAATGAACGATACTTTTAGTCCCTTTTTTCACAGCGCTGTGATTCTTATACCCACCGCGCTTAATGGGATATATCCCGGTATATAGGGAATGACGCGTAGGCGTACACATGGCTGTCGATCCTATAGCTTGTTCGAAACGGATACCTTGTTTCGCCATCTTATCGATGTTTGGCGTTATGGCCTGCCCGCCGTAACACCCAATGTCACTCCAAGTGCAATCGTCACCCAATAGTATCACGAAATTGGGTTTACTGCCTTGGGCTGCGTCTAATTTTGAAAAAAAGGTTAATGGAGATGCAACAGCGCCGAAACCTAAACCAAGCCCTAATTTTTCTAAAAATTTACGTCTTTCCAT
>CAJVYU010000169.1 GCA_913009735.1 uncultured Fidelibacterota bacterium
TTTAGCTAAAACGCTGATAGTCAAAACATTGGCTCAATTGATCAATACAAAATTCCAGCGAATTCAATTTACACCTGATATGCTTCCCGCTGATCTCCTGGGAACATTGATTTATAATCAAAAATCAAGCAATTTTGAGATTCGCAAAGGCCCTATTTTCGCCAATATCATTTTGGCAGATGAGATAAACCGTTCACCTGCAAAAGTACAGAGTGCCCTTTTAGAAGCGATGCAGGAAAGACAAGTAACTATAGGTGATGAAACATATAAGTTGGATGCCCCATTTCTTGTATTAGCAACACAGAATCCAATTGAGCAGGAAGGAACATATCCTTTACCAGAAGCACAAGTCGATCGTTTTATGCTAAAATTAAAAGTGGATTATCCGGATATTAAGGACGAGCGTGCAATCTTGAAACGAATGGCTTTCACACAACAACATGATGAAGTGGCTGCTGTTATTGATGTAAATCATATCCTAAAAGCACAAAATGTAATCAATGATATTTATGTCGATGAAAAGGTTGAGGATTATGTATTGGACTTGGTTTTTGCAACACGCGATCCTAAACAATATGATTTATCCGATTTAGGGAATCTTATCGATTATGGTGCATCTCCCAGAGCCACGATCAATCTGATATTAGCTGCAAAATCTCGAGCATTTATACAACATCGCGGTTATGTAACACCTGAAGATATCAGGTATGTTGGCTGGGATGTGTTAAGACACAGAATTATTTTAACTTATGAAGCAGAAGCGGAAGAACTAACTTCAGAAGATATTCTGCTGCGATTGTTCGATAGCATCGAAATTCCCTAAATAAGGAAAAAGGTAGAAGGAAAAAAACTTGATAAATACACATTTGTGTTACCATTATTTCTTTTTTCTTCTTCCTTCCCCCTTTTTCCTTATTCCTTAAATCCAAGATGATTCCACAGGAAATATTAAAAAAAGTCCGGCATATCGAGATTCGAACTAAGGGGTTGGTAAATGACCTTTTTGGAGGAGAATATCATTCGGTTTTTAAAGGCCGCGGAATGACATTTTCAGAAGTACGCGAATATCAACCCGGTGATGACATCCGTCTGATAGATTGGAATGTAACTGCCCGTTCCGGTTCTCCTTTTGTTAAAGTATTTGAAGAAGAACGTGAATTGACAGTGTATTTAATGGTCGACGTCAGCCGGTCAGGTCATTTCGGTACTCAATTACAATTTAAAAGTGAGTTAGCTATCGAAATTGCAGCTGTGTTGGGATTTTCAGCAATTAAAAATAACGATAAAGTCGGACTGATTCTTTTCAGCGATGAAGTGGAAAAATATATAGCTCCTAAAAAAGGAAAATCCCATGTATTACGAGTGGTCCGTGAATTACTTTACCACCAACCCCGAGGAAAAGGAACTTCTTTAAAAACAGCCCTGGATTATCTTTTACGCATTGCCAAAAGGCGTAGTGTGGTTTTCCTGCTATCGGATTTTATGGATGACGGATATTGGTCCAGCTTAAAGATAACAAGTCGAAAGCATGATATAATCGGATTACAAATGAATGATCCGTTCGAGTTGACCATTCCTGATATTGGTTTGGTGAAAGTCCATGATCCTGAAACGGAAGAATCAACTTGGATTGATACAAGTTCTGACACAGAACGTAAACAATTTGAAAACCGTGTAATAGAAGAAAGAGACATATTTAAAAGAAAGTGTGATCGAATAGGTTTTGATTTAATACCTATTTCAACAGATAAGGATTATGTCGAACCGATTATGTCTTATTTCAAAAAACGGGAAAAGCGGAATTGAACCGAAGAATATTGATTTGGAGATAGATGATCGTAACAGGTTCCTATTATCCAAGACCGGTTTAAAGAAACGGATGATTTTTCATAATTATTTAATAATAGACTGTGATTTGGCAATTCGTTACGTTCTTCATCATTACCTGCCAGAGGCAGACGACCGTTATATATTATGAGTAAGAGATTTAGAAATTTGTATAATAAGGCTTTGCAAATCATACGATTAATATCCACCGGAGTAATCGTACCTATCGTTATAATTGTTTTAATAGGATGCGGTACTGACGTCGAACAAAAATCAATTTCCCTAGAAACAAATTTTGATACAACCACAGCTACTATCGGAGATATAATTCATTCAACAATTTTAATTAATGGCACAAAAGATAAAATAATTATTGTTAATGAATTTGAAAAACCAGAAGCATTGGAATTGAGAAAATCAGAAATTTCAAAAACAGATGATGGATATTTAAACGATTTTCAATTTGTTTTTTGGGATACCGGACGATTTACCATACCGTCAATAGATATTACTATAATGAATGCGGATAGTTCAGTGAACTTAGTGATGCAAACAGACCCGCAAGACATTATAATTGTTTCATCTGTTGATCCAACGATGTCCGGTGAAATGAAACCAATTAAAGATCCATTACCGGTTTCAAGATTAATTAATTGGGTAATAATTGCAGGTTTGTCAATTTTGATAATCTCATTAATTGGAATAATTTGGTTGAGAATTAAGTATAAGAAAGAAACATTGATTAATGCACCTGATATTATTTTGGCTTCTCCGGATGAAGTTGCCTTAGAGAAAATTAATGCTATTAAAACCAATAACGGGATTCAATCAGATGTGAAAGAATTGTACGTACAAATATCCTATATTTTAAGAGAATACGTAGAGAGAAGTTTGTTTTTTAAAACATTAGAAATGACTACAAATGAAATTCAGGAATTGCAGAATTATTTTCCTTTTTCAGAACAAGAAATGAAAGCTTGGATTACACTCTTAAATCGTTCAGACATGATAAAATACGCAAAAATGATTCCGGAAAATAAGACATGGTTAGAAGATCTTGCTGTCGCAGAACAGTTTATTAAATCTACAACACATTATTGGAAACGAATAAATTCCCCAAATGCATAAATTCTTTATGCTCGTTTGAGAATACAGATTCTCTGAATTAAATTAAACGCTTAATTGAAGGAAACGAATGGCAACTACATCAGATATAAAAAATGGCGCGGTAATACTCTATAAAAATAAGCGGATGAAGGTTGTAGAATTTTTACACGTCAAACCGGGAAAAGGCCCGGCATTTGTGCGGACGAAATTAAAGGATATTCAAACCGGTAAAGTGATTGACGAAACATTCAATGCCGGTGTAAAACTTGAGTTCATTCGCATTGAAGCGAAACAAATGCAATTTTTATATGATGACGGCGATCAATACATCTTTATGGATAATCAGACGTATGATCAGCTCAATGTTCATCAAGAAGTCCTGGGGAATAGCAAAGCATTTCTTAAAGCAGGAATAAATGTGGACCTATTATTCGATGGCAAAGAAATTTTAGATATTCGCTTGCCCGCCCATGTACATTTAGAAGTGACACATACGGAACCTGGAATAAAAGGCAATACTGCAACAGGCGGCACAAAACCTGCGACGGTTGAAACAGGATATGAAGTCCAAGTGCCTTTATTTATTAATACCGGTGATGTGTTAAAATTGGACACACGAACCGGTGATTATATTGAAAGATCTAAAAATTAATTCATCTATTAGGGGAAAAAATGTGGCAGGATAAACTGAAAGAAATTATTTATATCCTTGAACAGAGTGATGTTAATGAAATTGACATGACATTTCTCGGACGACGTTTTCGAGTTGTGAAATCAATTCCAGCGGCGCCGGTTCAAGACCGACCTGCAGCAAGTACTGCTTTGACTGATACTATCGCATCATCCGGGAATGAAGATACAGCATTAAATACACCTAAAGAAGAAACTGTTTCAGGAAACGAAGTGTTATCGCCGATGCCGGGCACATTTTACCGCGCACCAAGTCCTGAAGATGATTTATTTGTTCAAGTAGGTGATTCCGTTAAAGCAGGGGATACCCTTTGTATTATTGAAGCCATGAAGATCATGAATGAAATTGAAGCAGAAGAAAGTGGTGTCGTACGGAAGATTCTTGTGGAAAACGCACAACCTGTGGAATATAATCAGCCCCTTTTTATTGTCGATCCGAACGGATAGTTAATGTTCAAAAAGATTCTCATTTCTAATCGCGGAGAAATCGCACTGCGAATTATTCGTGCCTGTCACGAATTAGGTATAAAAACAGTCGCTGTTTATTCAACTGCCGATGAATATTCTTTACACGTCAAATTCGCCGATGAAGCCGTGTGCATTGGTCCACCATCGAGCACGGAAAGTTATTTAAATATACCACGAATTATTGCAGCAGCCGAAATCACCAATGCTGACGCGATTCACCCCGGATACGGATTTTTAGCCGAGAATGCAGATTTTTCAAGGATCTGTTCAGTAAATGAATTCACCTTTTTAGGCCCAACCCCGGAAATCATTGATGCCATGGGCAATAAGGCTCAGGCGAAAGAAACCATGAAAAATGCAGGTGTGCCGGTGATTCCCGGGAGCGATGGACTCTTGAAAAATGCTGCAGAAGCTTTAAAACTTGCAGATGAAATGGGCTATCCTGTGATGGTAAAGGCTTCTGCCGGCGGCGGTGGAAAAGGGATGCGCCTGGTGAAAGAATCCGATGAAATGGTCAAAGCATTCAATACAGCCAGTTCAGAGGCTGAAAAAGCCTTTAATAACGGTGATATGTATATGGAAAAATTTGTTGTAAATCCCCGCCACATTGAAATCCAAATTTTAGCAGATATGCATGGCAATTGCATTCATTTAGGTGAAAGAGAATGCTCAATCCAGCGGAGACATCAAAAATTAGTAGAAGAATCCCCATCACCTTTTGTTAATGAAGAGTTACGTCAAAAAATGGGTGAAAGATCGGAAGAGCGTCGTGTAGGGAAAGAGTGTAGATCTCGGTGGTCGCCGTATCATTAAAAAAAAAAAAAAAAGAGCACACATCATCTGTGAA
>CAJVYU010000170.1 GCA_913009735.1 uncultured Fidelibacterota bacterium
CACACGACGCTCTTCCGATCTCGTTTTTAGGACGTTTATACCGTAAATACTGTATAAACGATCCGGCAGTTAATTGTAAGGGTAAACATTCTTTACATGATGAATTACCACGTCCAATTTTTAAATCTTCCTCATTGGCAGCCGGCAATGCAAGACTGTTAATCCCAACACTTTTAAACACGGCCGCTATTCCGGGTGAGGAATAAACATTGATTGAGGCAAAAACGACTCTCACCCTTTCATCAAATAATGACACTTGTTCCCCATCCGAAGTCGTAATAATCATTTTACTATTTTTCATGCGGGATTCGGCTTGGATAAATCCATTCTTACCGGGTTTATCTAACACCGGGTCTATCTGTAATTTTCGGTACCGTGCAACAATATCCAGAAAAGCTTCTATCCTGGTTTCCAGTCCCGCATCAGCTGTATGGTTATCCAGTTCCAACGTCAACGAAGGTTTGCTGCCCATAATAGTCCTGAAATATCCTATGATAAAAGAATCGGGACCGCATGAAAAGTTCGTTATGTAGGTTCCGAATAACTGGGAATGGGCTTTTACAATTGCTGCGCCTTTCAAATTGGTTTGTCCCATAGACCAATACATGTGTTTTCGCACGGGGGCATTTTTCAAATCTAAAAAATCTACCGGTATAATTTTAATTCCCCGGGAGGCAAACTTATGTGGAATCCCTTTATTGGCTTCCGGCATAAAGGCATTATAAGGACGACCAAACAATACAACGCCGATCTGATCCGGATTTTTTTCCAAATCCCGAAGCGTTTGTCTACCTATTTCCAGCATTTCTTCTTTCATCTCTTTTTGAACCTTCACTGCTTTCCGGTATGCTTTTTCTATTAAACTCTTTGGGAGACCTAATTCACGTCCCAGTGACTGAAATCCATCCTTGGGGTCTTTCTGATTGGGTCCAAGTTTCAATGCCGGAGTCAATACAATTGGACCGGTAGACGCCAACCGGTCTTCAAAAGTACTTTTTAAATAATAAGGTTCACCTTGTAATAACGGGCAGGTTGTGGCATTGTCAAACCCATTTTCCATATTGATGATACGAATATGTGGAAGGAATAAATAATCTAATTTCATATCCAGTAAGTTTTGAAAATATCCATGGGCAATTTCACAGGGATAACAAAAGGGAGCTGAACATAAATCAACACCTTTTTGATCCATGTTATCTGCTAATACGGGTCTTATTCCGCACTCTTTAAAAAAGTGTGCAAACAACGGAAAATATGTTCCGGTTAAAAAGGACCTTGATATTCCAACCCGTGGGGCATTTTGCGGAAGATCACTCAAATCAGGAGCATATTTTTTAAATACTAAATGTTGTCTTTTTACGATTAAATCATTTTCCCCCGCATTAATTTTAATTTTTTTACGAATATTATAATACAGGTTACACGCGCCGCCAAACGGATAGGTTTTTCCTTCAATCACCATGCGGTTTACAGTACAGCCAATATCACATTTTTCTTTCCCACCGGTACAGGTAAAGGGCGGCTTCGTTTTGACTTCCCTTGTTATCAGCGTTGTTAAGTCAAATATTTGTTCATCCATTAATCCCTGATCGATGCGGTTCTTCACTTCTAATGCAACACCGTATGATCCCATCAAACCCGGCTCCGGGGGTACGATAATTTCCTTCCCTGACAGAGCTGCCATTGCAATGGGGACCGCCCTATTATAGCATACGCCTCCTTGCATAAATACTTTTTTTCCGACGGGACGGGCACCTTTAACG
The DNA here is from genome assembly GCA_913009735.1 of uncultured Fidelibacterota bacterium. GTDB lineage: Bacteria > Fidelibacterota > Marinisomatia > Marinisomatales > TCS55 > JADFRD01. Next base: position 1,764 of record CAJVYU010000170.1, read on the forward strand.
CGATTAACATAATTCAAACAAATTGAATAGACCAAACCCGCTACCACATCGGATTTTGCTATTCCTTCATGAAAGGTATTTTTAATATCTGATGAAATAAATGCAGCACATTGATCGTTAAAATTCGGTGGATTCTGACCCTGCATAGCCCAGTCAGCAATTTCTGTCATTTCAATATTAAGAGTTTCTTTTGCAGATTCTTCCAGAAATGATCCCGTTCCGGCTGAACACGCTTCATTCATAGCATAATCACTGGCAACGCCGTTGGTCAAATAGGTGTATTTTGCATCCTGCCCCCCTATTTCAAAAATAGTATCTACCTCTTTGTCAAAATGTAAAGCAGCCACAGCATGAGCAATGATTTCATTAATTACACCATCAGTTAATGCGTGGAGACCTGCTATTTTTCTACCGGACCCGGTAACGCCCAATCCACGAATCACAATATGTGTCCCATCCAGTTCATCCAGGATTGCCTGATAACATTTTTTTGAAGCACCGACCGGATCACCGTTGGTCCGCAAATATTCACTGGCAACAATTTTTAAATCGGATTCCCTTAATGCTACAATTTTTGTGGTAGTGGAACCGACATCTAATCCTAATACGCACCTGTCACCGTTTCGAGCGGTCCCTCGATCTAATTCCACAAAATGGACTTGATCCTCAAACTTGGAAAGAGGTTGATGAAAATCGAATTGTGAACTCTTTTTAGAAAATAGTTTATCAATGTTTAAATCGTGTCCATTTTTATTTTCGGATGCCCAAATAGCTGCTCCAAGAGCCTCAAAACAGATGGCTTCCGCGGGTATAGTCAGATTTATTATATCATCCTTCAGGTAATCCATCATGACCTTAATCCTGGTGGTTCCACCAATGATCATAATATTTTCTTTCGGTATATTTTTTAATAGTTCCAGAATTTTATTTGCCATCATTTTGCTTAGACCTGCAACCACCCGGCCTTTCGGAACACCAATATTTGTAGCATGAGTACAATCACTTTTGCAAAATACGGAGCAACGCCCCGATACCATGTGCGGTGTTTCACCTTCGCTGTATTTAATAGCCTCATTGATACTTACTCCCATTCGCCTGGTTTGCTGGATAAAAAATTCTCCAGTCCCGGAGGCACATTTATTCCCGGTGAATACTTTACTGATTTTACCGGTTTTATCCAGCTGATAGACCATAAACGTTTCCCCGCCGGCACTGATAATAGCGTTATATGATTTTTGCTCCTTATTGACAAATTTTAAGGCAATTTCTACTGCCCGGGGTTCTGATATGGTCTCTAAATTGATGAGTTCTTTGAAACGACGGCCCGTTACAGCAATGGAATCAAATTTATTATGATTAATTTCAGACAATAAATGAGTGATGACCTCTCGTGGATTTCCCTCGTGAGGTTTGGAGTAAATATTTTTTATAGCCATGCCCTGCCCGTTTTTTTCCAAGTCGACATACGTGATTGTTGAAGCTCCTGTACAAATTCCCAAATAATGCTGCATTATATTACCCCTTCGAAATTTCTGTTATTCACCGGTCACTTTTAAAAAGACTGATTCGAGTGAAAGCATCAGGATGTATTCCTCCAAACTCTATATATAATAAGAGTTATACATAATTACCATAACCATTTCTTTTAATATAATCATAGATATAATTAATAAATTATTTACATAAATACGGTTATCGAAACTATACACGATAACTAAATTTTATAGAAAAGTTGTGTCATACAGATAGAATTTCCTTTCAATTTACAAATTATTGTGGTCATTTAATGCCTGCCAACCGAAATCCCGTTTGTTGGGCACGCATGATATTATTAATTATTATGTCGTTCCATGTCTCCTTTAAAAGTGTTAAACAGCGTCAGTTGATATCTTTCTACAAGAGATTTGACATGATTTATTTTCGAATTAAAGTAAATTTAACTAACAATCATTTTAATAAAAAGGAAATTACATAAAACCATCAAAATTTACTGACGGGTTTTATCGACTGTGTGTAGAATTGCCTGGTTTTTTCACCAATTAAAACCGGCATTTTTTAATACAGTCTGGGATTCGAGTTATAAATTATGAGTGATTGGAAAATACTCTTTTGCCTGTAATCTGTAATCACAAATTCAACAGATAATTAAATTTAATAAGGAAAATATTTTCCGGCTCTGCCTTAAATAAAGTGTGTAAATCATTTCCAAAATCAAAATCTCCAAGGTTAACAAAATCTGTTATCCCCTGTGACCAAACTAAAAAAAGTGTTGAACCAAGACGGTATTCCCATCTCAATACGAGATTTGAGTTAAACTGTTTATAGTTGAAATCCCTGTTCGGCACGGTATAATTAATTATACCATCTGTTCCTTCATCAATTTCCCAATAGCCATCCGTTGTATTATAAGAAATCTCATCATCCATAAAAGAATAGAACCGGTCATCATAGCGATCACCTCTTGGGGCAATCACTTTTATAAAACGATTGTATTTTCCTGCTGTGACGAATGGTGAACCATAATACTGCAGAGATAAATCCGGTGTTAATGTCCAATCCAGTCGAAAGGTGGATGAAAGTGTTTTTTGATTAAAATGGGCCAGCAGATACTCTTTGGTTTCATTCTGCATATCATAGGTAGGGCCATATCCCGACCAATTCGCCCAGGTATCTATTTGATGATTGTAATTCACGGAGAAACCAACAGAAACATTCGTCGCCGGACGCCAGTTAAGATTCGTATTAATACCCGCCGAACTTGTGCCCGTGATTGCCTGATTGCCATATCCATTGACACTCACAGACAAATCCTTATTACGATTACTGCTCAAAAAGAACCAGCTGCCCAGTCTTCCATCTGTTTTAATTGCCGGACCTCCCCAAAGCGCTGTGGTGCGAATATCAGGTCCATTATAATTGATACCTGACCCCAACTCCCAGTAATTCATTAATGTCATGTTGAAATTAATATTTCCACCCATAGGATGGGCTTCATACCCAAAGAGATCGGAAGAGCGTCGTGTAGGGAAAGAGGGTAGATCACGGTGGTCGCCGAATCATTAAAAAAAAAACTACCAACCCCCCACCCACCCTCACACTTGCTAACTCTCTGCCCATCTTTCTCC
>CAJVYU010000171.1 GCA_913009735.1 uncultured Fidelibacterota bacterium
GAGACCTACACTCTTTCCCTACACGACGCTCTTCCGATCTTAAATTCAAATCCATTTATATCAGCCTACCTGGTCGGCAAAGTTCAATCCAGATTTTTACCCATCACCATGAAGTCTGTTTATAAGCAGGCGGATGAACTAATTTTTGTGGATCTGGGATCCACAGATGGAAGTGTTAATATTGCCAATGAATTTGATGCCAAGGTAATAAAAAAAGGATGATGGAATTACAATAGAAAAAGTCCGGGAAACAGCAAGAAATCATTCAAACGGAAAATTGAACTTCACACAAAAAAGTTGAGTCAAAGCAGATAATGAAATTATGAAAGTGATGGAGGACAATTACGTGAAAGTTTTGGTTAACTGGAGTACAGAAAATAAGAACCCGAAAGCTATGGCATATCTTGGTTATCCTCAACGTTTTGGTTTCCCTGTATTTGTTGTTCTTGATGAAAATGGTAAAATACTTCACATACAAAATTCTGCGTATTTAGAAGAAGGTAAAGGATATGATAAGAAAAAAGTATTGCAGTTTATTAACGGGTGGACTCCAAAAGCAATAGACCCTATAACCTATCAAAATTAAATTATAGTAATAGTAAACAGTACAGATAACAGTACTCCACTGTCACTGCTGTAACTAGTTAGTACCTTGTAGTCTTTTGAATTAGCTCTTTAATTGACTTTATCCTACTCGAGGAGTACATTCAACTGAATTAAACTTGGAGTAAGCTATGAAAGAACAGGAAATTGGGTATGTATCTAAATTTTTTGGACAGATATCGATTGCCGCCATTGAGATTACTGCAGGAAAATTAAGTGTCGGTGATACAATTCATATCAAGGGATATACTACTGATTTAAACGTGGAAGTTAATTCCATGCAGATCGAGCATGAGGCTGTGAAAAGTGTCAAGAAAGGCGACAGTGTTGGTGTCAAGGTAACTGACAAGGTTCGCCGAAAAGACAAAGTGTTCAAATTAGTTGATTGAACCAGGTTCCGGCTGAAGATGGTTAATATAAAAGAGCCCGCTCAACTATTCATACTAACATGATTATACGTCTTATTCCACTGATTATTTCATGGCTCATCTTGGCAGCCCATTTCCTGCGTTTTGGCAATATGTATTATGTTTTGTTCTGTATTGCAGTACCGTTGTTGCTACTCATACCAAAACGAATCATTTTGCACACAGTCCAATGGCTGACTTTTGCCGGTGTACTATTGTGGATAATGATTGGTATTGACCTGGTCAAGTTCCGGCTTTCCTTTAATGGTGATTATTATCGCCTGGCTATAATAATGACCTTCGTTGCACTGTTCACATTCGCATCAGGATTGCTCTTATACCACAAGTCATTTCGCAGAGTTTATCGCTGAAATCGGTTTAATACTTTCGTCACTTAAACCGACGGTAATTATTCGAAAACTCCGTAATTTTCGCCCCTTATGAAAATCATATCCGTACAAGAACGCAGCTTGGGGTCCGAATTGGGCCTCAAACCAGGCGATGAAATTGAAGCGATCGATGGTTCACGCGTAAAAGACATCATCGATTACCGGTTTAAGATTGCCGAAGAGAACATCCGTCTGAAAGTCCGGCAAAACGGTGAATGGGTGGAATACGATCTGGAAAAAGATGAAGATGATGATCTCGGTCTGGAATTTGAGGATATGCGTATTCGCAAGTGTGCCAATAAGTGCATTTTTTGTTTTGTAGACCAAAATCCTCCGGATATGAGGGAAGCCTTATACTTCCGGGATGGTGATTTCAGAATGTCTTTTCTCCATGGACATTACATTACCCTTACGAACATGGGCTGGAAAGAGCTGAAACGAATCGTAGACCAGCAATTATCGCCACTGTATATCTCCGTACATGTGACGAACCCTGACAAACGTTTGGAAATGTTTTTATATGGTAAAGATGACTATCTGCTTAAAAAATTCGAATATTTGGCGGAAAATGGAATTGAACTTCATTCACAGGTCGTTCTTTGTCCCACATGGAACGATGGATTGTTTCTGGAAAAAACCATTGCGGATATTCATCGGTTTACCCCCATGGCCAGAAGCATGTCTATTGTCCCCGTTGGACTCACAATGCACAGGGAAGGATTACCCTATATTCCGCCGGTGACGAAAGAATATGCTGAAAAAACAATTTCACTATATGAAAATTATGACAAGCGATTTCGGCATCCGGATGGAAGCCGGTTTGTTGTATTGAGTGACGAATGGTATCTTACCGTTGGGAAGGATGTACCAAAGAGCCATCATTATGATGGTCTTGAGTTGGAGGAAAACGGTGTCGGGCAAGTCCGGAGCTTCAAGGAATTATGGGATAATTTTGACGAGCCGAAAATTGAAAATGAGAAAAAGGTAACCATCGGATCGGGAACACTCATTTCTGAAACATTTCAAAATTGGTTCATACCAAAATTGAATGCAATCCCAAATTTGACTGTCAATTATGTCCCAATAAAAAATGAATTATTCGGTAAAAATGAAGTGACCGTAACAGGGCTTTTGACGGGAGGAGATATCATAAATCAATTAAAAGGAAAAGATTTAGGGGAAAAAGTAATTTTCAGTGAACGCATTGTCAATGAAACATCGGGTGAGAGAACATTGGATGATTTAACACTTAACGATATTTCACATGCGATTGGTGTGCCCTTTTATGTATCCCCTGATGAACCGGAAGAATTTTTCAACGTTTTAGCCACAGATGAACACGGAAAAAACGGATTATTATAATAGATAAAAACAGAAAACAATTTAGAATTAGACCAGAAGCCAAGTGGCTAATTTTTTCCAATAATCAGTATAAATCTGTGGTTAATATTATGTATTATTTTAGCATTGAAAAAACAAGGGTAAGTTGATTATGTTATTGTATAAAGAAATGACAGATAAAATTATCAAATGCTTTTACAACGTTTATAATGAACTAGGACATGGTTTTTTAGAAGCCATTTACGAAAATTCGTTAGTGATTCTTCTACGAGAGGAAGGGCTAAAGGTTGAACAACAAAAAGACCTTGTGGTTAAATTTAGAAATATAATTGTTGGTAAATATATGACGGACTTAATTGTTAACGATAAAATCATTTTGGAGTTAAAAGCTGCAAAAAAAATCGCACCGGAGCACGAAGCACAATTACTGAATTATCTCAAAGCGACAAATATGGAACTTGGATTACTTCTAAATTTTGGTATTAAGCCAGAATTCAAGCGTTTTATTTTTTCAAGTAATCAGTAATAATCTGCGGAGATCAGTGGCAAGCATGTCTATTCCAGTTGTAGCTATAGTCGGCAGACCCAATGTGGGAAAATCTACATTTTTTAATCGTGTCTTGCGCCAGCGAAAAGCCATTGTTGATTCCCAGGAAGGAATCACCAGAGACCGGGTGTATGGTGAAACAGAATGGGAAGGAAAACGCATCAGTTTTATCGATACAGGTGGATTTATACCGGAGGATATGGATGTGTTTAATGCGGCTGTCCGCGAGCAAGCCAAACTGGCCATGTCCGAAGCGGATGTTGTCGTGTTAATGGTCGATGGCAGAGAAAACATAACATCCAGTGATCAGGTATTAGCGCAGGCAGTAAGGGAGAGTGGTAATCCCCACATCCTAATCGTAAATAAATGTGATAATATGAAGCAGGACCAGCAAATACACAATTTCTATGAACTGGGCATTGAACCTATCATGCCTATGTCAGCCCTCACTGGTAGATTAACCGGTGATATTTTGGAAGCGATTGGAATCAAATTGAATTTAAAGGACAGGAAAATTGAAGCCAATGAAAGCACAGATTTACAACTGGCCATTATTGGCATGCCCAACGTCGGGAAATCTTCCCTGGTGAATGCGTTGCTCCGAAAAGAACAGACCATTGTTACACCCATTGCCGGAACCACAAGAGACTCCATTGATACACCATTGAAATGGTATGGAAAAAATGTCATTTTGATTGATACAGCCGGTTTACGTAAAAAAAGCAAGATAACAGAAGATGTAGAATACTACAGCACTGTTCGAGCGATTCGGTCGATTAATCAATGTGATGTGGCCCTTGTATTGATCGATGCCGAAAAAGGATTTGGTAAACAGGATAGATCCATTGTCGATCAGGTGATCAAAGCCGGTAAAGGGTTGGTAATCGTTGTGAATAAATGGGATTTGATCGAAAAAGAAACAAATACCATGGCGGAAACGTCAGAAACCATCAGGAATCAATTTCCGAAACTGAATGATTTTCCAATCTTGTTTATTTCCGCATTAACAAAGCAACGGGTTTCAAATATTCTGAAAGAAGCATTCGTCGTTTATGAAAATCTTAAACAGGTTATTTCTACTAATGCTTTAAATACGTTTCTTGAGCAAGCCGTCAAAACGCGAAGTGTGCCAGCCGAGAGGGGAAAAGTGATACGAATAAAATTCATTAAACAAGTGAGTTCGGCACCACCATTATTTGCCACCTATGCCAATTATCCTAAATTGATTCCAACCCATTATAAACGATTTTTGGAAAATCAGCTGCGGAAGGTATTCAATTTTAATGGAGTACCGATTCGTTTTTCATACAGAAAATCTTGAATAAAATTCCTACTCAAAAGGCTCGGTTCGTATTAAAAGTTAAGCGATCAGAATTCATTGGTATTTTACAACCGGTTGAGTCATTGGTTGATTTTCAGATCGGAAGAGCGTCGTGTAGGGAAAGAGTGTAGATCTCGGTGGTCGCCGTATCATTAAAAAAAAAACAAGAAAATAAGAAACAAATAAGAAAAATCCAACCCTGTCTACCCACGTCACGTAGTACATGT
>CAJVYU010000172.1 GCA_913009735.1 uncultured Fidelibacterota bacterium
GGTGGTTGTGGGTTGTTTTTTTTTTCAAGCAGAAGACGGCATACGAGATAAAGGAATGTGACTGGAGTTCAGACGTGTGCTCTTCGATCTTGATGAGTATGGCATATTGGTAGAGAGGCGGACCGGCACTGACCTTGCTGAAGGGATCGCTAAGGCTTTTAATAGAACATGGGATAGAAACAGAATAATTGAATACGCACAGAATAATACCTGGGACAAGGTAGGTCAAAAAGTATTTAATTATTTATCAATGGTAATAAAACATAAAGGTGATAATTGCATATGAAAATATTACATGTGTTGAGCTATTCAATTCCCAATTTGAGCGGTTATACCATAAGAGGTAAATACCTTGTAGAGTCGGAAAAGAAAGCAGGACTTACCCCTATGGTAATAACTTCGCCAAAGTATGCGCATGAAGATCCTTTTTGCCTGCAGATCGTTCTCTCAGATATTGAGTATTACAGGACTTCGGAAAAGAAATCCCCATTGAATATCCCCTTTCTAAATGAACTTGTGTATATGAAAAATTTCAAAAAAGATATTAGGGATCTTGTTCAGTCTGAAGGAATTGATATCATTCATGCTCACTCGCCGAGTCTCAATGGGCTCTCAGCTTTGGGGATACAACATTTAGGCCGGAAGGTTCCGCTTGTTTATCAGGTAAGAGCGCTATGGGAGGATGCGGGTGTTGAGTCAGGGAAAATGAAGGTTAATTCCCCTAAATATCTGGCCTCTTATTACATGGAAAATCTTCTATTGAAAAAGGCTAATCATATTGTAGTGATATGTGAGGGGCTAAAAAAGGAGCTTGTTAGCAGGGGCTATGCTGAGGAAAAGATCTCTATAGTTAAGAACGGAGTTGATACAGATGTATTTGCAGCCAGAGAAAAGAATAACGATCTTATTGAAAAATATGATCTTGACGGTAAGTGCGTCGTTGGATTTATTGGATCGTTTTTTAAGTTTGAAGGAGTCAGCGATCTTGTTAAAGCATTTAAACAAGTAATCAGTAAAAGACCGAATTTGAAATTAATGCTGATCGGCAGGGGTGAGGAATTTGAAGATATTGAAAATATGGTTAAAAATGATGGTTTGCAAGATCACATAATAGTAACAGGGTCTATACCGCATAAAGAAATTATGGAATACTATTCTGTATTAGATATCCTTGTTTATCCAAGGAAGAGCACTCGCCTTACGGAATTGGTTACACCACTAAAGCCGCTTGAGGCCATGTCAATGGGTAAAGCTGTGGTCGGAAGCAATATAGGGGGGCTGAGGTCATTGATACAGGACGGGAAGACCGGCCTGCTATATCAGGCTGACAGTATATGTGCACTGTCGGATACGATTGACCGTCTTGTCAGCAGCCGTCAGCTTCGGGATTCGCTTGGAAGTGCCGCCATGCAGGAAACGCGGTCTAACTGCAGCTGGTTGGCCGTCTCATCTGGCATGCCAGAAATATATAATAGCGTCCTTGAAAAAGCATCGAAATATTGATTTAATTAAAGAAAAGTAGTATATAAGAGTAATACATAATGAAGATAAAATCTGTCCATTCTTAATTTACTGATAAATATAAAGGAATGTTATGAATAAGACCTGTGGTATCAATTTAGTAACCTTTAAGATTTTAATAAGCATTGTTCTGGGATTAGCAGTATTCTCCGGGGATATTTACGGAGCCGATCTAACGGATATTATCAATACACACCCCCGCATATTTTTAAATTCCAGCAACCTGGCCGATGTCCAGACCAAGGTGTTAGCGGGCGGCGCGCTGAACGCTGAATATGAAAACATGAAGGGGGCTATGGCTGGCTCGCCGGGCAAGGCAGGCTGGAGTTATGCCGGAGCAAATGCAGATATACAGACTGTTCTTGCGATGGCCTGCGCATTTATCTACCAGATGGAAGGGGATGCCTCATGGACTACCGCTCCAAAGCTCGCGGCTGCAGAATCCCATGGGTTTTCTTTTGGGACTGATGACGGAGGGCATTATCTTGAGATGTACGCGATGGTCTATGACTGGTTATATTCCCAACTTTCCTCTGCAGAGAGAACTACCATAAGAGACAATATTGCCGCCATAGCCGATGCTTTTTTAGTGGGGTATAATGGAGAGATAAAGCTGGACGATTATCATAATTACATGACACAGTGGATAAATGGTTTTATGTCTGCCGGGCTCGCAATCTATGATGAAGACCCGGCAAGAGGGGCGCAGTATATTAATTTTGCGACCCAAGCGCTATATGAGGGGCATACTTTCACCAATGCCTATAGTGAAAGCACGACCTGGAAATTCAAGGACAGCGTGACCTATTCCGGAGGATATGCTGATTTTGAAGGTGTAGCATATTACAGAAATGCTATCCCGGAGATAGCGCGCGCCATCGAGGCCTGGGATACCGCCACTGATCGTTCTAATGCTATGTGGAATACTCAGTTTCCCCTACTGCAAAATACCGGTTATCTGCTTATGTATGGGCACACTGCTAATAATAATGTGGTTAAATTCGAGGATGCCAATCCCACGACCACAACCATTTCCTCGAAATATATGGGCATACTCAGTCTTTTGGAAGGCAGATTCCAGGACGGCTATATCAAGTCTTTTATTGATACAAAATTTAGCGGCGTCAATGACTGGCAGTATGGGCAGTGTTATAAGGTCTTCTACCTGTTATTTTATGACCCGGCTGTTGCGACAACCGATTATACGGGGTTGAATACCGACAGGGCATGTGACAACTATTATTTTATGAAATCCGGATGGGGGGCCGGCGATACATATGTGGCATTCAAGGCGGGTACGCATTACGGCTATCATTCCCACAGTGACCACAACGGATTTTTTATATGGGATAACGGTAATATTTTGACGGCTTCCGGAGGTATGTACGAGTCCGGCTGTCAGACTTTTGATGACCCGACCAAGAACCTGACTGCCTGGAACCGGCAGACAGTTGCCGGAAACGCTATTACGGTATATGACGCTACAGATGACTATCCGTGGAAGGTTAATCTGGGGACATCTGCTCCTAATGCCGGAGGTCAAAGAATGCCTTATCTTAGGCATAACACGCCTTATAGCGCATTTGAAAACTCCTCTAATATGCCATGGTCGGGATATAAGCTTATTAATGATGCAGCTACAACGGAGATCTTTAAATTTGCCAATGTAAAGGCATCGAATCTTAACAGTGCGATCTATGCCTATGTACGAAGTGATGCTACTAAAGCATATTCCAACAACTATTCTGGTACAGGCAACAATCCGAATGATAAAGTAGATCTTATCGAAAGAGAGTTTGTTTATATTAAACCGAATTACATAATTACATATGATCGCGTTAATACAAAATCCAGTGCATACACAAAATCTTATATCATCCATTCTATCGGGGCTCCGGATGTCTATGATACATCCTGGAACACCCCGGGCGCCGGGGTCACTGATTACAATGCCGGATACAAGGCCAGAATGGACACCGGAAGCAGCAGGCTTTTTATGCAAACCTTATATCCTTCATCGAATTTTAAATATCATGTTATAGGCGGAACCAATTTTGAAAACTACATAGAGTCTACTGCGACTAACTATGCTCCCGACTGTGCTGTCCAGGATTATAATATGAGATGGAGGATCGAAGTGCAGCCCACGGATGCCCAGCAGAACTATGTCTTTTTGAATATGTTGGAAATTACCGATGACAGTCAATCCGATATAACATCATCAAGTTTAGTAACTGCCAGCAGTGGTGATATGAGAGGTATTTTTATTGATGACAGTACTGAAAATAAAGTGGCCATGTTCAGTTCTGATGTTAATGGTGCTAATGAGAGCGGGCCAATTATTTACCAGGTGAATGCTACTACTGATACTGTACGTTATATACTTTTCAATCTCCCGCCAAGCACTTCTTGTGATATTAGTATAACCAGGGCTGTAGGTGTTGAAACAGTAACTGTGACTACTGGAGCCGGTGCTTATACATCTTCCAGCGAAGGCGTGTTAAATTTCGATTCTAATTTAACAGTACCTCGTTCACCAACTGATTTGGCAATCGTAGACTAGCACATAAAGTTATGCGCACAGACCACTCTTTTTATCCTGACTGTCAACTTAAAATGGAAGCGCAAGTAATCTATCAGAAAAAAATATCCTGATTATTTAAGGGGCACATAACTCTTATTACCTTTTGTTAAGGCACAATGGAAAAAACTAATAATAGCATTACATTAGCAGAGGCACTGAACTTGTATAAGGTGCAGTTTATTGTGCTGGTACTATTGCTTGCAGGATTATACCACTCAATTATCGCGGCGATGGTAGTTCAATGGTATAATGACCCGGATTATTCCCATGGTTTTTTAGTTCCTCTTATATCAGGGTATTTTGTTTATCAGAGGCGCGAGGTCTTGAAAAAGACCCTGGTTTTTCCTTATAACCCCGGCCTGTTCGTTATAATCATGGGCGTTTTGTTGCTGATAATCGGGTATAAGGGAACAGAGCTTTTCACTATGCGTTTGTCCTTTATAATAATTGTTGCGGGGATCATATTGTATTTTTGGGGGAAGGAGGCATTTAAGATTCTCTTGCTTCCCATTTGTTATCTTGTCTTAATGATCCCCCTGCCTGAGATCATTTATAATGCCATAGCGTTTCCCCTGAAACTGTTTGTTGCAAAGTACTCTGTTCTCTTCCTTCAGGTTATCAATATAACCGTTTACAGGGAGGGGAATATAATTATGTTCCCAAACATTGTTCTTGAGGTAGCTGATGCCTGCAGCGGCATCAGGTCCCTTATGTCACTGG
>CAJVYU010000173.1 GCA_913009735.1 uncultured Fidelibacterota bacterium
TGTTGCCCATCTGCGTATCGAAAAACTCTATACGCGGACGATTATCGGTATGCAGTGGGCCATCGCCCACATATTGGTCTATAGCATCCTCATCCATCATAAAAGAGTCCAGCAAAGCGAGAGGATCGGCCATATTGACCAGTTCCAGATCCGCTTTCACAGCTTCATTCTCCATCCGTTCCTTGAAATCTCTGAAATCTATCCTCAGCTTTTCCGGTGTTCCTATCAGGATCACAAAGTCCGGAGTATATTTATACCACAGTGTCGTATGCGGAAAAGCCGCCTTAAACGTTCTGACGCTTGTGTCGTAACGATAAATTGTTTTTACGCCATCTTCTAAAGTGATTTTTTCTACTTAAATATCGAAGGCAGTCTCAATAGTTGTTTGTTTAATCGGTTTTAACTCACCGGTGCCATCATCTCGGTAAAATTGACGAAAATCCCAAATAACACTAACGCCTTTACTCACCTCATAACCAAGCCGGTATCCCAGAATTGTATTGACAGACGGATTACCGAAGTCAAAAGGATTCCTGTCATTATTGCGTTGATAATATGCTGTTGCCACGCTCAATTTTGGAATTTTATCCGGGTTCAGGTTTAGCGCAGCAATAAAGCTCTTAACAGTATCAGTTGCTGATGTCAAATTCGCGTAGGAGCCGCTCAAACTGCCAAACCCAAAAATATCAGCACTCATTGATCCGTAATAACCGCTTAAATCACCTTTCATACTTTCATCAGGAAACAATTGCATATCTTTAGTCGAAACGAAAGTTGAATCACCTCTATAAATCGGAATTACACGAGTGATGTCATAGGATTGATCAAAGAATTGCGGAACGTAATAACCACTCTTCAAACGATATTCAACATTGATATTCAGGAACTTGAATAAACTTATCCTGACGCCGGGAATAGAGAATCCACTTCCGGATTTTGCCTCTCTGTAAAATTCCGTTCCTTCATTTCCTGCTTTCGGAATATTCAGAAAGTTGAATTCAGAATACACAAGCAGGGAAACAATTTTATTACTGAATACCGGATATCCGACGTCAAAAGCATATGCCATCACGGATGCTTTATTATTCTTAATGCTGAATGGAGTTCCTTTTAAATCTTCAATATCTGTTCCACCTGCCCAATTCGCTATTTCATTATCTCCATCACCATCTTTATCCCAACCGATTCCAGGTTCTTCCGAACCACCATCTTTATCAGCCAAGCCATCGTCATCTGTGTCACTCCATAGTTTTTTATCATCAGGGAAATCATCAAATATATCCGGATATGAATCATCATCTCCATCTTTCATTCCGCTGAATTGATTCACATCCATAACGATGTTCGCACCAATCGTTAATGGAAATGCTTTTGAAACTTTATATGTTCCCCGAAAACCAACCAACGTTCCTCCACGGGACAAATCCTTGACATTGGACATGAATAGCTCAGTACTATAATTACCAAAATTCAACCCTGTATTAATACCCAGTTGCCTGACAGTGGGGAATTCCATCATATTCGAATATCCCATCAATAATCCACCATATCCCAAAGTCACATTATCCAGAGCACCAAGTTTAATCCAGAATGGATCTTGTTTTTGTCCCCAGCGCACGTATAGGATTTTATCCATTATTACGGAAGGATTATTTTTAATATCCCATTCATTGGGACGTATATTACCTTCGTTGTCGATATACAATACCAGATCAAGACCCACACCCAATTTTCCGAAATTGAATTCCGGACGCAGGGCAAACTGATTGTACAGCATTCCATCAATGGTGACTGAACCAATCCCAAGTCCCAATCCATACGGGCTGCTTGCTTCCGGTGTAGACGGAGGTGCCTGGGGTTCTGGAGCTTCCGGTTGAGTCTGTGGTTCAGTTTGTATTTCATCAAGCTGCGGTTCTGCTTCTTCAGTATCAAATTCGACCTCTTCCTCGGATACAGGTTCTTCTTCCACTTCCTCTGTTTCCTGTTCGATATCTTCAATCTCACCTTCCGGCTCATCGGGGTAATCAGCTGGATCAAAAGGTTGTTGGGTTAATGTTCCCAGCGCACTAGAGATTGCCTGCTGTCCCGGCTGGACGTTAATCGTTTGTCCACTGACAGAATTGTACACATCAAAATTACCTTGCTGACAGAAAAACTGATCGATACCGGCAGGATCAGAAACGGCTGCAAATTCAGTTCCTTTTACAGATGCAACGGACACCGGCGTTTCTACACGAAATGTTTTGCCACCTTTCTGCTTAGTGATGGTATTAAAAATTGTGCCTTGATGTAATTCAAGCGTCCTGGTATTGGGGGAATCAATAAACTGGAATTCCGTATTCTCACGGATTTTAACAACCGATTTATCGTCGATAAATATGACGATAGCAAAACCAACTTCCCCAATGCGGATAGCATCGCCATTGTTAATACCATGACCTGCTTTTATGTCAGCCAAAAACGTTTGTTCGCCCATAGGTTTTAGTGTGACATCACCGTCTGATTTCATTACCCGCGCAATGGATTCTGCATTGGCAATGTTACCCATGATGAATAATGATAATGTTATGGTGGATATAATTCTTCTCATGATTTTACCTCAAAAAATGGTGTTTAAATTTAGTGAAATTTACTCCATATGTATTATTCTGCAACTCATCTAGTTTACATGATTATTATTTAAGAATTCATGAACCAATTCAATGATAGAATGAAATGGAACGCCAGTGGCTTGCGACATAGTAATCTCACACATCCGGCTGGTTGAAACTCCGATACTGCCCTTCGGTATTTTATGGTACGATTGTGCACAGTTTCGGCCGGCGCTATCGGTCAACTCGGGAATGAACAGTCCTTTGTCTCCTGCCGTCGCACAACAGCCATTCGTCTCTTGAATAATAATCTTATCAGTTATTTTCTCCATCACGGCCATAAATTTGTCCTCGTGGTGCATTTTTTGTGTTGAGCATGTATGATGAATCAATACTTCACGATTTAATTTTTCATATTGATCGAAATTATGTCTTTTATTATACAGTAATTCAATAATATCTACAAATTTCAACGCAGTTAACTTTTCATGACCTTTTTCGTTTCGTATTTGATTACTACATGGCGACATATCTAATAATATTGGGATTTGTCCGCAATTACTTAATGTATATAATTCATTGGCTGTTTTATCAATCATTATTAAATGAGCCTTCTGATATCCTTTTGAAGAAAAGGGCATTCCACAGCACAAAGAATGGATCAATTTCGGAATAATCAATTTCAATCCTAATTGCGGTGCAATATCCATCATCATATTGATAATAGATTCCTTATTTGCACCAAACGAGCGATGAACGCACGATGGGAAATAGATTAATTCTTCACCTTCTCCTGATGAATATAAATTTATTTTAGCAGCACCGGTTAAATATGAATTCCATTGAGGTATTTTTTTCAAACCATATCGTCGTAATCCACTCGTTATTTTTTCCAATATAGAATTACCAATTAAACTTCCCGATTTTAATCCAACTTTGATCAAACTTTGAGTCACAGCAAAATTCCTGGCAATGATATTAGCTAAAATTTCAGAAAATAATGAATGCTGCGTTCTTCTTTGTTCTTTGATAAATACACCGGTATCAATATTCACCGGACATTCCAATGCGCATAATCCATCAGTGGCACACGTTTGATTGCCATCATAACCGAAATCATTCTGCAATTCATCCATCGCTGATTGCGTGAATTCTGAAAGCATCATTTCCCTGTTGACGACGATTCGTTGACGGGGAGTCAGTGTTAAATCTCTTGACGGACACACAGGCTCACAAAAGCCGCATTCGACACATAAATCAACCGTTTCTGATACCGGAGGCATTTGTTTTAGATTTTCCAAGTGAGTATTTGTATTCCGATTCAATAAAACACCGGGATTTAAAATATGGTTCGGATCAGCTAATGATTTAATTTTCCACATAACTTCAACCAGTTCACCTCCCCATTCCGTTTCAACAAATGGCGCCATATTTCTACCTGTACCATGTTCAGCCTTCAATGAACCATTGAATTTCCCAATTGTCATTGAAACCAAATCTTTTATCATACCATCGAATTTCTTAATACCATCCTTATCATTAAAATCAATTGATGAAACAAAATGCAAATTGCCGTCTTTGGCATGACCGAATACAACCGCATCATCATACTCCCAAGAGCGAAAAATTTGATGCAATTCCTGAACTGCGAATGGAAGATCCGTATTATTTACGCAAATATCTTCTGTGATAACACTGGTTCCTGATTTTCGCAATGCACCTACTGTCGGGTACAGTCCTTTTCGAATGTTCCAAAGAGAGTCTCGGAGATGAGAATCCGAGCTAAACGGATTAACAAGGTTCCCTCCCATTTTCTTAATCTCTTTGGATGTTCTATTAATTGTATTGAGTAAATTTTCTTCAACATCATCTTCAAATTCGCAAAGTAAACCGGCATGATTTCTATGGAGTTTATTTATATCAAAAGGAGGTGAACTAACATGTTTGACTGTTGCCAGCGATGCATAATCCATCACTTCCAGCGCACTGGCTCCCTGCCCGCTCAAAAACGGAATAGATGAACATGCTTCTACTATATTTTCAAAAAGAATGAGCCCTGTTCCTTTTGATGGTGGATCATTTATCGTATTTAGGATCACTGAAGAAATGAATGCCAGCGTTCCTTCCGAACCAATCAATAAATGGGCAAAAATATCCAACGGATGGTCGTAATCAATAAATAGATCGGAAGAGCGTCGTGTAGGGG
>CAJVYU010000174.1 GCA_913009735.1 uncultured Fidelibacterota bacterium
ATAAAAAAGATGAAATGATCGGTCAACCAATATTCTTTATATACGATCCTGATTGTATTGAAGATGCCAAGAAAGCATTCCGGCAATTTGTGGATACCGGGGCGATTCATGACGCTGAATTGCAGTTAAAACGAAAAGATGGCAGTAAAATCAATGTCAGTTTGAATGTATCGGCTGTTCGTGATGAAACAGGTAAAGTGCTTTATAGTAGGTCAATATTGCGGGACATCACTGAGCGTAAACAGGCAGAGGAAGCGCTTAAGTCCAATCTTGACCAGACGAGTAGACTCCAGGACATGGTGGAAAAACTTAATCGCGTTAATAGCCTGGAGGATGCCTATTCAGTCGCAATCCAGAGTATCATAACGGTCGTCCAAGCGGATAGAGCTTCTATTTTGTTGGCGGACGCAGACGGTGTGGTTCGCTTCAAGGATTGGAATGGTCTGTCCCTTGAGTACCGAACAGCAGTAGAAGGACACTTTCCATGGGAATTATCAGATTTGAAGGCTAAACCTATTTGTATACCAGACGTTGTCAAAGCCGAGCTGCCCGAAGAGTTGATGGAAACCGTTCTAAAAGAAGGAATTCATGCTTGCGCATTCATACCATTAATCGGTAGGGACCAATTATTGGGAAAATTCATGACATATTTTAACCAGGAACATACCTTTGAACCCGATGAGATGAATGTTGCCCAGGTACTTGCAGAAAACCTTTCCACTGTTATCGAGCGATTACAAAGTCAGAAAGCTTTAAGAGAAAGCGAAGAGAAATACCGTGGTATTTTTGAACACACACTCGTGGGCATTGTCGTCCACCAGAACGGGAAAGTAGTTTTCGCAAATCCCACAAGTGCCCAAATCCTGGGGTATGATTCAGCTGATGAATTCATCGGTAAATCGGCCCTAAAAGTCGTGCATCCCGAATATAGAAAAATTGCAGAGGAACGGATTAAAAAATTGTTATCCAAGAAAGGAAATATGGCTGGACTCGAGGAAGAAAAGTTCATCAAAAAGGATGGAACCTCCGTGGATGTGGCTGTAATAGCCCAATCCATAACCTATCATGGGACGCCTGCAATACAAGTATCTTTTTTGGATATCACTGATCGCAAACAGGCGGAGGAAACGCTGAAATTAAGCGAGGAAAAATACCGCGGTATATTTAATGAGTCTGTGGCAGCAATCTATTTATTTGATGCACAAAAACACTTTATTGATTCAAATCAAGCTGGTCTTGATCTGTTAGGTTATTCCAGAGAAGAACTGCTGAAGATGAGTATTCCTGAGGTGGATGCAGACCCGGAAGCTGTATTCACGGCACATAAACAGTTGCTTGTCGGAGATAGGTTTGTCAACTATGAACATGAACTGAAAAAGAAAGATGGCAGCATTATTACTGTGTTGAACAATTCCAGACCGATTCACGATGAAAAGGGAAATGTAAGTGGAATGCAAAGTACATTGATTGATATCACAGACCGTAAACTCGCGGTAGAAGCTCTTATGGAGTCAGAAGCCAAATATACTGATCTGTACGATAATGCTCCCGATATGTTTGTTTCCGTTGATGCTAAAACATCAAAAATTCGTCGCTGTAATCAGACTTTAGCTAATACTCTGGGTTATAAAAAGGATGAAATGATCGGTCAACCAATATTCTTTGTATACGATCCTGATTGTATTGAAGATGCCAAGAAAGCATTCCAGCGATTTGTGGATACCGGGGATATTCATGACGCTGAATTGCAGTTAAAGCGAAAAGATGGCAGTAAAATCGATGTGAGTTTGAATGTATCGACTGTTTGTGATGAAACAGGCAAAGTGCTTTATAGCAGGTCAATATTGCGGGATATCACCGAGCGTAAGCGGGCAGAGGTAGTGGAGGATGCCATTTATAGAATATCAGAAGAGACACATTCTGCTCAAAACATGAAATCTCTTTTTAGTCTGATTCACGATATTGTAGGGGAACTGATACATACAAAGAATTTTTATATTGCCCTTTATGATCCTGATAGTGAAATGATCAGTTTCCCTTATTTTGTTGATGAATACGACGAGAACCCAGGTCGTAAAAAACCCGGTAAAGGGTTGACAAAATACGTGATCCGCACCGGGAGATCTTTGCTGGCATCGCCTGAAGTGTATGAGGAGCTCGTAAAAAAAGGAGAGGTCGAGTCAATTGGAGCACAACCGATTGATTGGCTTGGTGTACCACTGAAAACTGAGGATAAAACTATTGGGGTAATTGCTGTTCAGAGCTATACAGAAGATATAAGGTTTGGTGAGGAAGAGAAAAATATTCTTACGTTTGTTTCTGAACAGATTGCCATGACTATTGATCGCAAGCAGGCGGAAGAGGAACTTCAGGAAAGTGAAGCTAAATACAGACAGCTAATCGACAATGCGTATGAAGCGATTTATATTGCCCAGGATGGAATGTTGGTATTTGCCAATCCAATGGTTAATCATATCATGGGGTATAGTAATGAAGAACTTTTCTCAAACCTATTCACTGATTTTATCCATCCGGATGATCAAAAAATAGTTTATGAAAATTATGTAAAAAGATTAAAGGGTGAAAAAGTATCAGATCACTATAATTTCAGGATTATTGATAAAAAAGGTGGAATAAAGTGGCTCTCCATCCGATCGATTAATATTGAATGGGATGGAAAACCGGCAACCCTCAATTTTTCGTCAAATATTACGAGACAATTACGAGCCGAGAATGCCCTTCGTGAGAGTGAAATAAAATTCCGTAGTGTTGTTGAATCCTCTCCTATGGGTATGCATATGTACCATTTGGAATCAAAGGGTAGATTGGTTTTCATGGGTGCAAATAAAGCCGCCGATCAGATTCTCGGTGTGGACAATAACCAGTTCATCGGGAAAACCATCGAGGAAGCATTCCCTCAACTTGTCGAAACAGAGATACCTAATCGCTATCTTCGCGCCGCCGCACAGGGAGAAACCTGGGCTGCCGAACAGGTAATCTACGATGATGAGAAAATAGCAAGTGTCTTTCAGGTGTATGCCTTCCAAACGGAACCTGATAAGATGGTCGCCATGTTCAACGATATTACTAAACACAAACAAGCTGATGAAGAAATCGTGCGTTTTAGCCGAATTTTCGAAGACTCACTAAATGAAATATATTTGTTCAACGAAACGACGTTGAATTTTATCCAAGTGAATCGCGCCGCACAGAATAATCTGGGTTATACGATGGAAGAATTACAGAAACTGACGCCACTTGATCTAAAACCTGAATATACAGCTGAATCATTTGCGGAATTAGTGGCACCCTTACGCAAAGGTGATCGGGAAGAGGTTGTTTTTAAGACGGTTCACAAACGTAAGGATCAATCTCTTTATGATGTGGAAGTCCATTTGCAGCTTCTGAAACATGAACACGAAGCGTTATTCGCTGCGATTGTTTTGGATATCACCAAACGCAAGCAGAGAGAAGAAATGTTAGTGCAATCTGAAAATAGTTTCCGTGGTTTGTATGATAACGCCACCGATGCCATCTATATTCAGGACCGGGAGGGACGTTTCTTGGACGTCAATCAGGCAGTGGTCGATATGTATGGGTATCCGAAGGAATTTTTCATCGGGAAAATTCCGGAATCGCTGTCAGCGCCGGGAAAAAACGATTTGAAGAAAATCGCCATGTATATTGAAAAGGCTTTTAAAGGAGAGCCACAGAAATTTGAATTCTGGGGTCAGCGAAAAAATGGCGAAATATTCCCTAAATTCGTACGTCTTAAGAAGAGTGTTTATTTTGGACAGGAGGTGGTGATTGCATTTGCGCTGGACATTACGGAACGTAAACAGAATGAAGAAGAAATCACCATGCTTGCCCATGCTCTTAGAAGCATTAATGAGTGTGTAAGTATCACCGATTTACAGAATAGAATACTATTTGTGAACCAATCGTTTGTGGATACATATGGCTATCGTGAAGATGAACTTATAGGAGAAAATATAAACATTGTCCGTTCACCGAATAATCCACCCGGTATTGGCGAGAGCATTCTCTCTGAAACAATTCGTGGTGGATGGTCAGGTGAAATTATCAATCGAAGGAAGGATGGCACCGATTTCCCCATTCAAATTTCTACAACTTCAATCTGTGATGCAGATAACCAGGTTATCGCTCTTATTGGAATTGCGAATGACATCACCGAGCGCAAGCAGGCAGAGGAAGAATTGGAGCAAAAGATGGAACAAATTAATCGTGCAAATAAGCTCATGGTGGGGCGGGAACTGAAAATGATTGAGCTCAAGGGGGAAGTAAATAGACTGCTGGAAAAAGCAGGACTCTCCAAAAAATATACGACCCCGGATGAAGTGGAAAGATGAATATCTTGAGCAATGACCTTAAGAAGGTGGGAAATATGACCATGAGTAAACCTCGAAATTTTATATACCACCTTCTCAAGGTGGTGTTACCAAAGGCAGGAAGTTCAAGGTAAGACACTATGAGATCAAAGACAAAACAATCCATTATTGATTCGACTGCTTCCAAGCGACTTATTCTCATTTTTTGAATTATTGGCACAATAATCATCGCTACCTCATTGGCATGGAATATTAAATTAGACCGGGATAGTATATTAGAAGCGACCATGGTCAAAGACAGATCGGCGTATGAAAAAGATATTCTTAATCCTCGTTGGA
>CAJVYU010000175.1 GCA_913009735.1 uncultured Fidelibacterota bacterium
AACAATAATTGCGATAATCAATACAATGAAAACAAAAGTGATTGAAAAACTTTTTAAGACGGAAAAAATATTTGTTAAGCTAGCTAACCAAGGTTTGAAGGTTGGATAAATAGTTAACATAATTATGATTCCTGCATTTTCCAAATAATCAAAGGCACCGGCAAAAACAGGAGTTAAGCTTAAAATTCGAAACTTGTTCTCTTTTTGAAAAATTGTTTTAAAAATTAATGTCAGTAATAATGTATAGGTAATACCAAATAAACCTGGATAAAAAAGGTCCAAAGGAATTTGTTGAAATAAATACGTTGATCGTCCAACCTCTCCTAATGCAGCAAACAATTCCTGAACATAATTAGCACTATAACCGGTAGGTAACATATCAAGTATTTTCATGCCCCCGGAATATTGCATGACTTTTGGAATCGTAAATACCAACATGATGCCATAGATTATGTGAGTTACTATGAAAAAGAACAATATTTTTCTTCCGGAAGAATGTTTATTTGCTGCTTCCTTAATTGATATAATTATTTTTTTCATTATCTTTTTTGCTGTTGGAACGTGATGTTATTTATCTGTGCAATCCTTTTTCCCTTAAATACTTCAATAATAGTTTCGGTCTATCCGTTTGAAGAATTGTCGCTCCATTTTGTATGACCCAACCCCAGGCTTCGTCAGGATCATCAACAGCTTTGTCGTCATCATGTCCGGCACATAGTGAGGCCCATAAAGTGTTGACCCAAACATGGTCTTCATTTTTCGTAATGATATCAATATACCCTAATATTGGTGAATTTTCAGTTTGATAAATTACTTCATAAGCAATAGGATTGATTTCATCTTCAAATTCGTTTATAAAAGCCGGGACTTGATTTGTTTCTATACTTACCAGGGGCATATATACAACACTGTCTAAGACGAATCCGGATTTTTCCTGTATTTGTGAGACAGGTTCTCGTCCTTTAAAAATTGCCTGATGAACAGTTCCGGTTTTTTGTAATAGTTTATATATCTCCGGGATATAGTTTTCACTCTTATCCAAATTAACCAGTATTTTACCCTTAGCCAGGAGCATGACTTCTTCTAACGTTGGAATTTTATGTTTTGTCAGGATACCTGCCTTATCTTTCAGAAATAATTGTTTTAATGAGTCTAAAGTGTAATCCTCTATCATTCCGGTGCCATTGGTCGTCCTATCCACCGTTTCGTCGTGCATTAAGACAAATTGATTATCTTTTGATTTTCGTACATCGATTTCAACTATATCAACTCCTATATCAATACTATTTTTAATAGCTGGTAATGAATTTTCGGGAGCAGTCCTCCAATAACCGCGATGTGCTGCAACTAATATACTATTTTCGGCAGGGGGGCTTAACTTTTCAACCAAATACTGATTCGTATCTTGACAAACGATAATCGAAGTCAGTAAAATAATTGTGATAAATATTGATCTTTTCATAGAAACAACCTTTTACTTATTATGATACACAAAAGTCCGATTAGAAAACGTCTAATACTTATTTTGCCGTTGTTAACGGCTGGCTAATTTATATAATTCAAAATATATTTATCCGATTTAACCTTCAGCCTTAATTATAAGTGATTCCATAACCAAAAGGGTATAGTGGATTTTCAGAATCAAAAGGGACATCTTCTTTTTGGTTTTCGACTGCTTCCACTGAAGATGGTATCTCAAAAGGGAGCCTGCCGGCCGGGTTGAAATTGCCAAAAATCAATTCCAGGATAATATCATCCTGACTGTTAAAATCTGCAATCAACGCTTTACTTTTTGCATTAATATCAGGAATAACCGGTGGTCTTTCCATTGTTATAACTGTAATGGTGGGCTTGGATTTAATCAATTTCAACAACTCATTTTTTTCATCTTCCGGAAAATCAAGTCTTCCCTGATTGGAAATTTCGGAGCGCTTCGTACACCTGTTTCGGTCTCGTTCGTACAGCGTTTCGGAGTGACTCGTACACCATTCCGTTTTGTATTCGTACAAAATGAGGTGTAGTCCGAAATAATTTTAAAAAGTGTGTTGGCGAAAAAAACATCCTTTTAAATATCCTGTTCAAATTCGGAATGTTCTCCTATTCAAATTAGATAAGGAGAACAATTTTGCGACAAAAAAAGAAGAACAGGAGATTAAGGATGAAATACATCAGACGGATATTACAGTTACATAACATTGGAGGACTCTCTTACCGAAGAATCAGCCATGCATTGGGAGTTCCTCATACAACAGTAGCTGATTATGTAAGCCGATATAAAGGAAGCGATTTAGTTTCAAAGGATTTGGATGCATACAGCGACCGTGAGATTTATCAGATATTGTTTTGCGATGGTGATCAGATGCCCCGAACCTCAAAGCCTCTTCCAGATTTTACCAAGATACATGATGAGCTTAAACTGCGTCATGTAACCCGGCAATTGTTATGGGAGGAATACAGAGAGCAGTACCCTCATGGGTATGGTTACACGCAGTTTTGTGAACATTATAACCGCTGGAGAAAGAAGGTATCTATTACCATGCGTCAAGTGCATAAAGCGGGAGAGAAGATGTTCATTGATTATTCAGGGTTGACCATGGATATCATTAACCGTAATACAGGAGCAGTGCACAAGGCAGAGGTATTTGTGGCGTGTCTGGGTGCCAGCGGCTATTCATTTGCGGAAGCGTCTATGTCTCAGAAGAAAGCCTGCTTTATCCGGTCTCATATCAATGCGTTTAATTTCTTTGGAGGCGTTTCCTCGATTCTGGTTCCGGATAATTTGAAGTCAGCGGTGACAAAGTTTGACTGGTATGAACCCAAGTTAAATGAAACCTATCAGGATATGGCAAATCACTATGGAGCAGCCATTATTCCGGCCAGACCCTATAAGCCTAAAGATAAAGCAAAGGTGGAGTTATCCGTCAAATTGGTCCAACGGTGGATATTGGCTAAATTAAGGAATCGTCAGTTTTTCAGTGTTTCGGAACTTAATCAGGCGATCCGCCCTCTTCTAAAAGAATTAAACAACCGGAAGATAAGGTTATTAGGCAAGAGCCGGCGTCAGCTGTATGAAGCGTTGGATAAACCAGCATTACAGACCTTGCCCTCACAACCATACATGTACAAAGAGTTTAAACTGTGCAGAGTGAATATTGATTATCATATTCAACTGGACAAATGTTTTTACAGTGTCCCTTATCAACTGGTAAAAAAGGAAGTGGAGGCACGCTACTCCGACTATGTGATAGAGATATTTCATCAGAATAAACGGGTGGCCGTTCATAACCGGTTCCATCATCCTGGAGCCTACTCTACTCAAAAAGAACACATGGCATCTGCTCATAGAGCGTATGCAGACTGGACACCTTCACGGATGATCAGTTGGAGTAAGAATTATGGTGAACACACACAAGAACTGATTAAAGGGATATTAAACAACAAACCTCATCCGGAGATGGGCTTTAGAAGTTGTATGGGAATATTAAATACAGCAAAAAACCTTGAGTCCAATATCGTGGAAGCCGTTTCAAAAAAGATGTTAAGGTTAAATAGCTATAGTGTATCCAGCTTCAGATCTATCCTGAAAAACAAAACGTACACCCCGGAAAACCCCACTGTGGCCATGACGCCAAACAGCCATCATGTGAATGTTCGAGGTGAAGGCTACTATACAGGAGGACGCCATGCTTAACCACACGCTGGAACAAATGACTGAATTGCGTCTTCATGGTATGAAAAATGCACTCATGGAACAAATGGATCAGACGGCTCTGTTTACAGACATGCCTTTTGAAGAGCGGTTGACTATGCTGATTGATAAGGAAGTGATGGAACGAAAAAACCGTCGTATTAAATACATGCTGCGTAATGCACGTCTTAAATACAAAGATGCGGACATCAGCGATATTGATTATCACCATAACAGAGGATTAGATAAAAAGCTTATTCAGTCCCTGTCTCAAAATGACTGGATAGATCGTTATCATAATCTGATTATCACCGGTCCCACCGGCACAGGGAAAACCTGGTTGGCTAATGCCTTGGCAAATCATGCCATCATATCAGGGTACTCTGCTCATTATATTCGAATATCCACGCTGATTGAAGAACTTGCTTTAAAACGAGCTGAGGGGGATTACTTAAAATGGCTGAAAAAAATGAAGAAGTTTCAACTGCTGATTCTGGATGATCTGGGACTGATGGCTTTTTCCACAGAACAAACCCAAGAACTATTGGAAGTCATTGAAGCAAGAAACACCACAGGAAGTATCATCGTTACCAGTCAGCTTCCCATTAAAGAATGGTATGCCTATTTTAAAAACCCAACCTTGGCTGATGCCATAATGGATCGCTTAATACACAATGCTTACAAATTAAATCTGAAAGGAGAATCTATGAGAAAAGTAAAAAACTCAATGCCCCATTCGTACACTACTGAGTAAATTAATATATGTGAACAGGAGTTATTCAAACTGTACGAGCAACTCCGAAATCACTGTACGAAGACACCGGAATTTCCAGCAGAAACGATGGATACACTATTGTCTGATGGATATGAGTGCATACTTATATCTGACTGCACGGCTACAAGAAATAGTAAACTGCAAAAAAAGATTGAGGACAAGTATACGTCTATTACGAGCAAGC
>CAJVYU010000176.1 GCA_913009735.1 uncultured Fidelibacterota bacterium
ACGGCATACGAGATAAAGGAATGTGACTGGAGTTCAGACGTGTGCTCTTCCGATCTCTATTGGGCGTATGATAACACTGATACTTCTTTCCAGCAAGCACCGACTTTTGACTGGGTAGAACTTGATCCCGCTTTTGGCGGCAGCAGCAGCAGTACAGAATACAAAATGGGCGATGACGACCATGTGGATATTCAATTACCTTTTGAGTTTAAATTTTTCGGCCGGAGTTATAATGAAATGACTATCAGCTCTAACGGTTGGACGTCCTTTGAATTATGCAATATCGATTATTTCTATAATTACACCATTCCCATGGCTATGGGACCGAAAGCGTTACTGGCGCCATTCTGGGACGATCTGGAAGTGATTAATAATGATTCCATCCGTGTTTATACAAAATATGATGATGAAAACGGTCGATTTATCATTGAATGGTCCAGAGCTTTAAACGGCTTTGATGAAATTACGGAAGAAACCTTCGCTATTCATTTATACGATCAGAATTATAAGCCCACAGAATCGGGTGACGGTGTGATTGAATTCCATTATCTGGAGATTGCCGATGTGGATGCAGAAAAAAATTATGCTACCGTGGGAATCGAGGCACATAATAAGAACGAAGGAATTCAGTACACTTTCAATAATCACTATGCTCCGGGAGCAGCAGAATTGGTAAATGAAAGAGCAATCCGTTTTACAACAGAAGCTCCTGCGAATTATGTGGCTCCATTGGGGACGGATGAAGAAAACCTGCCGACAGGTTTCCAATTATTACCGGCATATCCTAACCCATTTAATCCGGTGACGACCATTCGTTTTCAATTGCCAAGAGATTCCCGGGTGAAATTGACCGTTTATGATATTTTAGGCAGAGAGGTAGCGGTACTACTGCATAATCATATGAATGTAGGTACACATGCTGTTCAATGGAATGGAACCAATAGATTCGGCCAAAGTGTCGCATCCGGGACTTATTTTATTGTCATGGAAGCTTTAAATTTCAATCAAATTCAAAAGGTATTATTAATAAAATGAGTCTAAAAATATATACAACAAGTTGGTGTCCTTATTGCCGAAACGCGAAAATTCTATTGGATAGTAAGGATATCTCTTACGAAGAAATCGACATTGAAAAAATGGGTATATCCCGGGCGGACTTAGCGAAAAGAACCGGAAGTATGTCTGTTCCACAGATTGTTATTAATGATGAACCGATTGGCGGTTTCGATAATCTCCAGGCCTTAGAGCAAAGTGGGGAATTGGAGAAGAAATTAAATATGGAGTGAAGTAACTATGTCACTTCAGCATCGACATAGTCGATGCAATCCAATATTATTTCAGCAGCGTAACCTTCTGCCAGTTTTCTTGGTTTTCTCCCATTATACGAACAAAATACGTTCCGGATGCAACCGGATTCCCCCGGTTATTTAAGCCATCCCAGGTAATCACATGCTGACCGGCACTCACGTAGTCATTGATGAGTTTACTGACCAAACGACCATTTATATCATAAATGTATGCGTTTATATATTGAGAATGTGGTAAATCAATCTGAATATGTGTTTGTGGATTAAACGGATTTGGATACGCATTTGAGATATTGAATTTTTCAGGAATATCCGGATCATTAGACGTTTGTCCATCTGTAAACGTAATTGTATAATCAAAATTGCTGGCTTCACTGTTTTGGCTTACGACTACAAAATACACTTTTGTAATACCGGCGGGATCAATATTAATGGGACTACCGCTCCATACCGTCCAGGCAGAGTCTCCATACGTCATGATTGCATGAAGTGCTAAATCTGAATTTGGTCCAACATCATTTGTTAATGTGGCCAGAACAGGATCGTTTGAATTCAATCGAATGTATTGTGCTGCATTTGCCTGTAAATTTATGCTTTTTACTGTGTCATTCGTTCCGGTGCTGAAGGACACGGTACTGAATGTTGCAGGAACAGCAAAATAAGCATCCGCTTCTTCATAGGTATACGGATCGGCAAACGTATTCGATGAAAGAATTCTGTTTGCAATGGACATTCCATTCAGCATATCTGCAAAAGATGACCCGTTATCCCGGAATGCCTCATCTAAAGTTTGAATACTATATTCGTCGTCGTAGCTGTCATGCGTAATACTCTTTTCCCAAAATTCTCTAATAGAATTGTTGCTCATATGGGTATTTACATATTCAAAAAAGATAAATGATCCGTACCAGCGATTACTCGAGTCCAAGTTTAATGATTGATGAGGTGAGTAAAACCAGGACGGCATGTATTGATAACAGTCGTTTATATCATCATAAACCATTTCTTCCAGTTGAACTGCCGTGGCCTCCATGACCCATGATTCTTCCCAGCCGTCGTATCCAAATTGGACTGCATGGAAGTATTCATGTGAAGCTGTGACTTGAATATTCTCTATTAATGTGTTTGGGAAACCGTTATAATTATTGCGCATAGCCATATAACTGGTCATAGCGTTTACTTCAGTCACACCGGAAGAATGCTCATTATTCCCGGTGTTACCGGCCCAAGATTCTGGTTGGACATACCCATACCAATTTGCGGTAAAACTACGGATATAAATATCATATAAACCGGAACCGCCATTATCATCGTTTAATGGATACCAATCATCACCGGGCGGTTCAACAAATCCGAGAGTTGTTAATTCCACAGAAGTGACATAATTAAAAACATCAGACATTTGTTCAACATAGTCGGGAATAGAATTGCTGTTTGTATCGGAAGTACTCACAGCATTGGTACCGGTCGTAGTATAGTGAAACCGGAACATTCCATTATCATATAATTCATCAAGTCCTTCAGCCTCTGACCGCTCGCCTAACGGTGAGCGATTTACAATTTGCCCGGTAAAATTGAACCCTAAATTTTTCAATTCACGTTTCATATCATCCGGTAAAGAATGACCATATCGGGCAATATTTCGCAGATCATCAGAAATATGGCGTTTTGAACTCTGACCTGAAAAAACCCGGATAATTTCATTGGCAGAACGAACCGCTTTGGGGTACGGTTCAGCTGATAATATGCCCAAAATGAATGAGATTGATAAAAGATGTTTTATGGCTTTATCCATTGTTTCAAATGTTCTTGGGTTTTGGGGCTTAAGCCGGGAAGTGTTCGTTTAACTTGTCTGATAATGGGAGTTGCATCTCGTGGGGCAAGTTTTCCGTCATATTTTTCCGGCAATAAGTCTTGAACAAAAACACTGTACGTCAAATATGAATAATAACTGTCTTTTGATATATGTCCATTTTCGAAATCGATGCGAAGTTGTTCTGTCATTGAAACATTGGATACAGGTAAATGTTTCGGTGCAGAACATGCGCCTGTCATTACTCTGAATATTAAAATATTATTATTTATTTTCATCTGAATATTTTTTCATTTTTCGTTTGAACAGGATAAAACGAATAAATAAACCCATCAGCACTAATCCTAAAACATAAAATATGGCAAAGTATGGAAGAAATTCAACCAATTTGATTATTCCAATACATTATCATACAGATAGGTTAATATTAATATAATCAGCCCTATAGATAATTCTTGATTTCCTGATGAAGATCCGTCGCCGGATAGAATGCCGCTAATCGAAAGCGCAGCACCGGCAAAATAGGACATATTGATTAATCTATTTTTCAGTTTTAATTTTGCCTGATACTGTTCATTATCTGCTTCATTTAGCATCGCAATGACAGTCTCTGCGGGATAGTACAAAGCAGCAAGTAAAGTTCGGTCATTATTCGATAAATAAAATTCAAAATTTTCTATGTTTCCTTTAACGCGAACGGCTAATTGAATTGATTCGGCTGTATTTGAGTTTTGAACTTTCAGCACCGGGTATGAAAAACGGGTGGAAGATAATTGGCTTGAATCGCCAATGGCATTGAGAATGGTTATATAAAACCAATCTTCATTAAACCAGCCGGTAATATATTCACGTTTAAGGGGTTTTGAGGCTTCAAGCGTTAAAAACAAACCATTTTGTTTTATCTTAATGTCCAAATTCTGAATCACCGCCTTATCCTGTGCAGGAAGTGAGCACATGAGTAGAAGAAGAATGATATTTGTTTTCTTATTAAAAATCTTTTTAAGCATGGCCTTATGAACTTAATATGATTCGGTAAGAATTAGCGAAAAGAAATATTATAAACAAAATGGAAAACCGAATTGGTTTCAGATAGGATTCAAAAATAGAAAATGGGTTTTCATTATCTACTATTTCATCAATTTCCTCGCCATTATTCAGCCGTTCGTATAATCTTTTAGCAGAGAGTTAATTCAATTAGCGTAATTCTTCACTTGATAAAGAGACAAGTTTGATTTTCATTTTGTTTTATCAAATGTGTTAAGATTACGGATTTTGAAGTTGAATAGAGGAGAAAGGCAGGGGTAATTTCCAAGTTAATATATTCAACTCAATGAAAGTCAGGATAACAGCACTTATATTCATTTCATCAGATCGGAAGAGCACACGTCTGAACTCCAGTCACATTCCTTTACCTCGTATGCCGTCCTCTCCTTGAAAAAAAAAAAATATTGACTTTGCTTATACACTGCCGGGCAGATCGGAAGAGCACACGTCTGACCT
>CAJVYU010000177.1 GCA_913009735.1 uncultured Fidelibacterota bacterium
GCACAATCTTATACGCAGCTGACACTCCGCTCACGACGTAAGACGCACCAGGCCCATGACGCTCGTCCTTGCCTATCCCGATACTATAAAGATACGGCAGAGAGGGTTTGACCATGATAATGTCAGCGCCTTCTTCCATATCAAGGATGGCTTCCTTCACACTTTCCCTGCTATTTGCCGGGTCCATTTGATAGGACTTTCGATCCCCGAATTGTGGCGCTGAATCGGCAGCATCACGGAAAGGTCCATAAAAAGCGGAAGAATATTTAACGGAATAACTCATAATTGGCATTTGGTAAAAACCGGCTTCGTCCAGCGCTTCCCGAATAGCTCCAACCATGCCGTCCATCATCCCGGAAGGTGCAACCATATCCACACCGGCCTTAGCGTGGCTCACGGCCTGTTTTTGTAAATAATCCAGGGTCTTGTCGTTGTGAACTTCATCGCTTACAATAATACCGCAATGTCCGTGATCGGTGTATTCACACATACAGATATCCGTAATGGCATAGATGTCTGGATTAGCCTGTTTGATCGACCGGAGCGCTTGTTGAATTATTCCATTTTCCGAAAAGGAATCCGATCCGACACTATCTTTCTCCTCAGGGATTCCAAACAGGATAATTCGTGATACACCCACGGCTAACAAATGATCAATTTCCTCTTGAATCCGGTCTATTGAATATTGGTAAACACCGGGCATAGAGGGGATTTCATTCTTACTGTTCGATCCTGCAATGACAAATATAGGGGCGATAAAATCATCTGTTGAAAGTGTTGTTTCGCGGATTAAACGCCTAATATTTTCATTTCGTCGCAATCGACGCGGACGATAAATCAAGTTATGATGATCTAATTTCATAGCTGTTTCCTAATTTAGATAAAATGATTTAATACGTGAAGTTACCTCTTCACTGTTTACAATGGTGTCAGCCACGGAAATTCCGCTTCGATAATTTCCTGCAAAATATAATCCCGGATACGTTTTTTCTAAATGATCGAAGCTGTCTTTATACTTACCGTAGCCCACATTGTATTGGGGAATAGCCTGTTCCCAATAGGTATGATGAACAAAGGTTGGTTGGCCATTTACACCTAAAATGGTCTGTAAATCCCTAAGAGTCAATTCAAGAATTTCCTCCGTAGATTTTTTAGCATTATCCGGTTGCCGGGTTCCCCCCACAAATATCGTCAATGTTACATGATCCTTTGGCGCGCGACGCTCAAACATTGAACTTGAAAATAGAACACCAAGGATCTGAAATTCTTCTACTTTAGGAATTAAAACACCAAATCCGTCCAGCGGATGTTGAACCTGATCCCGACGAAAACCAAGGACCAAAACAGATACCGGGGGATGATAAATATACTGCATTTTGGCTACTTCATCAGGAATTTTACCGTCGATTTCTATGTTATGTAAGTCAGTAATACGACCGGTATAAAGAACACCATCGGCAGGGATGACCTGCTCTTTACCATCTGAGTCAATGGTATGTATCTCCCAGACGTCTGCTTTTTTAGTCATAGCTTTTACCCGGGTACTTGTCCGAATGTCCGATCCAAGCAAATCCATCATCCGGTCGGGAATCATTTTCAATCCTTCGCGAAATGAAAACATACGGGCGGACTGTTTTGCTACTTCTTGTCGTTTTTTGCGTTCTTTCGCTCCTTTAATCTGCCCTTTGATTAAACTACCGTATTTCTGTTCAAGAGCATACAGTTTGGGGAATCCGTGTTTTACGCTGAGTGTATCCGGGTCTCCGGCATAAACACCCGCTACAAAAGGATTGATGGCGTAGTCCAAAAATTCCTGTCCCAACCGGCGAATGACGAATTGTGATAAGGATTCCTCATAGTGGTTATCCCAAGCCTCGATAAACGGTTCTTTTATCAACCGTAATTTGGCTAAAAAACTAAAGAGCGGAGAGACAATAAAAGCCGGCGGTGAGGACGGTAGTGGTACCGGTTTTTTATTCCGTACAATATACCGAACCTTCGAGGATTCATTGGCATAAACTTTATCTTCTTCCAAACCAATATTCTGAATCAATTCCGTGACCAGGGGCGACGTTTCCAGGATGCTGTTGGGGCCCAGTTCAGCCAGATAACTATCTTCCTGGTGAGAATAAAGTGCACCTCCCAGGCGGTCGTTTTTCTCCAGAAGGGTGACCTTTATCCCGGCTTCTTTTAAACGGAAAGCGGCTGTCATTCCGGCAATCCCGCCTCCAATAATAATCATTGATTTGCTCATAAGGTTTTCTCCAAAATTATTTTGGCCAGCGTCTGGATAAATAAATCACTATCCTGAACAGTTGTTGCGCGGTGATATTCACGAATACCGTGTGTGAGGGCATAATCACGTTTTTGTATATCCAATTCATACAGGGTTTCAAGGTGTTCCGATACAAAGCTAATGGGAAATACCAGAATACGGTTGATTCCTTCTGCCACAAGCCGGTCAATTTCAGTTTCTACCTTAGGTTCTAACCATTTTATATGTCCGACCTTACTTTGATAGCACAATGAATAAGAATAATCCCCCCTGAATTGATCCATAATAATTTTCATGTTATCAATAATTTCATTTTTGTAGGAATCGCCGTCAATTACCCGTTGGACAGGGATCGCGTGGGCTGAAAACAGAATATGCGGTTGCCTAGAAAATTCCTTCAGGGTATTCCTGATCTGTTCCACGCAGGCATCAATATATAACGGTTCGGCATAAAACCGTTTAATGATTTGCGGTTCAGGGAGATCGACAGCAACCCGTTTCCATTCATTAACAATGGACAATGTCGTGGTTGTGGAATAATGGGGATATAACGGCAATAGGATGATTTTTTCACCGCCGTCCCGCCTTATGTCTTCCGCAACCTCTGCGATAAACGGATTCCAATAGCGCTGGGCAATTCGTATCCGGAAATCACCTTGGGAATTAAGTACGCTTTTTAATTTTTCAGCTTGTTTTACGGTATTCTTGTGAAGGGGGGAACCGCCACCGATGGCATTATAAAATCGTCGTGATTTTGGAGCACGAAGTATTGATATCGTTGATGAAAAGAACGTCTGCCCTGGTTTCCCAAAGGGAAAGTGAAAAATATCCGGATCACAAAACAGGTTTTTTAAAAAAGGCCGAACTTCCCCGGGCTTGGTAGGAGCGCCAAGGTTCGCTAAAATGATATCGGTGGGTTGTGTCATACCGTTTTTGAATATCGTGCTTCAGATCTATCTAAATAGGAATCAAATTCCATAGCCACATTACGGAGGAATAATCGGCCTGTATCCGTCATGGTAATTTTATCAGCCTCACGTATCAATAAACCGTCCCGTTCAAACGTATCCATTCTTTCTAAACTGTCACGAAAATAGTGAGCGAAATCAATTCCCAATCTGTTGGACATATTGGTGAAATCCAGTTCCAGATCGCACATCAGGCGCATGATGGTGTCCCGGCGTATCTTATCATCTTCCGACAGAACGTATCCTTTTTCAATCGGTAATTGATTCGCAGTGATGCGATCGTAATAGGTTGGCAGTTCTTTATAGTTTTGGGCATAAATCCCATCCAGCTGACTTATGGATGACATGCCCATAGCATAGATATCCGCACCGGATTTCGTACTGTAGCCCTGAAAGTTTCGCTGCAGACTTTTATTTTTTTGCGCGATGGTTAATTCATCATCGGCTTTCGCAAAGTGATCCATCCCGATATAAACATAGCCGGCGGAGGTTAAGCGCTCGATAATCATTTTCAACATCAGCAGCTTTTCTTCAGGGACGGGAAGGTCTTCTTCGTTGATTAGCTTTTGATGGGGTTTCATCCAGGGAACATGAGCATAATTAAAGACAGCCAATCGATCGGGATTTAAGGTAAGAATTTTGTCTATCGTTTTTTCAAAGGTATCCCGTGTTTGATGAGGTAAACCATAGATCAAATCCAGATTCAAAGAATGAAAATTGTTGGATCGTATCCACTCAATGACCTGAGCCACCATATCGAATGAATTGATCCGGTTAACTGCTTTCTGTACCTTTGGATCAAAGTCTTGAACGCCCATTGAGGCACGATTGAAACCTGCTTCCGCCAACGCCTGAATATGTTCTTCAGTCAATTCCCTGGGATCCATTTCTGTCCCGATTTCAGCATTATCGGCAAGCTGAAACGACTGTTTAAGTTTCTTCCCAAAACGGCGTATCTGGTCAGGAGATAAATAGGTTGGCGTACCACCACCGAAATGAATTTGAGTTACGTTCCGGTCCGGGTGAAGACGCTGTTTTATCAGATCAATTTCTTTGAACAAATAATTCGAATAGGTTTCAATTTGGTCTTGCTTACGGGTGACGACGACCGTGCAGCCACAAAACCAGCACAACGTATCACAAAAAGGTAAATGGTAATAAAGCGATAAATCGCGATCACCGTTACTATTATTCCGGCGAATATGTTCATCCCAGATATCCTGTCCCACAGATTCGGCAAAATGCGGTGCCGTAGGATAACTGGTGTATCGCGGACCCGGTTTATTATATTTTTTTACCAGATCAAGATTGACTTCTAATGTCATTGATTTTACCCTAATTCCTTTCCAAA
>CAJVYU010000178.1 GCA_913009735.1 uncultured Fidelibacterota bacterium
CGTTTCCAATGCTTCAGCATTTTTGATCAATACTCCGGCCATGGCACCGCGACCGGTTCCTACCATAATCGACATCGGTGTGGCCAAGCCTAAAGCGCATGGACAGGCAATAATCAAAACAGCCACTGCATTTACCAGAGCATAGGCCATCCGCGGTTCCGGTCCGAATACCGCCCAGATAACAAAAGTGAGTACGCTGATTCCGACCACCGCCGGAACAAAATAAGACGATACCCTATCCGCTAGTCCCTGGATGGGCGCCCGGCTGCGCTGAGCTTCGCTAACCATCTGTACAATCCGGGCCAATAACGTATCACTTCCGACTTTTTCGGCCCGCATTAAAAATGTTCCGGTTCCATTAACAGTTGCCCCGGTAACTTTATCACCGGCAACTTTCCGTACCGGGATAGGTTCACCGGTTACCATAGATTCATCCATGGTACTGGTGCCTTCGACAATTTCGCCATCAACCGGTATTTTTTCTCCCGGACGAACCCGTAATAAATCATTTGGTTCAACATTTTCCAGAGGAATATCCTCTTCATTTCCATCTTCGCGCACTATTCGGGCTGTTTTAGGAGCTAATCCCAGCAATGCTTTAATGGCGCTGCTGGTTTTATCACGGGCGCGTAACTCAAGGACTTGTCCCAGTAATACCAAGGTAACAATCACGGCTGCCGCTTCAAAGTATACGTCGACAATACCTTCATGACCGCGAAAAGCATCGGGGAAAATATCGGGGAAAAAGGTGGCGATAAGACTATATCCATAAGCCACTCCGGTACCAATGCCAATCAGGGTAAACATATTTAAATTACGGGTGACAATTGAATTCCAACCGCGAACAAAAAACGGAGCTCCGCCCCATAATACTACCGGTGTTGCCAACAGAAGTTCTATCCAAGGCTGCCAACCTCCCGGTATCAGAGGTTTATCGGTAAACATAAACGCCATTGTCAGCAATACTAACGGAATTGACAGAACAGTACTGATCCAAAAACGGCGGGTCATATCAATCAATTCAGGGTTCGATTCCGATTCATCAGTGACGGTTTTTGGTTCCAATGCCATTCCGCAAATCGGACAATTACCCGGTTCATCTTTTACTATCTCCGAATGCATGGGACATACATATTCAGTTTTACTGCCGGTTTCCACCGGCGCCAGGAGTTCCAGCGCCATTCCACATTTCGGACACGACCCAGGGCCTTCCTGACGAACATCCGAATGCATGGGACAAGTATAAATAGCCGTAGATTTTGTATCCCCCTTCACAACATCATGCTGTGAAGTACCTGCTGCCGACCCTGCCGGTGAACAACATTCCGGGACGACCGGATTATGAACAGATTTCGTCGGGGTACCATGAGAATGGTCGTGCATATGCTCATGATCATGATGATGTTCATGGCCCTCATGCGGTTTAACATATTTTTCCGGCTGTTGCGAAAAAGAATCATAACAATGCTGGGAACAAAACCCATAACGTGTTCCATCCCATTCCTTAAAAGCAAACGCCGATTCTTCAGTAATATTCATTCCACATACTGGATCTTTCATAACTGTCTCCTTTTCTGAAAATACATTTCCGATCGACATGACTGCCTTCTCGGATTTTTATTATTAATTTTTTTATTTTTATTCAATTCAACCTCAAATTGGTTAATACTTGCTGATAATCTCACAATTATTATCCGAAATTCTGTTACGTAATATTTAAAAAGATGTATAACATTTCCGGCGGTTTGTTCATATTCACAGAGGGCTTTACAAATTAATCCCTGAAAATGCCATGAAGGACATGGATAACAAACCGGTTAGAATCATCGTTATCCCCAACCCCCGCAACGAAACAGGGACATTCGAATATCGTAACCGATAGCGAATCGCTGCCATAGCGGTGATTGCAAGAAACCATCCTATACCGGAACCAAAGCCATAGACCGTTGATTCGATGAGGGTATAATTACGTTCTACTAAAAATAAGGTTACGCCCAGTATGGCACAATTCACTGCAATCAACGGTAAAAAGATTCCAAGTTGCTGATGAAGTTTGGGACTAAATCGATCAATAATCATTTCGATCAGTTGTACAACAGCGGCAATCACGGCTATAAATACAATATAATTTAAATAGCTTAAATCAATCTCTGGGTATCCCAGCCAGGACATGGCGCCATCTTTTAATAGAAAATTATATACTAACCAATTAATTGGAGCAGTGGTAACCATTACAAAAGTAACAGCCAATCCCATACCAATAGAGGCTCGGACTCCTTTTGATATGGCCAGAAAAGGACAGATACCGAGAAAAAAACTGAGAATAATATTTTCAACAAAAATTGCTTTTACTGCCAAACTCAAATAATGCTCAAGCATATAGACAACTCCTACGAACCATGAGAATGACCTGTGCTCTGTGTTTGTTCATTTACAGAACCTCGATGCAAAAAAAATGAATTCTGTAACCATACTAACAGACCTAAAATAATAAACGCGCCGGGTGAAAGTACCATCAAACCGGCATTTTTATATCCGGATGCGTAAAGCCAATCCGGAATTACTTGTATTCCATAAACAGATCCACTACCTAATAATTCTCGAAAAAATGCAATGGTAACTAATGCAATCCCATAGCCAAAAGCATTACCCAATCCATCAAGAAACGCTTTCCCGGGAGGATTGTGCATGGCATACCCTTCGGTTCTACCCATCACAATACAATTGGTAATGATTAATGCAACGAAAACCGATAACTGTTTACTTATATCATAAACATATGCCTTTAATATCTGATCTGCGATAATGACCAGGGAAGCAATAATCGACAATTGTATAATAATGCGTACTTTAAGAGGAATGAGGTTGCGTATGGAGGATATAATGGTACTGGATATAGATAAAACAAAAACCACAGTCAATGTCATTACAATGGCCGTCTCCATTTTTACGGTTACAGCCAAAGCAGAGCAATATCCCATTACTAAATAAGTAAGAGGATTCCTTTTAAGTAATGGATCAGAAAAAATTTTCATATTTTCTATTTTATGGACTTTCATAAATAATCAAATCCCATTACCATTTCTTATTTAACTCCAATTAATATGAAGAAAATAACATAAATCAGGTTCATATCCATCAAAATGAATGTCCTATCTTTTTGGAAAGGAACCTATTATATAAATTGCCGGTGGAAATAATAAAAGTATTCCATGACAAATAATTGGAATAATTGCTGTATTTAATAACACGTTTATAAAAGGTAATTGTATTATTCGAACCACTATTCAATATTCCCATACTTTATTAATTTAATAAACATGATCGAGAGTATTCCGATTCTTTTTCTTTAATTCTTTAAAGTGACTCGGGGTTAACCCGGTTATTTTCTTAAATTGATTGGAAAGATATTGAACACTGCTATATCCTAATTTATATGCTATTTCTGTTAATGAAAGTTCGTTGTAAACAAGTAGTTCTTTTGCTTTTTCAATCCGATGAAGAATAAAGTATTTTTCAATAGTGGTACTTTCTACGGAAGAAAACAGATAGCTTAAGTAAGGATAATCTTTTCCAACTTTTTCAGTAATATAATCAGATATGTTTATGTTTAACCTTTCTAATTCTCCGCTTTGGATTAATTTTATTATTTCTATTTTTATTTTTTCAATCGTTCTCGCTTTAGAATCCACCAGCAATTCGAATCCATTTTCGACCAATACTTTTTCAACAATGTTCGATTTCTTAATAGCCTCCGGATTAGAAATTGTAACATTACCAAGTTTTATTTCCTCTATGACCAATCCAACTTTTTCGAGTTCTTCTTTGACAACTTTTATACAACGATCACAGACCATATTTTTTATATATAATTTTTTACTCATTTTCTATTATTTTCAAATTCTTGACAGTAATTGAGCTAATAAATATTTTTCCATTTCCGTGTAAATAAATTCCAACATTTCCAGATTCAAACGGGGTTGCATGTGCATGAATGACCATCTTATCATTTATATAACCCCTGTAATGGCGACCATCTCCTACAATTGAAAGAGATGATATTTCAGATTCAATTAATTTCGACTTAAATATTTTATCTTCGCCATTACTGTTTTGACCAATAGAAATATTTCCGTCCGCTACTGATAAATAATCATAGTTTTCAGCATTGAGTAAATGGTGAATTAGCCTGAACTCACCTTCGAATTCAGATAAGTCAATCTCGACGTCCATTTTAACATTATCTAATTTAGGTCCCAAAGAAAATAAAATATCTTTATTAGATGATTCTATGAGAATATTGGTTTTTCCATCTTTTTCCAAATTCATTAGCAAGTCGGCTTTATTCCCCAAGAGCCAATGAGTGAAATCAAGTAATCCTAATGAATTTTCCCCTCCGGATTCCCATTTCCATGAGATCGGAAGAGCGTCGTGTAGGGAAAGAGTGTAGATCTCGGTGGTCGCCGTATCATTAAAAAAAAAATATAAAGAAAAAGTGAAGCGGTCCGGATATAAATAATCAATAACACACTATACAGACCATCATACTGAATTCGCGGTACATTCAACATTGTACTATCCTTAATA
>CAJVYU010000179.1 GCA_913009735.1 uncultured Fidelibacterota bacterium
ACAAGAATGTTACCCGGATTTCGATTTTTATCGGTTAGGCTTTTGCCGTAAGCAAGATCAATTATATCTCCCACTGATTTAACATCCCACCCCCCCGGCACCTCCTTCCCCAACTCCTCATTCCACACCAGCCTATCCGGAAACAGCTCCGCGGTCTCCTCATCCATTCCATACGGCTTCTTCCCTTCCATCCTGGCCCTCACCGGGTCGAAGTCCACGAACCAGGACTTGAATATCCCCCTGGCCATTTCTTCAAGGGTTTCATTCATGCGGCGGTTGAGTTCGATTTTGTCATCCAGGGTGCCGAGGACGTGGGCGATTGCTTGTTGTTCGAGGAGGGGGGGAAGAAAAAAGGGATATTCTCTCATCGTTTTAAGTGAAACATTTTTTATTGTTGTGCCGTTGGCCAGTCTAGAAATATAAGTTTGAAATTGCCTATTAATTGAGGCCGACTAATAATTAAGATATGAAATCATATCTCCCTTATCTTATCATTTTTTTCATAAATGAACCGTATACACTTGCTCAAAAGCATTATCATTTTTTAATGACTTTTCATCGAAATCATGGAGTATTCATCCATTTTTTTGCGTTTTCCCCTTTTTCCCCTCATTTATGCAACTTTTGCGGCATTTGCAAGATATTTCTTGAGCGCATCCGCTCTGTGGAGTATGATTTTTCGGACATTATGGGCAATAGCCAGAAGATTATATTCGCTATTTACCTTTTCAAGACCTCTCAACACAAATTGAATAAATCCACGGTTCTTTTGCATATCTCCATGTAGGGGTTCGACCGTTGACATTCGCACCTGGTATATTTTTTTCCCATCTTTCGAGTCTAGCTTTTTTCTCATTCTTTTTATTGCTTCATCTTGTGGATATACGCAAATAGTTCGATTACGTATCTTGCCTTTATTCTTACTCTTCTTTCGACACTTGTTTTTAACATCACAATGTTCACAATCCTCTGTACGGTATAGCCGATATTCAAGTCCATCTTTATCTTTGCTGGTTCTAATAAAAATCAGTTTGTTTCCTTGTGGACAAAAATAGACATCCTGCTCATCCTCATACTTGAAATTCCATTTGCTGTATTTATCGTTTTTACTCGTGTACATAGTTCTATCGGGGACGTAATATTCAGTAGTTGGATCGTTCTCCATTTGTGTAAATGTTTCCTTGTCTGAATAACCACAATCAGCAAGTGTATTTTTATGCGGACTCCCAGTGTTTTCTTCGCTTTTCTCTTTCATCGGAAACAGTTGTTCATTGTCCGAGGGTGTGTTGATAACATTCACTGCCGTTAGAACTTGAAATTTATCATCTACGGTGTTCTGTGCATTGTAATCTGGATTCAATACACCACGTTTATCTTTCATAATTCTGCTGTCTGGATCTGTCAGATTGTATCTTAGTTTATCATCACCTTCAGCCCCAGCCTCTATCAACAATTGTGCCGCCTGTTCAAGTTTTTTCATTCTTCTTTGGAGCTTATTCTTCTTTATCTTCTTCTCCTCTTCCTGTTGAAAATCAAGTTCGCTCTCAAGCAATTTCTTTAACAACTTCTCAATCTTCTCTTTCTCCTTTCTGATGCCTTTCAAATTCTTGTTTTGAAATACATTCGCATTTGCCTTGATCTTCTGTCCATCTATGGATAGATTTTCAAAGCCAATCATCTCCAACTCTTTGCATAGCATAAGGACCTGAGCAAAAACCTCTGCAATTTCATCCTTGAAATTTACTCTGAAAAGATTGATCGTTCTGTGATCTGGAAAATCGTCGTTGGACAAGTATCTCAATCCAAGATCCTTTTCATAGCGTCTGGAAAGAGGCCTTCCACCAAAAAATCCCTCATAATATCCATAGATGATGATTTTCATCATGGCTTTGGGATGGTATGCGGGATTCCCAACTTCGTCATATCTATCCTCGATCCCAGACAAGTCTAGGACTTCGA
This sequence comes from uncultured Fidelibacterota bacterium, assembly GCA_913009735.1. Taxonomy (GTDB): domain Bacteria; phylum Fidelibacterota; class Marinisomatia; order Marinisomatales; family TCS55; genus JADFRD01. The sequence goes on from CAJVYU010000179.1 coordinate 1,960, forward strand.
TCATGCCATTAATTAGAACAGCGTCAGAATCCTCTCCGAGCATCTTTCTATAATTGAGATTGACAAATTTTGTCTGAGCCTGATCATACTTTCTGAATTTCATTCCATCACCATTGGATACTGGATGGCATTATAGTATAAATAAGTTACGAAAAGTATTCATAGAATGAAAAATCATCATATTTAAAAATAACTCACAACTCGAAAAATGATGGGTAGATTAAAATACTTTTTAAAATATATCTGCATCTAATGCTTATGTAGGTTGTTGGTCAGCCTCAATTGAAGATTATGATCACCATGATAATATCTATAAATACTGGAGTTTACAAGTTAGCTCATAAGGCCTAGTTTTCTACTTATTCACAACCTATTTTTACGACCAGAATGGCCTTAGCAAATTTTTAGTAGTTACTGCTATTTTTAGCCACAAACTTTATATAGTAGTAGTTACTGTATGGTTGCCATGGCTGGTTTTATTTTCAAGAAAAAAAGCAGAGGTAACACCTATTACTATGCCGCCGAGAATGAACGCGTAGATGGGAATATGCAAAGAAAATGGGAAGTTTATTTGGGTACATTCGAAAAGATCGTCAAAACAATGGGTGAAGGTATTCTTCTTCCAGACGAGGTCTCCTCAACACCGTATGGGCTCTATTCCGGATTTGTGGAAACTGCAAAAGAAATCAATTTTATTGAGAACATTGACAAGGTATTCCCAAAACGAGATCAAGGATTGAGCATTGGAGAATATTTTTTATTTGGCATTCTTGCACGCCTTACCAAACCACTTACAACAAATTCAATAGAAGAATGGTATGAAGATAATCGATTGGACATGGTGTATCCAGTAGATCCGAAATACCTCACTGCTCAGAATTATTGGAATAACTTATCGTCCATGAACTTTGAAATAATAAATGAGGTGCATCATCTATTGCAAGACAGTGTTTCGGAAAAATATGACATTCACGACACATACATCTATTTCGACCCTTCGAATTTTCACACATATATCGAAACCAACAGTGAGTCCTCTGAAATTGCAAAAAGAGGAAATAGCAAACATAAAAGATTTGAGTTGCGTCAAGTTAATCTGGCATTGGCGGTAACTCAAGGAGAAGGCATACCTGTCTATCACAAAACATATCCTGGCAATGTGAATGATGTTACGTTTTTCAAGGAAAACATAGATGAGTTCACGGATCATCTGAAGAATAATGGTTCAAAGGAGACCATAGTTGTATTTGACAAGGGCAATAATGCAAAAGAGATATTTGACACCATATGCAAACCCGGAAAACAAAATATCAAATTCATTGGAAGCCTACGACCCAGTTCACATAAAGAGCTGTTCAAAACACCATTGGAGGATTTCGATGGACAATATGAAACAGATGCTGGAAACGAAGTATTGTATAAGGAAATCAAGGTGGATGAATATGGAAGGAATTTTCGTGCTGTATTGACCTATGACCAGAAAACATTCAGGAAAAAAATGTTCACATGGGTAGAGAATATGAAAAACATCACAGATGAGGTCGAGGAGTTCATTCAATCCAAATTGAATATTAAAAAATGGAGAAAGAAAGAGGCTGTAGAGGCAAAATTGGAAACAATAACATCAAAAAAGAGGATGAAAAACATTATCCAGTTCAACGTTAGTGGCGAGTATGGCAACTTGAGCGTATCCCTTTTCTGTAACCTAGAAAATGCAAAAGAAGCAATGGAACCCTGGGGAAAAACATTGATCTTCACTTCTTGTGAAGAGAAGGATATTGTTGATGTGATCAAAGGATATCGAATGAAAAATGATATTGAGGATTGTTTCAAAATTCTCAATAACCCACATCTCCTTTCAATAAGGCCTGTTCATCGTTGGACAGATCAGATGATCAAAGCACATATGGCAACCTGTGTTTTTGGTCTTGAACTTATTCAGGTGATGAGAAAGAAATTGAACGACAATGATGTACGTGTATCAATTCCAAATATGTTCCAGAGTTTACACGACATCACTTTGATCAAACTGGATTACAGCAAGAACAAAACAGTTTACAAAGTGAGTTCTGTGAAAAAGAATGCAAAGAAGATTGCGACAACATTGGATGTGAAATTGAAGATATAGTGTAGTTACTGAAACGCCTATTTTGATACAGTTTTCGTGCCCAACCGGCCCGTCATTCGATCATAACTTGTAAACTCCGGAATTGTGGAACATTAATTCCCATGTACTGTTCTAGGGAGATTGTATTCATAAGAGACTGGCCGGGAGCAAAGGGAGTTATATAAACTATATTGTCGTGAGCATCATAATAATGTAAATTTTCTTGGGATATTTTTTGCATATACCCTTCCAACACCATAGTTTTTCACATAAGTTATCTCTCCACCTAAATCATCAATAAATTGAGAGACCTTTGTAGCATTTTCGGGTGAATCAACTACAAATACATATTCTGTAACACTCAATTCTCCTAAAACAGTATCCGTTGGTATAGTTGATATGAGAAAAATTAATATCAATATTCCAATAATCTTCTTCATGATATAATCTCCATTATCTTAGATCGGAAGAGCACACGTCTGAACTCCAGTCACATTCCTTTATCTCGTATGC
>CAJVYU010000180.1 GCA_913009735.1 uncultured Fidelibacterota bacterium
CTGTTTTCGTCGCCGTATTCATGACCCGATCCTTTAGGCCACTCAATCCGTGGAGGAGGGTAACCCCAGCCATGCCAGCCGCTGATATCCCCCTGGTTGAAAAATATGGTAGCAATCAGGTTTCCATTATGGGTTCCCATTCTCCTGTAAGTCGCATCGCCGTAGGGGCCAACCCCATAAACCGCTGAGGCAGACAAAAGCAGCGCCAATGAAATTTGAAACGTGAAACGTGAAACGTGCCTGCCCAGTAGCGACGGAGGAGCGTATCGGGGAAACTTGAAACGTGAAACGTGAAACGTGCCTGCCCAGTAGCGACGGAGGAGCGTATCGGAGAAACTTGAAGCTTTATTCTGCTCAATTTTTGATGTATTACCTATCATTGCAATTAGAATCCTAATCTGAAGCCCAATATAAATCGTCGTGGTTGAGAAAACATATGCGGTCGATTCACCCATTGTGGTTCGGATCCGATGTCCTCCCACTCACCCCAGTACTGCGTACGAACTGTGTAACCCGCGCGTCCGGTATCATTGTAAACGGCAATTTCATTCCTACGATCAAAAAGGTTATAAACTTTCACAAACAATGAACCCTTGATTCCCCCGATTTTAAATTTTTTATGAGCATTGAGGTCAACTGTAATATTGGCCGGTTTTCTTTCATTATTCTCAAAGCGAGTAAATTGTGCACCGGTTTGCGGGGGCTCGAACGTATAGGGTAAGCCGCTGCCAAATTTACCCAGAATACTCAATCCCCAGTTTCCAGGGATCATGACCATTAGATTAACATTTAAAGTATGTGTCTGATCCCAGTCTAAAGGAACAACCCTGATTTCACTTTCACGTCCGCCAATCGCATCTAAAAAGGCGTCATTCGGATCTGATGCGTTCCCTTCGGCAATTTGAAATGTATAATCTAAAGAAAAAGACATATTTCTAGAAGTTCGTTGATTCAAAGCGAATGTCACACCACGAATATTTCCATAGTCCCGGTTTATATATCTGGCATAAAGTCGCGTGTCATACATCTCAATAATTTCAGTGCCTAACAGATTTCTCATATCTTTATAAAATCCGGTAATATCAATTCCAATATCATTACTAATTTGTTGTTGCAGGCCCAATTCGTAAATAACTGTTTTCTGCGGTTTTAATTCGGCATTCCCCATTTTGTTACCTTCCGCTTCAGGATCAATACTATATATCCTATCAAAAACTCCTTTACCTTCATTCTTATTTAGCGGTCCCGGTCGAACCTCAAACTCAGAATTAAAGTAAAGATACTGAAACGGTGGCGTCTGAAAAAAGTGACCATAAGAAAAATGAATGACACCTCTTTCCGTAATCGGGTAGGCGATCCCAATTCTGGGGCTTATTTTTTGCGTTGGTTTAGCATCTTTATATTTGTATTCCCACGGTTTATCTTGAATATCAACAATACTTAATAAAGTCATTGTTGAAGTATTAAAATCTGCCTCGCGAATGCGAAGAGGATCAGCATCATCAATTTTCACCCAAAAATACTTGGCATTATCCGGATCTTTTGTATCAGTTGGAACTTTACCGTCAGGGTCAAAGTAGTCAAATCGAATCCCCACATTAACGATCATATCCTCAAATTCCATTTTGTCCTGTATATATACTGCCATTTCCAAAGGACTGTGTTCATAATTGTTGAAATTTATATTTCCAGGAACATCTTCTCCGATTGCAGGCTGATAAGCAGTACTCCGATCCAATAACACCTTAAAATCTTTATAGGTCATCGTATATTTTGTAATATCAAATCCGGTCTTCATTTGGTGATTATTTGTTACCTGGCTCAACAGATCAAACCTCCCACCGTAACTTGTGGTTCCTCGACTTACATGCCAGAGTTTGGTGCCACCATTGTACAATCTTCCCTTGTACGACTCAACATCCACATATCCGGAATTGAATGGGTCATCAAAGACATGCCTTTCATAATGGGTTGCTATATTGGATAATTTAATGGTATAAAATGAGTTGGAAGATAATGTATGATTCAGGGTAATAATTTGAGTGAGTGCATTTTTATAGTGCTTGTAATCACCATCCGGGTTAAATCTGAAAATCTGGTCATATACCCGGTAGTTTGAATTATCCCAAAATACACCATATGTGATTTTGACCTTTGGTAAAGGTCGGAAAGTCACCTTACCCTGTGCAGTCGTTTTCCAAAAGAAATTCATTGAAACAAAAGCACTATCCCCAGGTTCAACCGCCCAAAATATACTATCAGGGTTAGATTGATTAAGAAAGCCCGGAGTTACCCACCTTTTTCCATACAACCATCCTTTATCACTGTAATATCTGCCGGTAACAAAAAAAGTAAACTTGTTTCCAAATCCTGGAATTGGTCCATCTAGACTTACTTGTATATTCGTTAAACCATCGGGACTAATGTCATTGATGTTCCAAAATAGGTCATCATCAAAACTCAAATAATCCCCTAAATAAGTTGAAATGTTTCCCGATAATTCCTGACCTCCATCCTTAGTTACGATTTCAATAATACCTGACATAGCCCTTCCGTACTCTGCATTAAATGTACCACTCACTACCGTAAGTTCCTGTACAGCGTTGTTTTCCACTTCCACTGATATATCACCCGAAAAGGGATCACTCACAGAAATACCGTCAATAAGGTAAACCACTTCACTCGCTCTACCGCCTCGGATATGAATTTTATTATCACTACCTCTCACAATCCCTGCTTGCAGTTCCAGAACGTCCCCAATTTCTTCTACAGGCATTTCGGAAATGGTCTCACCGCTGATAGTGGCCCTCGAAGAAGTGAGATCCTTTGTGATAATAGGTTTTTCCGCTATGACGGTGATTTCCTCACCGGCAATGACGGCAATAGAGAGTTGAAAATCCATGGTGGTAGTGAAATCAGCATTGACAATAACATTAGTGTAGCTGACATTGGTATAGCCAATCATCATGCTCTTAACAATATACGTTCCAGGAGGTATATTTAAGATATAATAATATCCATTTAAATCCGTTGCGGCTCCTAACCCTTCCTCGATCACAATTATGTTGCACCCAATGAGAGGTTCTCCGGTTTCCTTGTCGGTAATTCGACCTGTAATCTTGCCGGTTGTTCCGCCCCAAATGAACGACAAAAATAATGCTGGAATCAGGATTAAATGCCGAAGGAAAGCAGAAAAATTACTTTTATAGAGATAATTAGTGTTCATCAATCTATTCATCTAATTTACATTTCTGGTAGAATTACGAATAACAAATTCAGTTTTAAGCATGCTGGTTATGTAAGGAATATTATTCGCATTATCTATTCTTGACAATAATAGATCAACCGCATTTAAGGCCATTTCCTGCAGTGGTTGACGGATAACAGTTAGTGGACTTGGTAGCATGGTGGCTGTTTCAAAATCATCAAAGCCCACAATGGAGATATCATCAGGGATTTGTAATCCACAATCCAATATTCCTTTGCAAGCGCCTAACATAATGCGGTTATTTGCCGCGAAAAATGCCGTTGGCACATTATCTGACCGGAGTAATTCTGTTGCCGCTTCATAACCGTGTTTGAAGGTATAATTGCCATGTTTTACATAATGGTCTGGAATGAAAAGAGAAGCCAACGAAAGGGAGGTTCTATATCCCGCATATCGCAGCCGGTTATTTGAGTCATACGGGTTGCCACCTATATAAACAATTTTTTTATGACCCTGGTCGATTAAGTAATTTATCGCTTCCATCGTACCGGCTTCGTTATCAACCAGTATATAGTCCGCATCAAAATCATTAATTTTACAATCAAAAAGGGCGAGTGGTACATTTCGATCTTTTATTTTGAAAATATTTTCAATTGATTTCTGAATGGGCGATAAAATAATACCGTCAACCCGCCGACTGAGGAGTACGTTGATATGGCCGTTCTCTCTATCTAAATCATATCCGGTATTACAAATTATTATAGTATATCCTTTGGTATAAAGAGCACCTTCGACAAATTTTACAAGTTGAGAATAAAATGGATTGGTTATATCTCTAACTATCACCCCGATGGTAAATGTTTTTTTCTCTCTAAGGGCTCGCGCCGCCTCATTCTTTAAATAATGTAATTCTTCTGCCAGAGATGTGATTTTATCGGCAGTCGCCTGGCTGATCCCATATTTCTTCCATTTATTGTTTAATACCCGGGAGACCGTCGAGCGCGATACATTCACCATATCAGCAATTGTTTGTAGTGTGGGTATAGGCAATTATAATTCCAAATTAGTATCGAATTTTGTTCTGATAAGATCAAAATAAATATTATCTTTGCAATTTATTACAATCATTTGTTTAAGTTCCGCTATCGATTGCGTAAATTTATATTTATAGGACTTATCATATCAAGCACTTTGATTTTACAATGTAAAATAATCAAATTCTGTTGAAATTTGTTCAGGCATATTGTGTCATATTTTGGTATATTTTTAAATATTATAGGGAC
>CAJVYU010000181.1 GCA_913009735.1 uncultured Fidelibacterota bacterium
CTTAATGCAATAAATATTGATACTTCGGCAGTAACCATTCGTCCAGTCGTTAAAACCGGTCTTGGTTTGGCTCTGGTTCAGGATGATGACCGGGCAATCCTAACATACTCCGGATCGATCGATGCAATTAAGCCTTTAGACTTGTCAAATGATATATTAACAGCCTGCCGGCATTGGCATATTGCCAGTATTTTTCTTATGAAAGAACTAAAGCATCATTGGAAAAATGTATTACAATATTGTCGAACCAATAACATTACTACTTCAATGGACTCCAATTGGGATCCTGAAGAAAAATGGGAGGGACTTTTGAATTTGCTTCCCATGATTGACGTCTTTTTACTGAATGTTGCGGAAGCGATGGCGATAACGGGTGAAAGTACTATTTTAAAAGCCGGTAAATATCTGAGTTCATATGGGAATATTGTTGTTATTAAAAAAGGGTCAAAGGGTGCCGTTGCCTTTGATAAGGAGCAAGTTTGGCAAATAAAGTCCGGGGAAAATAGCGCTAATATTTCCGTGGTTGATACTATCGGCGCCGGTGACAATTTTGACGCCGGATTTGTCAGGGGTTGGCAATTAGGATGGAAAGTACAAAAATGTTTACAACTTGCCATACGTTGTGGTACTGCCAGTGTAACCGGTCGGGGTGGATTTGAAAAACAATTACAGGAAATTGTGGAATGATTCTTTCTGTTTGTCCGAATCCTGCCGTTGATACTTATTTTTTCCTGGATGATCTTATTCCCGGAAAAGTAATCCGGTTACAAAAAGAGCAATTTTACGCTGGTGGTAAAGGAGTCCACGTGAGTATGGCAGTGGCTGAATTGGGTGGAGATGTACAATTAGCAGGTTTTTGGGGAGGAGCGACTGGTGAATTGATAAATAAAGAGTGCGAAAAATTGAATATTGCTTGTCATGGTCCACAGCTAAAAGAGTGGAATCGTTTCTGCATTAATATCAAATCTGAAAGCAAATTTAGTGAAACCGAAATCCTTGGTCACGGTCCCAATATCAATTCGGGTGATATTGAGGATTTTCATAAAACTCTCACTACGCTAATACCTAATGCTGATTGTATAACATTGAGTGGTTCCTGGCCCTCCGGTGCAGATAAATCTGCTTATGCTGAATTAATAAAATTGAGTCATTCATTTGATTGCAGGGTATTTTTTGATTGTTCCGGTGAGTTCCTGTTGGAGGCGTTAAAACTTAAACCATTTTGCGTCCATATAAATCAACATGAAGCTGACTGGGCTTTTGACACGGGGAATATAATCCGGGACTTGGAAAAATTGGCAGCCAATTGTGAATTGGCAGTGATCACTTACGGTGAAAAAGGAGCGTATTTTTTATTTGAGGACGAAATATATCATGCCGAGTGCCGGATTAAGGCTGTTTATTCTTCTATCGGTTCCGGTGACTGTCTGCTAGCTGGATTGGCTGTTGCTTTTACCAGAGATGAATCAATCCGTGATGCTATTAAATTAGCCGTTGCCTGCGGCGCTGCGAATTGTTTGAGAGAAGAATTAGGTATGTTTTACAAACATGATGTTAAAAAGCTTTTAAACCAAGTCATTATCAAAAAAATTAATGAATAAATTCCTAGAATCAATAAAGCGTTACCAGAAAAATAAGAAGGCATTGCTGGCTACAAATTTTTACAATGCTGAAACCTTACACGCAATTCTAATGGCAGCTAAACGGGAGAATTCCGAAGTAATTCTACAGACTTCACCTGCTACCTTATATTATTTAGGTGTCGATATGGCAGTTGCGATGGTGCGAGCTGCAGCAAATGAACATAATGTTACAGCTTGGCTCCATCTTGATCATGCAACTGATTCGGCTTTAATCCTTCAGTGCATTAAGGCCGGTTATGATTCAGTAATGGTTGATGCCAGTGAACTTGAATTCTCTGAAAATGTCCAACTGACAAAGGAAATTGTAAGTGCAGCGCATGAAAAATATATCGCCGTTGAAGCTGAATTAGGATATATCCCAAAACTGGGGCAGTCAGGTGTAATTGAATCAGGATTAACAACTCCCAAGCAAGCTGAAAACTTTGTTTCACAAACAGGTATAGACCTGCTGGCAGTGGCAATTGGTACTGCCCATGGATTTTACAAGGAAAAACCAAAGCTGGACTTTGATCGGCTTAAGGAGATAAGAAATGTTACAAATATCCCTTTGGTTTTACATGGAGGTTCCGGTCTATCTCATGACGAATGGCAGATGGCTATTCAAAACGGTATTTGCAAAATAAATTTCGCTACAGAAATAAAAGATACTTTTATGAAGACTATTAGAAATTCGATGATGGAAAGTGAAGAAATCGATTTAAGAAAAGTTTTTCTACCAGGGATTGAAACGACAGCAAAACTAGTAGAATCAAAAATACAAATATGCTCTATGAATTAATGGGGAGAAACTGAAAATCAATAGTGAAAGAGTGATGAAATGACAAAATTAATGAAAGATATTAGAAATCAGCCTGAAGAATTACTAAAATGCTTAAAATACAATTTGGGTGAAGGCAGAAAAGCTTTAGACGATGCAGCTGATATTCTAAAACATGCCGATCATATTTACATTACGGGAATCGGTAGTAGTTGGCACGCCGGCATGGCAGTGCTTTCGTTGTTTGAGAATGCCGGGACGCCTGCTCATTTGGTTGATGCATCAGAACTGCTGCATTTTATTAAAATCCCGTCTAATTCTGTAATAATAGTACTCTCAAGGAGTGGAAAAAGTGTTGAGATAGTCAAATTATTCAACATCATAAAAGAGATGGATACGAAGATTATAGGTATCACAAATACGCCGGATAGTCCCTTGGTAAAAAAATCAGATGTCGTTCTAAAACTTGCGGCAAAATTTGATCATATGGTCTCCATTACTATGTATTCCACTTTAACCTTAGTCGGCGGTATGTTAGCTGCTGATTATTTGGGTCACCTGAACTTAACTTTAATTAATGCACTACGGTCAATGCTGTCCGATGCAAAGAGTAATCTTGAAAATTGGATCAATCAAATCAACGGCAATCCCTGGTTTTCTGAAAATGTTCCGACTTATTTTCTTGCCCGCGGCGGCAGCCAGGCCAGTTGTTATGAAACCCGGCTCCTCTGGGAAGAAGCGGCAAAAGCTCCGGCAACGGCCATTACAACCGGTGTATTTCGGCACGGTCCTCAAGAGGTGGTTAGTAACGATGTAAGAATTGGCATGTGGATTGACCAAAAAATACTTCGCAGTGAAGATTTAGCCCTGGCAAAAGATTTACAACATTCCGGAGCCAAGGTATTACTTATTGGAAGAGACATTGACTTGGATGCCGGCGACCTGGTCATGAATATTCCCAAAACTTCTCCCGGGTGGCAGTTCCTTATTGATATCATTCCGGCCCAGATCAGCGCCGAATACTTGTCCCGGTTAAGAGGTGAAGATTGCGACGATTTTAAATATTGTCCCTACATTATTGAAAGTGAGGGAGGATTATAGTATTCTGATCAATCTTGTTTTCACAAATAATTAAAAAATTATGGATTTAGTATGAATCATAATCAGTTGCTATTAACCTGGAAATATGCTTGACGTACAAGGCTATTAAAAAGTAATGTTCCTACCTGCAATCGTTTGCGGTAATAATGAAACATTGTATTTACTCAGTACACTGTGAAGATATATTAACCAGGAATGAATTTGGAGAATTCAAATGTTTAATAAAAATATTAATTTAATTACTCTATTGCTTTTTTGTTTTATCAACAACATCTTTTCTGATGTTCCCGTTGATAATTTTGAATCTTATCTGTCGGACAGTGAGCTGCAGAATATTTGGGAGTGGACTGATGTAAGCATCGGTGATCAGACGACCATAACGCTTAATGCATCAGGCGGTGCCGATAGTACACAGGCGTTGCAACTGGATTTCAGTTTTTCCGATGGACAAGTAAATCCCACCGGTTATACCGGAGGTCTGGTTAATAACGATAATCATGAAGATTGGTCTGGTAATGATAGTATCAGGGTTTGGCTTAAAGCCACATCGACAGGGGATTCTCTTCAGTATATACAATTGGCGGTTCATGAAGGTAATTATAATGTTGGTTTTAGTTCCTGGGGTGATAAAATGCGTTCTGCCAAAGTCTATATCAGCGACTTGGATTCAAGCGGTGAATATGTATCATTAGCTTTTTCTGATTTCGAAGATTACGGTGGCTTCGGCGGTCCTCATGATAATGGGACCTTGGAGTTAGATGACATCAGAAGTATCTTTGTATTTTCCAGGTATGATGGGACTGCCAGCGGTGGTTCTTCCTCTGTATTAGTTGATGATATCATTGTATCCGGAGGATCATCAATGGTTCGTTACCCCTATTTACAAAATGTAACTCAAACCAGCATAAAGGTTTTATGGGGTAGTTGGGATTCCGTCGGCAAACTCTTCTATGGTAGTTCACC
>CAJVYU010000182.1 GCA_913009735.1 uncultured Fidelibacterota bacterium
CTCAACAAAACCATCTTTTTAAAATCCACAAATTCCCCAGCCTGAATTATGTAAATATAAATTCCACTGGGCAGGTCTTGAGAATCAAACTTAACATTATAAAAACCCGCAGATTGTTTCTTCTTTACTAATGTACATACTTTCTGTCCAAGCGTATTGTAAATACTTAACTCCACATCGCCAGCCACTGAAATATGATAGTTGATATCTGTAATAGGGTTGAAGGGATTCGGGTAGTTTTGGCTTAGAAAGAATTCCTGCGGCAACGCTTTTTCCAGTGCTATAAAAACTGGCTCATGAAAAACCTCAAGACCGTAAATGTCAACATCAGAAAGTTTGTACCAGTAAGTTGTGCCGGATTGAACTCTTGTGTCTATCCAAAGGTAATTATGGCGAGTTGGAGTATTTCCTTGTCCTTGTATCGTAGCAATTTTATTGTAATTTATTTCCTTATCTATGCTACGATAAAGATTAAAGTGGTCGATGTCCACCTCACTCTCCGTAATCCACTTTAGAATAACACATCCGACAGAATATAAAGCTGTAAAGCTTGTTAATTCAACCGGCAGTGACTGATCATTTTCTAGCCAAGGACTAAAAAGTACACTACCCATAGTAGATCCTGACTCATCGTTGTCATAAATATGATTATCGATGTCATCAAATTCTGTATACACCCAATAATTCCTGTAAGCATAAATCGTATTGGCTGTATTGTTATACAATTGATAGATGCCAGCATCGTTGTTCCGGATGGTATTTCTACCTTCATTCCCTGAATCAACGCCCCCAAGGTCGGGGGTGCCACTTGAGGTAATATAAATTCCATAGCTGGTGTTGTTTTCAATTAAATTCCCTCGTATGGTGTTTGATCCCCAGCCCAAGTATATTCCATATTCGTGGTTTGATCTGCATATATTATCAATAATGTCATTGCCGCTGGTGCTATTCAAGTAAATGCCATGTTTGGTGTTCGACTCTGACGTATTGCCGGAGACAGTGTTATTGTTACCACTAGAGATTCCAATACCATACCTACCGTTATAACTAGTAGTGTTATTGATTATGTTGTGATTATTGGAGCTAGAGACAGTGATGTAGATTCCATCATAAGTATTCGAATTAGCAGTGTTGTTTCCAAGAGTGTTGTTAGAAGTATACGTTCCTAGCGTAATTCCGAAAGAACCGTTATGATTTACTGTATTGTTGTTTAATGTATTATTAGTAGAAGGGTAAGCAGACGTTCCGTTTACATCGATTCCCGTTTTTCGATTGTAATTGATTGTGTTACCGTTTAATGTGTTATCTGAAGAACTTGAAAGAAGTATTCCTTCACTATCTCCTATACCTGAAGTGCTATTGTTATAAGATACATTGTTATCGGTCATGTTACAATTATTGCTACTGTTTAAGTATATCCCGTAATAGTTGTTTGTTATGTCATTATCGTTAAAAGTACAGTAATTTTTAGATCCCACATATATTCCAGCTTGTGATACACTCGTTGCTCCTGTTATCTTGAGACCAATTATAGTTACATAATCGGCGGCAATATAAAAAACATGTTTACTATGCACTTGTGTATACACCCAGGGTTTTGTCGCATCATCGTCGTATCTCTCTATTGTCAGTTGTTTGTTCACGAACACCCAATCTGTTTCAGAATAGTCCTTTGTACTGTTGTCAGCGTCATCCATCAGTTTGATGATGTCACCAGAGTTGGAATTGCTTACTGCATATACTATTGTTCTCCAAGGGCTTTCCTCGGTACCTGGGTTGGCATTGTTACCGCCCATAGAACTTGGGGCCACATAACGAGTAGCCGCGTCTGCCTCAGTGAATATGGGTAAAGCAAACAATGTAATCACTATGAACAAAAATCCCGTCAGCACAGATATCTTCTTCATTGCATCCTCCTATGATTAAAGTTTTTTTAAGGTATAACGGACGAAGCTAAGCTGCCCAAAGGCTTAAAAGCACCAAGCTTTAATTTACAAAAATACTTGCTTACAAGCACGAAAATCCAAAAAACCGACGAGCCCTTTGGGGCAGCTTGAGCGCATTGTTGGACGAAGCCGCTATCGCGGAGAAAAGGAACTCGTCCATTTATTTATTTTAGTTTTCCTAATTTTCATTCTATACAATTCATTACATTGTACCTGCCAAATTTTAATTAATTTCATCTTTCACCAAATGGAGGTACAATGTAATGAATAAGACAACCCATGTAAAATTCGACAACCTTTACCAACAGCACTGCAAACATCTTAAACTCAAAGGCCTGCGCCCCAAAACCATCGAAGCCTATTCCCGTGATCAAAGTCAATTATTTTTTCTTTTAGCGACAATTAAAATTCCCGGGCCATTCGCCGCATCGGCGCATATTTTAATGATCGTATTGACGATTTTACCAATGATGAACTGCTCGACTATTTTTATCAACTCAAAGAAAAGGCCTCCTGGAGTACGGTCAAGCTGGACCTGTACGGCTTAAAATTCTTTTATACAGAGCTTTTTCTGAATCCATGCCGTAATACCCTCAGATGACCTTCCTTTAGCGCCTTCAAAACTAAAAGATATTTTCCTATATGAGAAACCCTGTTCAGGGCTCGTCCCCGCCTGCGGAACGGGCAGGCAGCAAACGGTTCAGATTGTGGTTCGCTCCGCTCTCACAATCTAACCTTATTCGTTAGACCCAGTTCAGTCAGTGGGTGAGTTTGAATCAATATGTTCTTTCCATGATCCACTAATAATTTGTGCCTTGTCTTCAATAGATTGGTTATAGAAATAAATCCAAGCATCAACAGTCACTTTTGAGTTAAGAGGCACCCTCATTGTTGTCCTCCAAAACAACGATTTTTCTTTCTTATGTCGGTCATATTCTTCATACTCATCCAACTTCAAAATGCTCGATTTGTCAACAACTAGATATAGCTCTGCCTGTACTTCTCCTTCTCCAAGCACAAGACCAGGATACTCTCCAAGATCGTAGAGCTGTCCTTTGATTTTACGTTCTCCAATGAGCCTTAAGGCTTTATCTAAATTTAAAGAACTATGTGCTGACTCCCCAGTAATCAAAGAACCATATAGGATTAAATATTCCTGTTCGTGCGCACGAGTTAACTTGGCCAAGTAATCATAACCAAAATTAACACAGTATCGTCGAACTGCGCCATGGTCAGGTCGTGTAATAAGACCTATCCAGTAGCCAAAGTAAGCGTCGCGATCCTTTTTCTTGATATGACCTTCAGCTTCTAAATAGAGAAGTTGTTCAACGTAATTCAGGACACGGTCTATGTGGATACTAGTTTCATGCTCAGATTTATCAAGTGCATCATTTCCACCAAAAACCATCGCAGCGTAAACTGGTTCGACAGTATCTTGATACTGGAAGTCAAAATACAGTTTTCCCTTATCAAACTCAGCGCCGAGTTGGAAACGATTAGAGAGTTCGTGCATCCATTTTGCCGCATCACGACGTTTTGACCTTTGATAGTTAAGCAGACCCCAAAGCCCTCCAATGCCGATTGCTGCAGCCGTTACGACCTGAGCTATATGGGCTACGCTAGTGCTCCAATTTGCAAAGTCAGAACTCAAAATTCAGCCTCACATTTATATTTCTATATTTTATGTCGAGAAAAATCATCAATAGGTTATCAGCGTAATGCTTTTCTGTCATTTTCTCCAGTGCAATTCGCCGAAGTCGACAGCTATTTTCTGAATATGTAGTTTATTATGTAGCTTTTTGCCTCAAAATAATCCTTACAGAAATCAGCCACTATGTTTGGATCATAATATTTGCAGGAAAATATGTCAATAAATGCGCTATTGCTACTTTCGGCAAAGTGGCCAGATACAAGAGATGATTCTATTAATTGGATCATTGAGTATCCGCTGATCTCTTCTCGTTCACCAAACTTTACTATTGTACAGTCTCCAAAGGGCTTTACTTTAATCAGCTTGCATAACTCAACAACAAATTCTTTTATTAGATCCTTACTTCGGAGTAGGTGTGGATTACAAGCGTGTAAATCAAGAGCTGTGGAAAGTCCCCAGCACTGTTCTTTGATATACTTTCGATGTAATGGATTCATAAGCCATTGTCCTATTTAAATTCGGTTCGATTTACTAGGTCTAACATTTTGGCTAACCTGCCGCAGGCATGCGGGGCACATACTTTGATTAACCAAAAGACTTGATGCGGGCTTCAAAACTTAAAAAACCGCACAGCCCCTGCGGTCAAGTTGAGCCATTTGTTGGACGAAGCCGCTATCGCGGAGAAAAAAAACCGCCCATTCCTTTATCTCACTTTTTTGATTCCATTTTTTGCTAAAATCATTACATTATGCCGGGTCAATCACTGACCGTTCATCTTTCACTAAAATAAGGAGACATCAGGTCATGAAAACTTCAAACAAAGTAAAATT
>CAJVYU010000183.1 GCA_913009735.1 uncultured Fidelibacterota bacterium
CTAAATAAACGTCCCGGCGAACGGCGAATTTATGTTACAAAATTTTGTTATTTCTAAAATCTTCATTTTACCACAAAATAAAAATTACACCGCACAGTTTAGCCGTCCGGTGGAGGCTTTTCATTTGATACCATACAATATTTATCCTACCCACCAATCAGAAAAACTTCCAGATAAGAAACCGCCAATTGTTGGTGCTAAATCAAGTTCACTGTCATTTGGTTCCTCCCCCTTTATATTCCAAAGAACCCAAGATCCAACTGCTATATGATGGTCAACACCCTGACCAGTATTACGGGTTATAAAATCACCAATATCGGTTAATGCTCTATTTCCATTTGGGTCCCATTCATCTAATGAGTTTTGGATTCTTACTATAAGGTCGCGAATAGTTGATACAGGTAAATTGTCATCTAAATTTGCAATTGCTGTTGCAACACCTGCAATTGTGACAAAAAAATCCCATTCATCAACCTTTTTGGATTTAAAAAGTTCATTGATTTTTGGAAATTTGTCTGAAATTGGTACAAAGGACTCAATTGCATTTAATCTTGCAATTTGAACTAAAGTATCAGCTCTTTTTTTCAATTTTTTATTTTTGAAGAGCAAGGTTAATACACTAATTAATTAGAAAATAAACCAGCAATAAGATGATTACCAATTTCACCGCCTGCATTGAAAGAACTCGTTTTAGAAATAGCTTTCTATCCATTAAACTTGTTTGACCGGGACCTGTTAAATCTTCTGCTAATACTGAATCACTATTTCTTGAACGAAAGTAATTTTTCAAATGGAATTGGGTAGAATAAATAGTACTACCCGCTAACCAAACGACAATTATCCAACCCAATATTTCTAACATAATGTAATTGTCCTTTTGAAAAGACTAACGTGTATTTAACCTGCCTAATTTATATAAATACATTAGACACCTGCATTTACAGGGAGAATCGGGAAAAGTTCATATTCTTTCAGAGCACTTGGATACATAATATTTAAACTCTAACAAAATTGGTAAATAAGCTCATAATCAAAATCAATTTAAATGAATTGCATATAATACGCAAACCAAAACTTCCCCGCCTGCTGCAAATAATGAAAATTTTAATTACCTTTAGAAGGTGGGAAATATGACCATGAGAAAACCATAAAATTTTACATACCACCTTCTAAAGGTGATATTAACAAAGGCAGGAAGTCTGATTTAGACTGGGAAATCAGCACCATCGTTCTTAACTCAACGCTCCTTCGTGCTTTAGGCGTCTGGTGGACTGTGTATCAGGTTACTTTTCTTATTAAATATTTTGGCTATGTTCTAAATAATGCCTGATTCGTAACCAGTTCCTTGAATTCAAACCAAGCACGATTGTAGCTTAAAGCCAGAAAGGCAAATTGACCAGCTTTCTTTGTGCTATCCTTCAAATGTTCCATGACCATAAACCAGTTAAGATAGTTCTGTAAATACTTGGTGGATACACCATTAAAATTATCCAGCCATTTCTTCAATTGACTGGTCATATTGTTCACATGCTGGACATGATAGACCTGATCTTTGACATACTGACCTTTACTGACAACAATCTTCTGATGCTGAAGATTTTTTGACTTGGCAAAAGCCGTATAACTGTTATGACTGTCTGTGCATAATATGGCTTTTTCATCAATCTTGTCACCCAAGACTTTGTCAATATCATTTTTACTGATACGGCCTTTACCAACAACTTGAAAATCTTTATGACCATTACGGTCACAGCTGACTATGACGGCAACCTGTTCGTTACTGATACCAGCTTTAGAGGCCTTACCTCCTCTTCTACGGGCTTTACGATCCAGACTCCTGTTTCCTTTATCAGATTCCAGAAAAAATATATCGTCTGATTCGCAGATACCTGTAAATTTTTCAGGAGACATTGTTTTAAATGCTTGCAAAACCTTGTGACGCCAGTCAAAGGAGGTTTGCAGGCTAATGCCTGTCTCTTTAGCACTTTTTCTTAAGGAATAGCCGGATAACATACAACGCAGATATTGTAACCATTTGTCTTTTTTCTTCAGCCAAGCTAAGGGGGTACCGGTCGTCTCTCTGAAGTGTTTATTACATGCCCGGCACCAGTAACGTTGCACAGAGTTTAATTTGCCATTGGCTACAATCTTTTCACTTTGGCAATAAGGACAGGTTATTCCTTGTTCTTTCAATCTCTCTTTATGAATACTGTTCAGATTAGGATCCAATCGCTGGCTCATGATCGCTAATAGATCCGAAAGTAATCGTTCCTGTACTGCGGGAGTACATGCTTTGAAGAATTCTGTTATATTCTTGTGTTCCATTTGTTATTACCTTTTTTTAATAATAGCAAATATACGGTAATAATTCAGTCATATCATAGAACAGAGCCATGAGAATTTACAGGCATGGAAAATCTGTACATGAACTGTTGATGATATTTATTTAAGTTATTAATATTTTCAAACTCCGAAAATCACGGTAAAGATTTCCACACTTACTTTATTTGAGTATCACACACTTCTTCGTTTCTGTATATTCCCCAGCTTCAATTCGGTAGAAATACAATCCTGAACCAACGCCTCTCACATTCCAAATTACTGAATGATTACCAGCATTTTTATACTCATTTACCAATGTTTCTACCAATTGACCAGTGATATTATAAATTGACAGATTAACAATTGCTGATTGCGGTAGTTCATATGCAATATTTGTGACTGGATTGAAAGGATTGGGATAATTCTGACGGAGAGCGTAAACCTCCGGCTGGAAGCCTTGTCCACTAGTTATTGAAATACCTACCGTTCCATATCCGGGATTCTGTATCAAGTTGGGATTTGAATCCAGTTGATTTTGTGGGATGGGGAAAAGTTTTCTATATGGACCATCACTTGGATCTTTTAATGTCCATGCTTCAAGAAAGTGCCCGGTTCTAATTAGGTCTTGACGACGGAATCCCTCCCACAATAATTCATAGCCACGTTCATCAAAGATATCGTCGAGAGTTATATTCGTTAATGGCTCATCAGGGTCAAACGCACGTTCCCTGACCTGGTTAACTAGATTTAAAGCATCTCCAGTGTTACCCAACATGAACAATGCTTCTGCCTTTGCGAGCAGAATATGCGAGTAACGGAAAATGGCGTAGTCGTTACCGGCAAAAATACCGTTCATATCAGGGTCGATGGGCCACTTGAGGATCCGGACACCATTTCCTTCTGTAGCGCCGATTAAGGGAGACTCCACAGTAAAAATCAGTGGATCACCAAAACGCGTGTACGCTGAGTCGCCTACGCTCGGTCCACCTAATACATACTGCTGTCCGATCAATAGTTGGTTACGTCGTACATCGCTGGAGTCGTATGAATTATAGAAGTCGGCTAATACGGAGAATCCATTCCACGGAGTTGCGGGCAACTGATTGTAATGTAATGTCGCCATGTGGCGGAAAAATGTGATTCCATCCACTGGCTCATGTACAACTACAAAGATATTCTCTACGTTTCCGGGTCCCTCATTCTCAAGGGCAAAGACGTTATTATAATTGGGCATCAGATCATACATACCGGAATTAATCAAAGCGTCACAGGCAGCCACACATTCGCTCCACATTGTTGTTCCTGTATAGACCTCGGCATTCAGATATACTGTTGCCAGCAGGGCATTGGCAGCGCCTTTCGTTACTCGGCCGTAATTGTCTTCCCCAAATGATCCCTCAAGATCCGGTAGCGCTGCGTTGATCTCTGCCACGATGAAATTGAACACTTCCAATGGGGTATTCTGGCTTGGAGGATTGTCCGGATCGGGAGTTGGGTCGGTAACAAGCGGCACATTCCTAAACAGATCGAGCAACCACCAATAAAAAAGCGCCCTTAGCACTCTCACTTCAGCAATGAGTGTTTCATTACTCAGGGCATCAATCGTAGCGTTTGCCCTCGCCACGCCCCCATAAGCATCCGCCCAAGCCATACTAATTCCGTAGTGGTTGGGCGTCCAGGTATGCTCCTGAAGTTCCCGCCATATTCCTCCATCGTCCCAGTCCCCACCTCGTGTGGGCACGAAAATTGCATCCGAAGAGAGTTCCTGCAGAATCATATAGTCACCCCAAGAAGCCCTACTGAGAATATTATATACCCAAGTTGTTGAATCAGAATAGACCGGCGGCATTATTATCTGTGCATTAGCTATGTTGATAGTCAACAAAACCCCGATAGTTAGTGACAATATTATCTTCATTTGTCTTCCACCCATTTGTTTCTTGACAGAGTTCATTAGAATACTACTTTTTTACTTAATTCAAACTGTAGCGGTCCAATAGAGATCGGAAGAGCGTCGTGTAGGGAAAGAGTGTAGATCTCGGTGGTCGCCGTATCATTAAAAAAAAAAAGAGAATAAACAA
>CAJVYU010000184.1 GCA_913009735.1 uncultured Fidelibacterota bacterium
ACTCAGGCGTCAGCAGGCGGGACAAATAAAAACCAAAACACAGAAGAAAAGAAAACGATTCTTGACTCAAGAAAAAGGTTTTTTCTCAAAACCATCGGCGCCGTTGGAATAGGTGCTTTTATTTTTTATTATTCTGTTGTTTTGCCAACGATTTTGATAATCGTATAGTATTGTATATAATCATATATAGTTAAATATGTACAATTTATTATGACTGAAAACAGGCTTACAAAACGCATTAAGCTAACTCCTGATATTTTAAATAAAATTGCCAAAATTGACGGATTTAAAGGGCTTTGGCAGGGAAGTTTGCGCATGAGCCCGCAAATTCTGGGGCGGCTTAAAAAATCCGTAATTATCAGCAGTACCGGCGCCTCCACTCGCATTGAAGGAGCTAAAATGAACGACGCGGAGATTGCCCGGCTTTTACGAGGATTAAAATCACGACCACCCAAAGGAAGAGACCAGGAGGAGGTCGCCGGCTATGCCGATCTCTTGGGAAGGATTTTTGACAATTATAAAACTCTTAGCTTGTCTGAAAGCAGGATTTTGCAATTTCACGGCATAATGCTTAAATTTTCCAAAAAGGACAAAAAACATTTAGGCAAATATAAGGCCATTGATAATATTGTCGTTGCCAGAAACGAAAAAGGCGAAGAGGTTGTTTTATTCAGGCCAACGCCCCCTTATCTTGTAAAAAAAGAAATGGATGACGCGATTTTTTGGGTTCAAAATGAATTAAAAGAAAACAAGTTGCATCCCCTGTTGGTAATCGCGAATTTTATTTTTGAATTTCTGGCAATCCATCCGTCTTATGGACGGCAACGGACGGCTTTCGCGCGCCTTGACCAATTTACTGCTCCTTAAGGCCGGTTACGGTTATAACCCTTATATTTCTAGAGGAAATTATTGAGGAACATCAGACGGATTATTATTTGGCCTTGCGCGCCACCCAGAAAAACCACAAGACAAAAAATGAAGATATTGCTCCTTGGCTTAATTTTCTTTCGGATATTCTTATTAAACAAGCTGAAAAAGCAAAGAAACTGATAGAAAAAGAGCAGCCGGAAAAACTGCTTTCTGAAAAACAAACGGAGATTTATCAGCTTCTTGAAAAAGGCGGAACCTTAAGCGTTTTAGAAATAGACAAGGCGCTCAGAGGCAAGATTCCTCAAGCAACTATTAAACAGTCCCTTTCTCGCTTATTGGAATTGAAATTATTAGAGAGATTAGGGCAAGGAAGGGCTACTCGTTATAGAAATAGAAAAATATGACAATCGCGGAAAGCGAGTGTGTGATATAATATGGACAGTATATATGGAATAGCTCGTGATAAAGCGTTTATCGTTCTGCGGCGCTGGCGAATAACGTATTACGCAACTAAAAATATGTTTACAAAAATATTCACAGTTCTAAAAAACATTTTCAAAATAAAAAAGATCTTATTCGTTTTTATCGCGCTTTGGGTTATATTTTCCATCGGCTATATTGCCCGCGATCAATGGCAGAAATCGCAATTCACGCAGTTCCAAACAGGTTATCAAAGCGGCGTGGCTGATTCAATCTCAACCTTAATAAACGAGTCAGGCAAATGTGCGCCTGTTACTTTGATTGAAAATGACAAAGAAGTAAAAATGATCGCGATTGATTGTTTGCAAAATTCGCAAAACGAACAACAAGAGCAACTGATGGATGAGTAATATGAATAAAATTTCCAAAACAACAAAAGCATTATTTATCGGAGCGCTATTTATAGGAACGCTGATTGGTTCTTTGAATACACAACCAGCGCAGGCGTTTATCTTTGGGAGCGAGAATAAAGTCGCCCAATGGATAAAAAACGCTTCAACAATAATTTTAAGGACCGAAACAAATGATGTCAGAATCGGTAGCGGCGATGGAGCGATTTTCGTGGATACAGGCTCAAGCAGGGTCGGTATTGCCACTACTACTCCGCAGGAAGCTCTTGAAGTCGTGGGTAATATCAGAAACAGCGCCTTAACCGCCTCGCGTTTGCTCTCCTCCGACTCTTCCAAAAATCTTGTTTCAGTAGGAAATCTTACCAGCTGGATTACCGAAGGCGCCGGGCTTTCTGTTGACGATGACGGGGACGGCACTGTTACGATCAACGCCGCCGCTTTATACGACATTCCCTTAACCGCCTCTACTACTGAATGGGCGACAGCTTATGGCTGGGGCGACCATTCAACGCAGAATTATCTTGATCTTGATACTTATCCCAATACTGATACGGATTCTACTGATGATTTACTGGACAGTGATTTTAGCTCAGCCGGACTCATGAAAACAGACGGCGCCGGAACTTATTCTATAATTACCGATTCCTCAACTAATTGGGACACCGCTTACACTCACTCCCAAGATAACACTCAAGCCCATAGCGATTATCTTCTAAATACAGGAGATACAGGCACAGGGGATTATATTCTTGACGGAGCAGTAACTATAAACGAAGCAGGAGCGGATAAGGATTTCAGGGTTGAAACTACAGATAGCGCAAATACTTTTATAGTGGATGGTGAAAAAGGCACAGTTGGAATAGGCGCCCCTCACCCGTATAAAGATAAAAATGCTTGGAAAGGAACATTGTATGTTAGGGGCAGTAGGGCTATGGATTCATATAGAGGATTACTTTTAGGTCAGTCAGCAACAGCAGGGGCAGGAGTATTTAATTATGTAGAGGCGTTAGATGACGTATTTTTTGGTTTCACATTATGGGTAAATGATTTAGCATCAAGGTCGGATTTATATTACGGCGGTATCGGTTGGGGCGGTAATGATGTCCAAAGTCATTTATTTTACACAAATCCGACTTATCAGAATGGAAGCGTCGGCACAAAGTTAAGAATGAAAATAGATAAAGACGGATATGTTTATTTCCCTGCCGACAATCAATATGTTTATTTCGGAGCTGGAAATGATGCTCGGATGTATTACAACAATACAGATTTTATTATTGACCCTGATGTAATAGGCACAGGAAAGGTCTTAATTGGAGCGACTGGGGATGATGATTTACAGGCAGGAAATTATTTTTCAGGAGACGGCTCACAAGGGATAACAGACACAAGTTCATACTGGCTTTGCACGGCTTCGGATTGTTCCACTACCTGCCAAGTAACGATTAAAGACGGATTGATTACTGGCTGTCCGTAATAGTTTAATTTCCAATTTCCAAACATAATCATATTGTTTGGAAGTTAAGTATTTGGAACTTGTAAATTAAATTTTATGCATAGCAAAAAATTATTAGCAATATTTATTGTAACAATCGCTCTAGGTTTCTTTTTTGCAGAGTCGGTTTTTGCTATTCCATCTCTCTACCAAAGATGTGAGCCGAGCTCCACTTGCATAATCGGCGAGTATGTTTTTGATGATGAAGGACATACCCCAATTACTACTGATGATTATTGCAAGATTACCATTACCAATCCGAACGATTCCGTTATTGTCAGCGCCGTTAATATGAGCGACAAAAATGATGGTTGGTATTATTATTCCACTTCCGCGATCAGCACCCCTGAAGGACTGTACCGAACTTTGATTTGTTGTGATGTGGGTGGCACTGAAGAGCGATGTATTGATAAGACATTTGTTCTGGGAACTTCTTTTGATACGGTGAGCGATATTGATACGGATGTTAATTTGATAAGAGGCGCGACTTTTGATTTTAAGGGAACGGCTGATTCCGGATCAACCAGCGCCCTGGTTGATGCAGAACTTACCCAGCCAGATGACTATTGGAATAATTATACAGTGGTAATGCTAACAGGAAGCAATGCTGGAGAGGAAAGAACAGTTTCTGATTTTGTCGCTGCGACCGATACTTTGACTTTCTCTTCAACCTTTACCAATCCCGTATCAACAGATGATTATACTTTGCGCCGGGATCAAAGTTTGGCGGCCAAAGTATGGACATCCACAACTAGAGCGCTTAGTAGTTTCGGAACCTTAGTATCGGATATTTGGAGCAGCGCGACGCGAAGATTAACCGACAAAACTCTGACTGGAGGCGGAAGCATAGCCACCGAATCATATATTGACACCGCGGAAACCAGTCTAACTACGGAAATTGATGAAAATCAAACTGCAATTGCTAGTGCTCAAACAGATATCACCTATATAAGATCCAGAGTTGATTCTATTTATACCGATACCCAGCACATAAGAACGCAAGTGGATAGTATTCTAGCTAAATGGGGCACTAACGATGCTGATGACATCATTGCTGATTTGGATACTGTAAAAACAAGAATTGGAACTTCTGCCGATCTATCATCAGTTGAGAG
>CAJVYU010000185.1 GCA_913009735.1 uncultured Fidelibacterota bacterium
TGATGACGTCTGCAACAGACTAGATGTTATCAGTCTATGTACGTATGTGATTATCTTGCTACGTGCGGTGAGTGCCGCTGTGAATCTGATGTCTAGTGTAAGTTTGGTCATCTACTCATTTGTGTTTTATTTTTTTTTTTAATGATACGGCGACCACCGAGATCTACACTCTTTCCCTACACGACGCTCTTCCGATCTTTTTCTAACGAAAAGCAGATGAATTTTAGACTTTTTAATTTGTGCAATAGGTTTTGCAAAGCCCTCTAATAGATGAAGATAGAAATAAAGCTGATGTGGTAAATAACAACCTTAAACGTTTATTGGAATGTTCCTCTGCAATACCTCTTTAAAATCATTAATTGTATACGGCTTGAATAAACAATCATCAAATCCTTCAGTGATAAATTTATCTATCTCTCCATTCATGGCGTACGCGGTTACTGCAATGACCGGAATATTCATTAACCATTTTTTCTCCCTGATTTCTTTGAGGAACTCCAACCCGGAAATACCTTCTCCCAAATTAATATCGACCAGCATACAATCGACGTTTTGTGTTTTCAACATATCCAGCGCCTCTTCTCCTGAAAATGCCGAAATAAATTCATATCCAAGTTTCTTTAAAAGAAATTGGACATACATTAAATTAGGAAGATTATCTTCAACAATTAAAAATTTCATTTTAACCGTGGTATACTTATAGCTGATAATCGGAATTGGAACCGTTGTTTCCCGGGAAAAATGTACTTTTTATAATGCTCTTGGGCTCTTGGATTATACCGACAGGAAACTTGACCTTAAACGTACTCCCGTTTCCGTGCTTACTCTCTACGTCAATATTACCTCCCATGGCTGTGATCAAACGATTGGAGATGGCCAGACCTAAACCGATTCCTTCATACGTTCGGGATAACCCTTCATCACCTTGCCTGAATAAAGTAAAAAGATGGGGTACAAACTCTTCCTTGATTCCTATACCGGTATCCGCAATTGAAACAACATATTGTCCATTGGTTACCTGGGTAGAAACAGATATGCTTCCTTCATGAGTATACTTCACTGCATTGTGAAGCAGATTTCCGATCGCTTTTTGAAAACGCAATCTGTCCACATTGATTTTTCTGTCAGATGTTTTATATGACTCTTTAACGTTTAGCTTTTTTTGTTTTGCTGCCGGTTTCACGACCTCTAACGACTCTCTAATTAACTGGTCAGCCGGCAAAGATTCCATGTCAAGTGCCATTCGATCCGCTTCAATCGCCGATATGTCCAGTATATCCTCGATGAGTTGTTTTAAACGATATCCACTTTGAGTAATCGTATCAAGAAATACTTTCTGCTTATGAGTAAGTTTATGTTTCAATTCACTTGCCAATAAATCCGTAAATCCCAGTATCGAATTCAAAGGGGTGCGGACTTCGTGCGACATGGCACTTAAAAATGTGCTTTTCAAACGGTCAGAAACTTCTGCTCGCTCCTTTGACGCCATCAAGTCTTGTTCAACCAACTTTGTTTTACTGAATAATCTGGCATTTTCAATAGCGGAAGCAGAAATATTTGCCAGATGTTCAAGAAGTATAAGATCACCTGTATCAAATTCCCTTTCTCCCAACCGGCTGACGGTCATTACACCTATGACTTTATTTCTGACTTTAACCGGGATTGAAATCAATGATTCCGGTTCAACAGGTGTTCCCGGGATTTGTTTTCCTATATTCGTCAGATCCACCCGGTTGACCATCTCTGCTTTCCCTGAAACAGCCACTTTCCCGGATACTCCTTCACCCATTTTAAACGGAGTCGCTAAAATTTGATCTGCATAACTCTCTCTGGAAATAATAGGCTCAAGAGTTGTTCTGCTCTCATTTAAAAGATAGATGGTCACACCGTGTGCATCCACTAATTCTTTTGAGATGATAGCACACTTGTCCAGGACATCTTTGAAGTCCGTGGAAGACACGAGGAATCTGCTTGCCTCATGGAGACCATTTAATTTTTTAACATAGTCATCCGATTTCTTTTTATTATGTACTCCAATGCCAATACCTTCGTTATATAAACCAGACTTAATATGCTGTAACATTTTTATCGCTCCGATTCTTTGAGGTGGATTAAGATTTGTTTCAGGTATGTGGATAAAGGATTGCTAATAATGATTGGTTTTATTAATTGTTTCATTTTGCTCATATTATTCTTCAGAGTGTTTGTAGGGATATAAATAAATACACCCTCCGTCTAGAAAGTATAAACATCAATTTCCCTATTTTTAGCTCTTCGTCTACCTGTTCAAACCCTGATCATAAGCATATACAATCGCACCTGTTTTTGCTCGGATGATGGGCTGGCTTAAATTCAGCGCAGAACCCAAACGGTTCTTCTGAAAACCATATTGCCGGTACAGATACAAGAATATATCTTTTTCAAACCGCTTATTGGCGTCTTCCCAGCTTAAATGCTCGAGATTATTCCGGATATAGAGATTCAAAGTCTCAATAGCCACATCCTCCGGGATGGGTTTATTCGGTTCCTTGATTCCGGGAATTTTATACCCCTGTTTTTTCAATTTGTTCTGGAGGGTGTAATACGTAGAAGATTTCATCTTCAGTCCGGACAGGAAGGTCTCTCTTGAATACGCTTTATTCTTATGGTGCATAATCAGGTGATACTGAAATATATCCCGGATTTCCCGCCATTCTTTCCCAAGAGAGAATTCAAACGGATTCTCCATGGATTTCCCATCGAATTTTCTATAATTCATTCTTTCCAGATAGGTCAGATAAGTTGTCATGGCCTTTTTTCTAAATCCATTCAACCCGAACCCTTCGGCTACCTGATAAAATGCATGGTCATACCCCAGTTTATAATACATTAACGCCTGCTGCACATTTCCCATCTGTTCGTAACAATCACCCAAGAAAAAACATTCCTCAGGAAGTTGAGAAATGACATTATGGGCTTTGGCGTAATTATAAGCTTCAAGGTATTTTTCCGAAGCCAATTTATAATCCAGTTTCCGGTAATAGACATAGCCAATGTTTTCCAACATGAGAGTTCGATTATAAAAACTCTTTACATTCTCAAGAGCAGTATTCAGCACATCTAATGCTTTATCGTACTCACCCTTATTGGCATAGGTATAACCAATGGAATTATTGATCATGTTTTCCACGTGGTAGATATTTTTTTCTTTGGCAATCTTCAACCCTTTTCGAAAGTATGAATCGGCATTTTTCCAATCTTTCTTCCCTTCATAAATAATTCCCAACCGGGTCATAACCAACGCTTCCATATAATGCATTTTGAGCTTATGAAACTCATAACTATAATAATTTAATTTATCAATCTTCAGATTAATTTCTGATTCAGCTTTAAACGTTGCAAACTGATAGTTTATTAATAATCTCAGATTTGTTGTTTTTGCATATTGTCTTGCCAATATTGCATATCGTTTTGAACTTGGTAAATCAGATACCATTCTAAAGAACAAACAAAGTTCGTAATAAATAAATGCAATAAAATCACCATTTACTACTTCAGGTTTACTTTCCGCAAGTTCCAGCGCTGAATCGAATATTCGCTTTGCTTCTATAAAATCCCCTTCCAAAGACAGGTTTTTCCCAATTCCTGCCATCATAATCACTTTTAAACGAATATCATCTATTTGCTCCGGGCTAGACTGTTTATATAAAGGATGCAGCTCTTCCAGGTTAAAAAACCCCACTTGGTTCAGGTAATCAAGAAAAAACTTTTTTTGATCCTGATCAACCGTGGTTAACCTCTCTTTTGTATTTAAGTTCATTTTATCCATTAGTTCCTGCATGACCCAAAAGAACCAATGAATCTGTTTCAATATAAGCGGAGCCGCCGGCACCTGTCGAAACAGCTTGTGCCGTAACGGTCGCATCCCCGGTAACAGGTACCCAGACATCATTTACATCTAAATACTGGCAGTCAATTGCATTCGTAATCGTTACAATTGCAGGGTTTTTAAAATAAATACCGGCATTGCTAAACAATGTTGCACCATATATATCTGCATATATCTGGTCTGTCCAGGTACTGTCAGGAAGTAATTCACCACCTTGGGCCAGATAAACATTATCGGGATCGCTTATTTGTCCATACACAGTACCATAAGGCGGGTCTGCCTGAATCTCCGAATTCGGTAATAAACTCTTGGCTGATACTCCAATTTTCGATATGACAAATGATGGAGTTGTTTCTAAAACTTGTTTACCATGATAGGTAAGCGGCTGTTGCTGTTGGTCAGATCGGAAGAGCGTCGTGTAGGGAAAGAGTGTAGATCTT
>CAJVYU010000186.1 GCA_913009735.1 uncultured Fidelibacterota bacterium
TGAAATAATAACGGGGATTGTTTTTTGAATAAGTGGAAAAGTCTATCCAAAACCGTCTTCGATCGTCGAGATGAATAAACTATTTTATTAAAAATATGTGAAAACTAATTTATTTTGGACAGTACTGAATCGTACTGATCTGGCTTATAGACGGAGTATAAATAACAGGGAAATTATTTCAATATTACCAATCTTTGGACAGTTGTACTTAAATGTTGATACGGTTTAAAACAGTTAGCTAGGAAAATAATTATTATTAATTTTCATTATCATTTTTTAGACTGTGATATTAGAAATTATAGTTTATCAGTAAATTATCTAAATAATTTTCCATTGATTACTAATTAGAGCAAACCGGTCCCAGGAGGTTTTTTGCAGCGCGTCATTTCCCTGATCATTTTATCATCTTTGTTATATTCCTCAAATGAAACCCATAATCCCGAAGATTATATTAAGCGTGATATCATTGGTCATCGCATTGACACGCCCCTGAAAATTGACGGATACCTGACAGAAGGTCTATACCAGACCACATCCAACCAACAGTTTATCCAGGTTGAACCGGATAATGGAGAGTTGGCGACAGAACGCACAGAGGTTTGGGTTGGTTACGATGACGCCGCCCTTTATATCGGTGCCCGTTTGTGGGATAGTATTCCTGATTCTATTGTCGGGCGCCTGGCCCGCCGGGATGAGGATAATAATTCAGATGATTTTAGTGTGGCTATTGATTCATACAATGATAAACGCTCCGGATTTTTCTTTGTCGCCAACCCCAGTGGGTCCATAAAAGATGGAACCATTTCTAATGATAGCTGGTTCGATGATACCTGGGATGGAATCTGGGAATGCAAAACCCAGATAGACGATAAAGGCTGGACGGCTGAATTCCGGATTCCCTTTTCCCAGTTACGATTTAATAAGCATGAAGTCTATACATGGGGAATTAATTTTGGACGTACGCTTCAACGCCGCAATGAATTTTCATTATTTATCTTTTTCCCCCGGGGAGAAAGCGGGCTCGTTTCCAGATTTGCCAGTCTTCACGGCATTACCAATATTGATCCACCGAAACGGTTGGAATTCATGCCCTATCTCACATCCGGATACAGCATTTTACCCTCAACGAAAGATAATCCATTTTACAAAGGAAAAGATTCAAATCTGGGTGTAGGCGCGGATGTGAAGCTGGGGATAGGCAGTAACCTGACTCTGGATGTCACTATTAACCCGGATTTCGGTCAGGTAGAAGTAGATCCTTCTACTATTAACTTGTCTGCATTTGAAACGTATTATGAAGAAAAACGCCCCTTTTTTGTTGAGGGATCCAGTATATTTTCCTTTGGTTCAGGTGGGCCGTCGAATCGCTGGGGGTTTAATTTTTCTGAGCCGGACTTTTTTTACAGCCGCCGTATTGGTCGTACTCCCCAAGGGTGGGTATCCGGCGATTGGGTGGATACTCCTTCTGCTACACGGATCCTGGGTGCGGCAAAAATCAGCGGTAAATTGAAGGGAGGTTGGTCATTGGGGGGACTGACGTCCTTAACCGACCGGGAATTCGCCAGCGTTGATAATGGCGGTACAGTTACTTCTGAAGAAGTAGAACCTCTGACAACGTACAATCTGCTGCGAACCCAGAAAGAATTTAATGATGGTCTTCAGGGATTGGGAGTAATCGGTACCCATGTATATCGCGATTTTAAAAACCGGGATCTGCGGGAAGTTCTTTCGGATAATGCCCAGGCTTTTGGTGTGGACGGTTGGGCTTTTTTCAGTGCGGAGCGCGAATGGGTTATTGGAGGTTGGATAGGAGGTACACGGGTAGCCGGATCAAAAGAAAGACTCTTAAACCTACAGTATAACTCCAGCCACTACTTCCAAAGACCGGATGCAGTGCATGTAAAAGTGGATAGTAACATGACTGAAATGACGGGATTTTCCGGACGGTTCATTCTTAACAAAGAAAAAGGGCACTGGCAGTTTAATACAGCCTTAGGATTTATTACACCGGGTTACGAAAGCAACGATATGGGTTTGAATTTTGGAACCGACAGGATCAATCACCATGTTGTGATCGGTTATCGCTGGTATGATCCGGGTAAGATATTCCGTAATGCCCGGTTAAGTGCCGCTTATATGACTAATCATAATTTTGGAGGTTATAAAATAAATGAATCTATCTTTTTATTTGGTTGGGTTCAATTCCTGAACTATTGGAGTATTAATGCCTTTACGGGAAGGGGGCCGCGTACGCTGGACGATCAAAAGTTGCGGGGAGGACCCATGGTGGAATCTCCCGATGGCACTTTTGCTAATATAGGGTTTAGTTCGGATGGCCGGAAAGATATTGTATTCGGAGGCGGTGGAAATGTGGGTTCAAGAAGTAATGGCGGATACAACTGGGGAGGCTATAGCTGGCTGCAAGTGAAAATCGGGACACGATTACAATTGAGCTTTAATCCCTCCTATAATGAAAGTAAAACAATTGATCAGTATATCACTACAGTTGACGATCCCGCAGCGGTGGCAATGTATGGAAAACACTATGTGCTATCCCAGATTGATCAGACCACAATCTCCGCTGACATTAGAGTTAATTATGCCTTTACACCTGTCCTTTCTCTGCAAGCCTACTTTCAACCCTTTATTGCCGTAGGAAAATATTCACGGTTTATGGAATTTAAAAAACCTCGTTCTTACGACTTGTTAACCTACGGAGAAGAGGGGTCAACCATTACAGAGACAGAATCCGGCTATATCATAGATCCAACAGGAGGTGATGACTCCGATGCCTTCGAGATTGATAATCCTGATTTTAATTATAAAGCATTGGTCGGAAATGTTGTATTGCGTT
Source organism: uncultured Fidelibacterota bacterium (assembly GCA_913009735.1). Taxonomy (GTDB): domain Bacteria; phylum Fidelibacterota; class Marinisomatia; order Marinisomatales; family TCS55; genus JADFRD01. Next base: position 2,855 of record CAJVYU010000186.1, read on the forward strand.
GGGAATTCAAACCCGGATCAACCTTATACTTAGTGTGGACCCGAAATGGGTATAATTTTAACAATCCCGGGGACTTCCGACTTTTTCGCGATCTGGATGATTTATTAGGTGTAACTACAGATAATGTTTTCGCTATTAAAGTCAGTTACTGGATGGGAAAATAACGGTTTTCCTATTTCAAAAAGTCAAAAATGAACAAAATCCCGGTTCTCATGTCAACAATCAGAGGGTGATACGATCCAACATCAAAAAGATGCGTAAGGTATAAACATCAGCATCCTAACCTGGATAATTCATGAGCAAACGTACTAACTTATGCAAATACCGTAATAATAATGGATAGAGGAAACATAGCCCTATGTAATTATGTAAAACGTAAATATGTAATTGGTGGACATTACGTTTTACATATTTACGTTTTATCGTCATTAACAATCCAAAGATTAACATAACCCATTTACAAAGTTATAAAGATAGTGAATTAATCAGACTAAATACCTGCAGTAGCCATATATTACTCCGGCGCTGGTTAGTCGTAATAATATTGTCATTGCGCGGAGAGAGGAACGAGCGACAAAGCAATCTCCTAAAGGTTGCGGTATCAAGGAGATCGCTTCGTCGCTCCACGCCTCGCGATGACAAGGAGTATTGTGTTATCTTTGATACGACTAATGTATGCCGGAGTAATAATGCTTTATTTTCTTGTACGGGCAGGTAGTCATTATCGAAATCAAGAGGTAGATCATAACTATTCAAATGCGTAAATTAAAAAACGACTTACGTGAGATTTGATCACATATTAAGAATGAATAAAATAATTTCTACCGCATTTTTAATTTTCCTGTTTCTTCAATCGGGTTGTTATAACATTGCTAACCAATCAGCCGATGACTTTTCCTCAACCTTGATAGTCTGGGATAAAACTGAAAATGTCTACCATAAGCTGCTATTCCATACAGTGACTATTACGAATACGACAATAATCGGATTTTCCTTAAACACTGTTCAAATGGAAACATTCCGAATTTCAGAAGAAAACCGGCTGCAATTCGAACAAATGAAAAAGCAACGTGGGATTAATTTATCAGAAGTGAAATGTATTCGCTGTCATCTCAGCGTCGGTAAGTTGTTAAAAGATTAGTCTCGTATTAAGCCTGTATTAGCGCAACCAGGTCTTGCTCATTTTGTCGCTGACTTCTGTTAATTATTCAGATGCTCAATATGAAGATCGTACTTACACTTATGATAAAGTGGGTAACCGCACAGATATGAATAATGATACATACAATTACACTTTGAGCAATGGCCAGCCGGTGAATAACCGTTTGCTGGGAATAAACAATTCCACAGATTATGAATATGATGATAATGGAAACCTAACAATGGTTAATGACCAAGGATTTGTGTATGAGTATGACTGGAACAACCGATTAAAGGATGTTAAAGCCAATA
>CAJVYU010000187.1 GCA_913009735.1 uncultured Fidelibacterota bacterium
AGAAAAGCAGGAAAGATATATTGGAACACTCGATATACCCGGTATTAATAAATCGTTTGACGTAAGCACCGAAATGGTAGAGGATATTGCGCATAAATTTTTGTATGCAATTAAAGAAGCAGGTAGAATTTATAGGTATATTGAAAAGTATAAAGGAAAAGACAATTTTATAACTGAAGTTTCTATGGATGAATCCAACGAGCCGCAAACTCCGGTTGAACTTTTCTTTATACTTTCCGCAATAGCGGGAGAAGGCATTCCTGCCCAGACAATAGCGCCGAAGTTCACGGGCAGGTTTAATAAAGGCGTAGATTATGCGGGCCGTATTAATCAATTCAAAACGGAATTCGAGGAAGATGTTGCCGTTATAAACTTTGCAGTATCTGAATTTCCGCTTCCGGAAAACCTGAAGTTAAGCATCCATTCCGGGAGTGATAAATTTTCAATCTATTCCCCGATGGGAAAGGTTCTCAAAAAATATGATGTGGGACTGCATCTTAAAACTGCCGGTACAACGTGGCTTGAGGAAATTACAGGCCTTGCAATGGCGGGCGGAGACGGTCTTGACATTGCTAAGGAAATATATGAAAAATCATATTCAAGGTTTGACGAACTTTGTAAACCATACGCATCTGTTATAGATATACGCAGGAAAAAACTCCCGGCTGTTGAAACCGTTAATGGCTGGGATGGGGAAACCTATGCAAATTCACTAAGGCATAACCGGGAATGTGAATTGTATAATCCGAATCTTCGGCAGCTTCTGCATGTGGGTTATAAAATTGCTGCGGAAATGGGCAGCCGCTACATAGAAGCATTGGTAAAACATAAAGAAATAATTGCCCGCAATGTAACGGAAAATATATACGAAAGACATATTAAGCCAATTTTTATTGAAGAGTAATATTATGAAACTTGCAGTATTAGACCTCCACCGTTTGATTCGCAGCAAAACATATGAATCAGTGAAAATAGCGGGAGTTCTGAAGGATTACTTTGACGGTGAAGTGGATGTCTTTGAGATGATACGGAATATTCCGCCCGATATTAACATCGGGGAATATAACGGTCTTTTAGTCAGCGGTTCGGACTCCACTCATATTGAAAAATACCGCGGTTATAAAATCACGGTAAAAATTATAGAGGAAGCGCAAAAAAAGTCCATACCCGTTCTTGGAGTATGTGCGGGAAGTCAGATGGTGGCAAAAATGCACGGTCTTAATATCGAATTTATGGACAAACCGGAAATGGGATGGTATGAAATCGAGTTAAACGAGGAAGGTAAAAAAGACAGAATGTTAAAAGGACTGCCGGAAAAATTCATATCATTCGAATGTCATATAAAGCGAATCTACGAAGGTGATCTGGACACAAAAGATATTACAATCCTTGCAAAATCAAAAAACTGCATCCAAGCCGCACGATATGAAAATAATGTCTGGGGAGTGCAGTTTCATGTAGAAGATACAATTGAGGAAGGAAACAAACAAATAAGCGACTATACGCGCCGTGAGCCTTCCTGTCAATCAAGAATAGATTCCCCGATTGAACTCGTCGGAAAAAATGTATATAAAAACTTTGTTGAAATTGCAAAAGAAGAAGCAGCGCTTTAATGTAATCCTCATTCCATACGGATATCATCTCTTTGAATTGTTATTGCCGGTCATTAGAAATCAAATCATAAAAATAATAGTACCATACAAAATGGAGGAATCCAATGAACGGAATTCTTAAAACAGCATTTTTATATCTGATTTTCGCTCTATTATTTAGTCGTCCCTGAAAAACATCATAATATATTGTTAATAAATAGCTTGCATTTGTCATTATTATTGTTTAAATTGCAAGAAATCGCAATAAGACATAAAAAAGCTGGTGATTTATGCAAGCAAAAAAACGTAAAAAGAGTCCGGAAGATTTATTCAGGTCACGTTTAGATCAGATATTAGATAACCAACATCCGCTGTTTAAATTATCTGACATCATTAACTGGAAATATTTCGAGAAGGAATTCGGGTCATTTTATGTAGAGAATAAGGGACGCCCCGGTAAAGCGATTCGTTTGTTAGTTGGATTGCACTATTTGAAGCATACCTATAACGAAAGCGATGAGTCAGTGGTGGAGCGTTTTCTTGAGAATCCGTATTGGCAATACTTTTGCGGGTTTGAATATTTTCAGCATAAATTTCCATTAGACCCAACGAGTCTGGTGAAGTGGCGTAATCGGATAGGTGCTTCCGGTATGGAGAAATTATTTTGCCAGACCCTAAAGACGGCACAGGGATTGGGTTTATTAAAAAAGAATCATTTACATAAAGTAAACATAGATACGACAGTCCAAGAGAAGGCAATAGCGTTTCCGACCGATGCCCGTTTGTGTTATAAGATGCGTGAGAAACTGGTAACAGAGGCAGAGAAACGAGGGATTGATCTTCGTCAGAACTATCGGAGATTGGGCAAAAAAGCATTGGTTAAGCAAGGTCGTTATTCTCATGCACGACAGATGAATCGAGCACGTAAAGAGACAAAGAAATTAAAGATTTATTTGGGAAGAGTTACCAGAGATATTCGTCGTAAGTTAGTGGAAACAGACGCAGGGTTTGAGGATTTGCTTTATTTAAGTGAGCGTCTGCTTGCACAAAAAAGGGATGACAAGAATAAGATATACAGTATTCATGCTCCTGAGGTGGAATGCATTGCCAAGGGAAAAGTGCATAAGCGTTATGAGTTCGGCTGCAAGGTAAGCGTTGCCACTACATCCCGTGATAACTGGATAGTGGGTATTCAGGCGCATCATGGGAATCCGTATGACGGACATACTCTCGGAGATGTTTTAAAACAGGTTGAACAGTTAACAGCCTGGCAGGTTAAGGACGTTTACTGTGACCGTGGTTATCGGGGGTACAAATATGACGGCAATGCTGACGTTCATATTGCCGGTCAAAGGAATAGAGGACGACCTAAAACTCGAACGCAGCGTAAGTGGTTGCGGCGGCGAAATGCAATTGAACCAAAAATAGGACATTTAAAATCTGAAAACCGCATGAATAGGAACTATCTAAAAGGCACAAATGGAGACAGGATAAATGCATACTTAAGCGGTTGTGGAGCTAATTTAAGAAAGCTTTTAGCAGCTTTCTTTTTGCCATTTTTTATTTTCGATAGAATTATCAAAAATTCTGTAAAATATTTTCAAAGAACTGTTAATACTAAATCACAAATTCATTATCTTGAAGCCTAAAACAGACTTTTTCAGGGACGACTATTTAGTGTTTCAATTCACAGGAGTCTTTTTTCTCCTTCAATCTTTTTTATATCCGTAATATCCTGTGTCACTTCCATACATCCCATATATTCTCTGCTTTTATTAAAGACGGGGAAATAGCGGATGTAAATCATTTTATCGTTCAGCGTAAGCCAAAATTCGGCAGCGTCCCGCGTGCCGGTTTTGAATTCGCGGATTATCTGGTTTACAAGATGAACGCTTTTTTCCGGGTGACACAGCCTGACCTCTCTTCCCAAAGAGGCGTTTGTCCTGATAAATAAAGCATCCTTTTTCTGATTGAAATAACGCAGAACATCATCTTTATCAATAAATGTAATTTCCACCGGTAGCGTGTTGAAGATAGATTCTGCCTGTTCTTTTGTTAACGTACCCGATGCAAATTTATATGAACCGCCGTTTTCGTACTCCTCTTCCGGCGCAGCAGATTCAGCCGGTGCGGGCTCCGGTTTTTCTACTTCCGGGCTGAAGCTGCAATACCCGAGTTCATCGAATTGGCGCCCGATTTCCTTCCATTCATCTTCTGTAATCAGGTTAATCCCCGTGGGAAAGAGTATATTGTTTTCTTTGTAGAAATGGTTTGAAAGCATCTCGGAAAGAGAAGATGTTTCCCTGTGTATGTCGGTTGTCCATTCATAAAAATCGGATGTTTCAAACCGGTCAATAACAGCATAGATATTTTTCTCGATTCCGCGAATCGTGTCGTGTTCTCTCCACATAATTGCAGGCGGCTGAGTAATTCCGTGTTTTTCAATAAAAGGAAACAGCACGTTTTCTTCACGCAGATAATGACTCGGAGAATCTCTGAAAATTTTAACAATCTCGTTGAGTTTTTTTAATTCGTCTGAATCGGCGTGGTCTTTTGTTGTCATTTTTTCGGTGAGCCGGTTTAATTTTCCGGCAGCTTCAAGTAGTATTGAATGTTCCTGCATAAGAATATTGACCGGGTGTCCCTCCGGGGCGAGCGTTACCTCTTCCTTTTTAGATTCTTTGAGCGCCGCAATG
>CAJVYU010000188.1 GCA_913009735.1 uncultured Fidelibacterota bacterium
AGGGAAATACTGCTGTTGTTAAATTCAATCAGGGTGCCTTCATGAGTCTTGTTATTCTGCACCTTTACATAAACATACTCACCAATTTTACCTCTGAAATATTTGTTCCCCCGGAAAACGTCATTATTAAAGCGCTGATAATGGACCACTGCATCTTCGAGCATCAAAAACGGTGAATTAGGGATGACTCCATCGGGTAATTTATCATAAGTGATTTCGGATACTCCCGATAGGACGTCCCATTGTACCGGTTCTTTCACCAGGGCTATGTTATCCTTATAGACCGTCATGCTCTGACCAATTAATAACAATGGTAGTAATAAAACAAATATTCTCATCGCAACATCTCCAAATTTGCATTTACTTTTTCTAGTTCAGCAGACATTTCTTCTTGTTTTTCTTTTTCTCGAGCAACAACATGTTTGGGTGCTTTACTTATAAATTGTTCATTTGACAATTTTTTAGTGATACTATTCAAATGACCATTAATTTCATCTGAACGTTTTTGCAGACGAGACCTTTCCACATCCAAGTCGATTAATCCGCCCAAGGGGATATACAGTTCATTTTTACCTATGATTACCGTCGCTGATTGTTCCGGTTTTTCGTGAGCCATTCCAGCCTCAACCGATGATGTTTGCGCAAGGGAAGAAATGACTGTTTGATATTGATACAAAAATTCTGCCATGCCATTATCACATCTGGCAATTAATTCAGATTTTTTTGCCGGTGGAATTTTCATACGGCTGCGGATGGTGCGTATTCCGGAAATAACTTCCTGCAATAATGTCATTTCTTTCTCTGCATTGTCATCAATTAATGTTTCATCCACTTCAGGCCAGTTTGATACTATCAAATCAGGTTCATTAATATCTTTAACATGCGCCCATAACTCTTCCGAAATAAATGGTGCATAGGGATGAAGAATAGCTACAACAGTTCTTAACACATGAATGCTCACTGCTCGTGAAATATCAGCAGCATGGGTATCTTGACCATAAAATCGAGTCTTAGCAACTTCAATATACCAGTCACAAAAATCATTCCAGGTAAAATCATAAAGCACTTTGGCCGCTTCGTTAAAATGAAACCTGTCCAGTTGTCGGTTATAGACAGCTACGGACTTTTGCAGTTTGCTCAATATCCACCGTTCCGGTAAATCCAATTCTTCTTTATTCAAATCAATGTCCGGAATTTTACCTTCTTCTAAATTCATCAACACAAAACGGGAAGCATTCCAGAGTTTATTCATAAAATTACGGCCCACTTCCAGTCTGGTGGAGGAGAACAGAACGTCCAATCCTTGAGGGGCCATGAGCATGACGCCAAAACGAACTGCATCCGTGCCATATTCATCAAATAGGTCAAACGGGTCAGGGGAATTACCTAAAGATTTACTGAATTTCCGTCCTGTTTCATCTCGGAGAATGGATGTGAAATACACATTCTTAAAAGGCAGATCGTCCATAAATTCATATCCGGAAATGATCATTCGTGCTATCCAGAAAAATATAATGTCCGGTCCGGTTACCAATGCATCCGTGGGATAAAAATAATTCAATTCATCACTATCCTCCGGCCAATTATGAACGGCAATAGGCCACAGCCACGAACTCGCCCAGGTATCCAATACATCCGGATCTCTCTGCCAATTTTCAGGATCATTCGGTCCGTCAACAGATATATGTAATTTTTCAGGATCATCATTATGATACCAAACCGGGATCTGGTGTCCCCACCAGAGCTGACGGCTGATGCACCAGTCTTTGATGTTTTCCATCCAATGGTTATACGTTTTGACCCAATGCTCCGGATGAAATTTAATTTTGCCGTCAGACACTGCCTGAAGTGCCGGTTTGGCCAGTTCATCCATTTTCATGAACCATTGCTCGGATATATAAAACTCAATGGGCACCTGACCTCGTTCAGAATATCCAATTTTATTTACATAATCTTCCGTCTTTTCCAGAAATCCCTGTTCATTTAAATCATTTACAACTGCTTTCCTGGCCTCTTCACGAGACAAGTTTTGGTATGCTTCAGGGGTATTGTCGTTCATGGATGCGTCATCATTCATGATATTCACAAATTCCAGATCATGACGCTCACCCATGGCAAAGTCGTTGGGATCATGTGCCGGTGTTACTTTTACGCAGCCCGTCCCGAATTCCGGATCCACATAGTTATCGGCAATAACCGGTATCTCCCGCCCCACCAATGGAAGAATAATCGTTCTCCCAACTAAATGTGCATAACGCTCATCTTTTGGGTGTACTGCCACGGCGGTATCTCCCAGCATTGTTTCCGGTCTGGTCGTGGCTACAACCATAAACTCGTTACTGTCCTTAACCGGATATTTAAAATACCAAAGATGACCTTTGATCTCCCGGTGAATTACTTCTTCATCACTGATGGCTGACTTGGAAACCGGACACCAGTTCACTAAACGATTGCCTTTATAAATTAATCCTTTTTCATATAATTTTACAAAAGCGGATAAAACGGCTTTCGAATAGCCTTCATCCATGGTAAAGCGTTCCCGTTCCCAGTCACAGGAACAGCCTAGCTTTTTCAACTGCTGGATAATAATGCCGCCATATTTTTCTTTCCATTCCCAGGCATGTTCCAAAAATTTGTCTCTGGAAAGACTGTGTTTATCGACACCCTGATCTTTGAGCATCTGAACTATTTTTCCTTCAGTGGCAATGGAGGCATGATCGGTACCGGGGATCCAGCAGGCTTCCTTCCCTTCCATACGGGCTTTACGAATAAGAATATCTTGAATGGTATTATTAAGCACGTGTCCCATCGTGAGCTTACCCGTTACATTAGGTGGAGGAATAACGATAGTATATGGTTCTTTATCAGGATTTACTTCGGCGTGGAAATAATGTTTATCCAACCAGTGCTGGTACCATTTATCTTCGATTGCGACAGGCGTATATACTTTATCCAGCTGTACCGTCATGATTTATATTTTCCTAATGATGGCGATTAAACCGCTGGTTTGATTGAAAGATTGAATGGGTGAAAGAATGATTGCCTGCCCGACCGAAGTGGAACGCAGGCGGGCCTGCCCGACCGAAGTGGAATATTGAAAGGAGTGATTGGTCGATTCTTTAACATCCAACATCTAACATTTCCCATACAAATCTACCCGTTACCATTTACCGCCAACCATTTTCCTTATCGTTCTAATATTAAACTAAAAGCAGTTGTCAATTTCAGAACATTCTGATTAGCCGTCACAAGATTCCCGCATAATGTCCGGCAGAGATTCTGCATCACCTTATATCCTGTTTCCGGATGGGCATCACATATATTAAATAATATTTCTTTTCCGATCTTGGCCAGTTTGCAATCTGTCAATGCTTTTATGCTGGCCGTTCGCCGATCGCCATCATTAAACAGTGACATTTCCCCAAAAAACGGTTTGATATCGCTGGAAAGTTTTATGATTGCTTTCTCACGGTTATCTGCCTCACTCTTATTCATGGAAAGTGTTAGCGCCTGGTTAACCTCCACTTCTCCGTTCAGCAACAGAAAAATAGAATCTCCCACATCCCCTTCTACGATAAAATTGTTTCCTGTTTTTACATTTACAACGACGGCTTTATCTGTAAACAGTTTAATTTCCGAATCATCTAAACCGGCAAAAATTGAATAATTTTTAAATGCTTCTATATCCATATGCACCTCAAGGTATAATGATGGCTCTTTCGCCATCTTTTATGATATAATTTTTATCCGGGTTAATCACTGTGGTTATTTTACTCTCTTCCTGCAAAGAAATTCCACCTTCTTTCAATTTGCGTTCAATGAAGGCATCTAAAGCTGATGTATCAGCCGACAGTACTTCTCCAATTCCCAGGTTTTCTTCTTCCGAAAAAACACCGATTAAAATAGCGTTCTTTTTTTCCCGGAAATAATTAAAAAGATTTTCAAATGATTTTCCAACGAATTCACGGGGGATATCTACACGTTTAAACCTATTCACTGATACGTTATCCAATAACCGGTTGACTGCTTGAGGAATTCCGGGATCCATCAAGATCGGAAGAGCGTCGTGTAGGGAAAGAGTGTAGATCTCGGTGGTCGCCGTATCATTAAAAAAAAAAAATAAATACACTCATATATGCGTTTTTGCGCACTACACTCCATACCTCCCTCCCATGTTTCCTCTTCTCTCTCTGTCGTCTCTCCCTCTCTCTACGCCCTCGCTATCTTGCCCCCTGCC
>CAJVYU010000189.1 GCA_913009735.1 uncultured Fidelibacterota bacterium
TGAAGTTGTTGCGAATGCCGGCAGAAAACTCCAGCGATTTCACCGGATACCAGTGCAGGTCAATGCGGTTGTAAACATTAGACAGGTTTGTCCACGTGGCATGTTCGGGCGCCCAGGTGGTATTCAGATACTCCAGAAACCCGGTGGCGGTGAACTTGTGGGTTTGCTGGGCATGAATCTGGTTCCCTGCAAGGAAAATAAGAAATATGATGAGTGCTTTTTTCATTTCATTATTTCGTTTTTATCCGAATGAGCCTGCGCTTCTTCACCGTCCTTTAAAAGTCTCATCTCCGATGATTTTTCCATCATCAATCGTAACAATTCTGTGTGCCTTGTCCATAACGCGTTGGTCGTGGGTGGCAAAGATAAAAGTGGAATGGTATTTCCTGTTCATTTCCGCCATAATCTCCAGCAGGTCATTGGTAGAGCGGGAGTCGAGGTTGGCGGTCGGCTCATCGGCAATGATAAACCGTGGCTGCGATGCCAGTGCTCGTGCCACGGCTACCCGCTGTTGCTGTCCGCCCGAAAGCTGACCGGGTCTGTGGTCGGCTTTGTCGGCTATGCCCACGGCTTCCAGCAGTTCCATGGCTTTTTGTATCCGCTCTTTTTTGGGAACTTTCTGTAATTGCAAAATAAATTCCGTGTTTTCCTTTGCCGTTAAAACGGGAATCAGGTTATAGGACTGAAACACAAAGCCAATGTTATGTAGCCGGAAATCAGTTAACTGCCTGGAGCTGAGATCCTTCAGATTTGTCTCTTCGATAAAAATATCGCCTTTGGAAGGCAGGTCCAGTCCGCCGAGAATATTCAGCAGCGTGGTTTTCCCCGATCCGGAAGGCCCTACGATGGCGGTAAACTCACCCTCTTCAATTTTCAAATCAACACCGTTCAGCGCATTTACCGGAACTTTGGTTTCGTTGTAAACCTTATAAATGTTTTTGACTTCAATAATACTCATTGTCTTCCTGTTTTAAAATGATTAAATGTCTTCTCTTATGGCCTTGGCCGGTTGTAATTTAAGCGCTTTCAGCGCCGGCGAAATACTCGAAAGAACAGCAATCAGGATGACCATTATCGCGGTAGCGAGATAAAAGTTATTGCTCACTCTAAAGAATATTGTGGAGCTGTATCCAATGGAATTCAAACCACCGGCTGCAACAAAGGAAAGGTCGAAACCGTAGATCGAATAATGGTAAACAATGCTAATGCTGATCAAAATGCCCACTAGCGCTCCGGTAATGGATAAAAAGACGGTCTCAAGTACGATCAGGCTGAATATCTTTCTTTTACTTAATCCCAATGCCATCAGTATCCCTATTTCCCGTGTCCTTTCCATGACTGCCATGAGCATGGTGTTGATTATGGCAAAAGCAAGGGCTACCAGAATAATCAACAAAAAGAGGTACGAAAAATAATCCATTATCTCCACCAGTGATTTTAATATCGGTAGAATTTGATCCCAGCTTTGGATAACGATTTGATGGGCTGCTATTTCCTTTTTAAAGGTCTTGTTAAGTTCCCGGACAACCGACCGTGTAGAGTGGTTGTTGTTGAGTAAAATGGCTATTTCATTGCTGGAAGCAGAAGAGAAACCCATGAGCTTAGCCATATCTGATTTTAGTATAAAAACATGCGATTCGTCAAACATATCGTTGGATGTCTTGAAAATTCCAACAATTTGAAAAGCGCCACTGGTAATGGTTCCTGTGGTATCGGCCAGCGTAACAATTACCTTGTCGTCCATACCAAGATCCAGTTTTTTGGCTAGCTTTTGTCCGATAATGGCGGAAAATCTTTGCTTGCCGGACAGGTAATTCCCTTTTATGATATGTTCGTGCAAGGCGCTAACCTGTTTTTCGTCATCAGGGCGTATCCCGTAAACCGTAACCCCGGCACCTGCAATGGCTGATGAGGCCATAGCCTGGCATTTTAACCGTAAGCTTACCGCTTTTACATCCTGATTCTTCCGGATAGTGTTTCCTGTCTTTTGGGCTTGTGGAATGGTATATTTTATTTCTTCATTCAACAGAAAGGCCGGATTATGAATCTGTATGTTGGAAACCTCATTGGCAATGGCGGCATTCACCCGTTGGTCTGTCATCCCCGACATGAAGCCATCCGTTACCACAGTTCCGATAATGCCTATGGCAATGGCGGTTATGATGACTGCACTGCGCAATTTGTTTCTCCAGAGGTTTCTCCATGCAATAGCTGCTAACATAGTTTTGGATTTAGTGCCTAAAGGCGTTTAACACATTAAATCTTGAAATATAAATGATCGGGTAAAAAGCTGATAAAAGTGAAAGGATTAGAATAATGACTGTCTGACTGATGAAAATGTGTGCTTTGATGGAAAAGGGAATGATGGGTGCAAAATTGAATGCCAGATACATATTGGCCATGTCTCCGGTCAACGGAATGGGGTTTAAATGAAGGTAATACAGCACCGGACTAATGATAATCAGGCTGATAATCACTCCTAACACAGAAACAATAAAAGTTTCAAAAATGCTTACCCAGACCAGCTTTCGTCGGAGCATGCCTATGGAAATCATGACTGCATATTGTTTCCTCTTTTCCATGGTCATCATTAACACCGTACTGAAAATACCGAAAGCGGCAATAAGATAAAGTATCAGCAACATAATTTGCCCGGAGGCATTATCCATTTTGATGGTTTGCAACAGATCGGATAACACGGTTTTCCAGCTGATGACTTCATAATGTTTTCCCAGATTCTCAGTCAGTGTTTTTTTAATCCCGTTTAATTGGGACGGGTCCCGGATAAAAACAGAAATGCCTGTAAGCAGGCCAATGCGGTAAGGATAGACAAAGCTTTGGGCATCGGTAACATTCATGAAAACCACCTGATTGTTCATTTTGGGTGAGGGTAAATGGAAGATTCCCGAAACCGGGTAGATTCCGTAAGCGGTAATCCCGCGGTACCCCTGACCGATGAGTACCAAGGTGTCACCAACCTTCATTTTGAGGTATTCTGCCAGTTTGTCCCCCATGATCACCCCGGAAGAGTTTTCTTTTAAATAACTGCCCTTAATCACCTTGCCCGACAAGTTAGTTTGTTGGTTTTCTTTCACCGGATCAATACCTGAAATCAATACCCCTTTGGTACGGTTCCCATAGGAAGCCAGCGAAAAAGTTTGCAACACAGGAAGGACATGGGATATTCCTTTCGTGTTATGGAGAATTTCTCCAAGGTTGTCGCTGTAAAAAAAAGCCCGGTCGATGCTCTGATTATTCCAGTAACCGGTATCGTGTACCTGCAAATACCCAACCTGATTCACCCCGGCCCGGATCATCTGTTCGTACGAGCCAAATTGCATAGAGCGCATAAACAGGGCCAATGTCAGTGCCAGCGTTACCGAAGCTGCGGTTAATATGGTTCTACGCCGGTTCCTCCACAAGTTTCTCCAGGCTATTTTAAATAGTGTTTTCATTGTATTTCATTTATAGATTGCGTGGTCTTATGCCTTTAATATGCTGGATGGAAAAGAAGGCCTGGTTGATTTCTTTCACATTAAATTCCTGGTTGAGGATGTTCAGGATGGTTTTATGCCCTTTTTTGACATTGGAAATCATTTCGATGTGTGAGGGGAGCATACGACCGCCCATGACTTTGAGTTGGGATGCAATTTGAGTTTTGATAAGCTTTTCATGACTGTCGTAAAATTCCATCTTTAAGGTGTTGAGGTTCTTTTTGGCAATCCACATTTTTATGGAACCCCAGATTACCGCAGCGTTAGCTAATGGTTTCAATTCAATGATATAACTATCAAACCCCTCGAAGTTCTCATGCCCAACGATTGTGTGGGTGTAACTGTTAATGATACTGTTTTGTTTCATGAGGTCGTTGTTTGTAAAATCAGAACCCATCCACGGTTGCATCATCATGGAAGGAGGAATCTTAATGATGCGGTTGATGGCGGGAATGTAATTCCACATATCTTTTTTATACTTCATAAAGACTACACCTTTGTCGCGAGCCGGGGCGGTGATGATTGCGATGTAATAATCGTCACCCAGCGACCAGCTTTGCAAAGAAACCGAGCGTTTCCATGTGGGCCTCACTATAGTCATATTCATGACACTAAAACTGCTTTTCCCCAAAAAGAGGTTGTATGATTTTGCCACCAGCTCTTTGGCCGAAGGATTTTGGGCTTGTACAGAGCCCAGGAAAAAGCAAAAAAACAGAATGAGCAAACTTGATGATTTGGTTT
>CAJVYU010000190.1 GCA_913009735.1 uncultured Fidelibacterota bacterium
GGGTTTAAGAAGTGGAGTACGAGGTGGTGAGGGGATGGGAAGTATGGTTGATTGAGTTAAATGAGTTAATTGGTAGATTGTTTTTTTTTTTCAAGCAGAAGACGGCATACGAGATAAAGGAATGTGACTGGAGTTCAGACGTGTGCTCTTCCGATCTTTTTACATTCCCGGTATTTAAATCACTACTCCGGCTGATTTTTCTTGTGGCAGCCAAAACTGATAAATCAATTGAAACTTGAAACGTAACAGGTGATTTTTTACCTGATTCTTTTTCCACCAGCCAAAGTGTTTGATGACCTAATCGTGTTCCATGCTGGGAAACAATTGAAAATGGTTGTTTCGGCAATTGTTTTGGCTCATGAATCATCCGTAAATGAACGGCATCATCTTTTACGTCGAAATGATTAGCGAAATGAGATTCCAATTCATGCATCAAACTACCGGTATTTCCGGTTTCTTGAGCAAATACACCCAATGGGTAACCAAGGAGAATAATATGAATAAATAAGATTGGAATCTTCATTTCGCTTAATTGTCTATTATGATTGTTGAATAGTAAAAACTCTATCGTTTAATATTGTTGGTCATAGACAACAATTCATCGGCAGTTTTTACCACTTTTGAATTGATTTCATAGGCCCGCTGGGAAACAATCAGGTTAATCATTTCCTGAACTACATCCACATTGGATTTCTCCAGATAACCCTGGACAACCTGACCAAATCCTTCTTCGCCAGGCAATCCATAGGCAGATTCACCGGATGCTTCGGTTTGAGCAAGTAAGTTCCCGCCCAATGCCTTCAATCCGGCCGGATTCATAAAGGTTGCGAGTTCCAGTTGTCCAACTTCTTCCGGTTCAACTTGACCGTTAATAATAACAGCTACAACACCATCTTGGCTGATGTTGATTGATGAAACACCTTCAGGAAGCGTTATTTCGGGAAAAAGCTTAAGCCCCGTCGATGTAACCAGATTTCCCTGTGCATTAATGCGTAAGGCACCGTCCCGAGTGTAAGCGAAACTCCCATCAGGCTGTTGAATCTGGAAAAATCCCTTCCCGTTAATTGCCAAATCCAGTGAATTCCCTGTTTCTGCAATACTACCCTGGGAAAATGATTTGTAAGTGGAAACCGGTTTATTGCCGAGCCCTACTTGTATCCCGCCAGGTTTTTGCATTCCATCTCGTCTACTGGCATCGCCGGATTCAATATTTTCATAAAGTAAATCCTGAAATTCAACACTACTCCTTTTATATCCGGTGGTATTTACGTTAGCAAGATTGTTGGCAATAGTATCCACGTTGAGCTGCTGGGCTGCCATTCCCAATGCTGCTGTTCTTAACGAGCGTAACATGAGTTTTTCCTTTCTCTAATGTTTATCTGTACCGACCGACTTCATTGGCGGCTTTACGTAAAGCTTGATCAATCGTGCGGACGGCACGCTGTGAACTCTCAAAACTTCTTTGAATATCCATAAGTCCAATCATTTCATTCACGGGACTCACGTTGGACCCCTCCAAATTTCCCTGAATAATCAGAACACTTTCTGTTGGATATGCATTGGCACCACTGGCATTCTTAAATAAATTTTCTCCGGTTTTCGTAAGACGACTGTAATCATCAAAATCCACCAGTTGCAGGGTATCAATCAATTCGTCATTAACAAATATTTCTCCAACTTGACTGATGGAAACATTCCCAACCTTTTCTCCATTGGTAGCTAGATAAATCCATCCACCTTCACCATTTACATGATGTCCTGCTGAAGTGGTTAAAAATCCTTCATTGTCAACGGAAAAATGACCATCTCTTGTGTAAAATTCTTGTCCGTCCCTTTCTACGACAAAAAACCCCTTACCCGACAATGCTAAATCCAATGGGTTGTTTGTCTCCTTGAGTGTGCCCTGTGAAAAATCCGTTTGGACTTTCATTTTTACACCAGCATTTTCAATATTAGATAAAACGTCAATAAACATGACATCCCTTTTGTATCCGGTTGTATTTATGTTGGCAAGATTATTGGCAGCCACATCATTTTTATACGTTTGGGCTGTCATGGATTGTTTAAGTCTTTCTAAATCGATATTCATTTCTTATAAGCAGTTTTTTTGATACAACTTATAAAAAGCAATTGGTGTGCCAACAATATAAAAACGGCGTGTAAATCCTGTAGCTTCTGTTATTATTATTGTTACAGATATTTTACTTCTATTATAATGAATTAATAATAATTGAAATGCGGAATAATATTATAGGAGAAGGAAGATTTTTCCGCTCGAATCTAGCCCTGCTTTAGAAAATTCATTAAAAAATTATTTTGCTAATAACTTATCTAAATTCTCAAATAATTCCTTTTTTTTATTTTTATTCAGACGATTGAAAAGCCTTTTTCTGTCCACATCATAATATAGGCCTCCGATATCTCGTTTTTTCCTTATAACAACGTTTTTTTTCGATAAATCGGATAATTCATTTTTAAAATAATCCAACGATTTTCCTAATTTATTTTCACATTGCGTTATCAAATACTGTTCATCCAAATCGTCTGCAGTTGCTTGAGATTCCAGTAGAGATTTAAGAAATAACATAAATTGAAGCATTTTTTTTTCAATACTTTCTACACCCGTTGGTTTACCCAAAGATTCATAATATTTATTCTTACAATAGATAGCAAACTCTTGTAAATCTTCATTGCAGTCTGTAAAAAGCATCCGGGTATTAAAATCCCCAATTTTTCCTTTAGACAAAGTGGAAAGCGCTAACTTAACAAATACTTTTTCAACTTTTTCCTTAGGGTAATTCAAAATGAAAGAAATTTCTTTTATAGTATGTTCCCAGGGAATGGATACGTGTCCTTGTGCATTTGGATTTTCCTGGTTCATTTTTTCAGAGATTAAATAAACAATTTGATGAGCTTTATCTTGAATTGTTAATGAATCCAGCCTGCGATCTGTTTCTCGTAAACGTTCGATTACAATTTGATAAAAGGATTGCATCCATTTGGGAATATCTTCTAATCGTTTCTGAAAGGCTAATCGTGTAATCTCCACACATACACAGTCTGTTTTTGCTATAACGGATGCAGAACGAGGGCGATTATCCACTAAAGCCATTTCACCAAAAATAGCCCCTTTCCCTACAGTTGCTAATATCGACTTTCTGTTATTTACAGTAATAAAAATTTCGACTTCACCTTTTTGGATGATAAACATTGAACCCCCATCGGCTCCTTCATGAAAAACGAAATCTCCTTTTTTAAACTTATGTTTTTGTTTTTGTTCTAAAAAATTCATTATTATTCTGGAATAACTGTCATCTTCACACCATCTATATATTTATTTGGGGTAGATGTGCGTATTTCCGTGAGTTTTCTTGTAACTTTTTGAATTCGTTGGGATTCTTTTATAATCATTTTCAGGCTTTCAGAAATCTTTTTCGGTGGTAACGTATGAATGGACATGGACAATATTTCCGTCAATCCCATGATGGAAGCCAGGGGATTATTTATTTCATGATTCACCGTAACCACAATTTCACCGATTGCAGCCAATCTTTCCTTTTCCACCAATTCTTTTTGGGCAGCTTTCAACTCAACCAGCGTTTTTTGCAGTTCTTTGTTTTTGAGAGCGAGTTCCTGTCTTAATTGAATTTGCTCTAAAACCAATGATATCTGCGTTCCAATAATTGAAAAGGCAGGAATATCATCTTTTTTAAAAACATCCGGTTCTGAATGTCCCAGATTCAAGACACCAATGAGCCTCTCACCAATTCTCAACGGCAGAGAAGCAAAGGATTGAAAGCGCCCTTCTTTACCTGCTCTTGATTTTGCTAATGATGGTAAGATAACTGGATTTTTTTGTTCCAACATCCACCCGGACAGTCCTGTCCCGGGACCAAAATTAAATTGACTCATTAAATCAACAACTTCTTTTCCGGACTGATATACGGGATTCGTTTTTTGCGTTTCTTTGTCGTACATAAATAAAGTCGCCGATTTATAAGACACTGCTTGTTTTACTAATGCGCAAACCGTTTCATACGTTTTTTCCGGGGGCATATCCGCTTGAAGCAGTTCAAGTATTTCATCAAATATTTTTGTATCTACCATATCTAAAAAACCTTCCGAAGGTTTTACATTATTTGTTTCATATCCTCATTCCGAATGCAGCATTTCTATCAAATTGGCCAATTGATCCCGTTCATTATCCT
>CAJVYU010000191.1 GCA_913009735.1 uncultured Fidelibacterota bacterium
CGTGTGCTCTTCCGATCTGGTAGAAAGATAAAATGATGAGCCTTCCTTGGGATCTTCAACATAGATGTTTTGGACTTTAGACGAAATCTGTTCTACCATGTGAACAGCAGCCGTATGTCTATCGCTTTCATTAGTTAAATCTCTATCGTTGCGAGTTTAGTCTAACATTCTGTTTATTAATGAAATATATTATATTTAAAAAAATAGTATTTTTTAAAGCATCTGTGACCATTTATTTTTACACATCCAGGCAAAATTCGCCTTTAAAAAGAGGGGCGGCCGTCTGGCAGCTGGCGGACGGGCCGGGATGTGTTGCCTAATTATATGCTAAATTCATAAATAACACACCCCTAAATCCCCTCTTGATAGAGGGGACTTCCCGGCTTTTTATCTTGATCCTTTCTTAGCAAACACATGAAAAAAATACCTCATAATTGAAAAACTTCTTTCCTATTCGGTTTAGCAAAACTCGCAACGGTAGAGAGTTAAATCTTGATCTGGGTTATATTCAGATTGGTTAAAATAATAGTGGCAGTCTGTTCTTTGTACGCTATAATTACTAATGGCATTATAATGATAACTCAAAAAGATATCAGCTTTTGTGTAATTTCTGTCCACCAAGGATAACCATAGGTAGGCGGAAAATCTGTACGAAAATCATAATTCTGATTATAATATCCAGACTCATTGCCGTTTGCAATCTCAGCCCTAAGGTGCAAATCGGTACCTAGTGATTCGTCAAGCTCGGAATCATCGATTCTGGTATGGATTACTCCGGCATAATTATAATTATAGAAAGGAAATTCACCATCGTATGATTGAAAAAGAACTCTGTCCAGTACCTGACAGGCTTTTAAATTTTGAACTTTTTCAGCAGGACCCTTATTATTCCATCCCATAGTCCCTGTCCATTTTCCCCCATGACCTGGATCCACACAAACCCATCTTGGCCAATTAAATGAAAAGACTTTATTACTTATCAGAATAACAGAGAAAAAAAGATACATGAATATGACCAGTCGTTTTGTTTTTTGTCCCATGACCATCCTCCATGAATTTTGAGTTTAAGAATAAAATATTTTTTAATATACAACGGTATTATCATTGAGCCATCTGAATTCATCCACTTCTAAGCCAGGCACCGGTGTCAAGTCTTTATCAATTCCCGTATTGATATTGATCGCATGAATATGCCGATTAATGGATATTTCTGTTACGGGATTAACCTTTCCTTTTAAATATGCAATGTACAAACCATCGGGTGACCAAGATGGCTTGATGCTACTTCCGGGTTCTAAATTTTTTATAAAATTGCCATTAATATCAAATAGAGAGAAATAATTTCCGATATCCGCACCAATCAAGTTGTCGTCTGGAGATACGAAGACGGTTGCAATGCGGCCCTCATATATCTTTTTTTTCTGTTTTGTCCCCACATCGAATATCCATAACTCTTCAATATGCTGCCATCTATTTTTGATTCGCCGAAACTTTAGATATAAAACCTTCTGATGTCGGTTGAACCAGACTGGGTTGCCACAAGCGCCTCTTCCGATCGGCACGCGCTCCACCAGTATGTCCTCACCCGATTCGATATTTTTCACCCAGATTTCGTGGCCACTCCGGGTACTACTTTTGAGATAGACAAACATCCTTCCATCAAATGACCATGATGGTTGTAAAATCTGTTCCCTTCTACCTTCTGCGGCTACAATTTCTCTAATGGAACCATTCATTTTCAATAGATACAGAGGGGATGCACCCCCCTTGTTTCTATTAAATATTGAACAAAGAAGCATATTGCCGTCTGGGCTCCAGGCGCTATGTCCGGGCCCGTACAATCCCAGGCTCTTTAGGTCAAAAGCCTGAATTTTTTGCCCCTTTCGGTTGATAAAATATAATTTTCCCTCGTGGCGATCATAAGAGTAAGATTTATCCAATTTGGGACTCGCATTTTTCAAAAACCAACGTGAGCTAAAACCGGTTGAAATAGTTAATTTGGCTAAAGATGGATATAATTTTAAGAATCTCACTGCTTTTACTTGTGGTTCTGTGCCCTTTTTTGATTGTGCAGAAGATTGAAATGATGATGCAAAAATTATCAAAATTATTACTGTTGGGATAATCATTCTATTTTTTCTCATTTTGATAATCTCCTTATATTTTATGATAGGTATAATTTAAATGCTTGGGCTAATTCAAAAGCCTTTGTAGTATAATTTTATGCACGCCGGAATTCTGAAACTTGCCATTCTTGCCGCAGGATTTTTATTTCATGGGGGAATTCCGCTAAAATGAATCATTCCTAAATTCCCAAATCTTCTTTTATGTATTAGCTCCTACGAACCCTATTCTTATGCCTAAATAACTTAGAGCTTGGAAACCCTTCAAAAATAGTAGAAGCTTTTCAAGTTTAAGCCTTTTAGTAGCGGTCATACGACGCCAATATAAAAAAAGTCAGTTTGGTCATTTTTTGCATCAAATCGTCAAAACCAAAAAACCCGAACCGGGCATACTTTTCTTCTATGCCCAATTCGGGTTTCTTCTTTTTTGAAAATTCCCTTTTTCTTATTCTGTCTAAAACAAAACATCATCGTTGGCTCCCTCCATCCGATGAATCATCACCCCGGCATCCCCGGCAGCACCCCACACATGGATGATTCGCGTAAATGTGAAGCTCAATCAAATGAATCAGAAAGAAGAGAAATTGGGTTTAGGTGGTCGTTTTTTTAAACGTTCAAGAGCAGGTCGTCGTCTCAGCAATGCGAGAATATCTGGCGCAATTGGAACAGGAGCCCAATTTCACTTGAAATGACACCTCAATGTAAAAAAAAAATGTCAAGGATTTTTTTAAAAAAGATGAATAATTTGGTATTGAAAGACGGGGCTCCCTCGCCCCGTCTTCCATCACTATCATTATTTCAGCAGCAAAAGCTTCTTCGTGGCCGTAAATTTGCCTGCCTTAATCCGGTAGAAGTAGACACCGCTGGGCTGGTTTTTGGCATCCCAGGTAACCGAATAGCTCCCCGGCTCCTTTTCCCCCTTAACCAATGTTTCAACCAGCCGCCCCTGCAAATTATATATCCCTACAATTACGTGCGCCGCCTTCGGCAATTGGTAGCGAATCGTTGTGGTTGGGTTGAAGGGATTGGGATAGTTCTGAGAAAGAGCAAAGCGTACAGGTAACTGCTTTTCATTTTGCACAGCAGGATATTGCTTCTCAAATCCTTCGTTATTCTTGCCGGGAGCATCCGATAAATCTTCAGATATCATCTGCAAAAGCTGCCCGTCCTTCGGACAACTTCGTTTCAGCTCATCATACAAAGTTTGTGCTTTTTCCAATTCATTCCGCTGAATATAATATGTAACCAGCGTAGCCATCATATATTTTCGGGATTCACCTTCCAGGGATTTTACCCCTTCTTCGGCAAGCGAAATAGCTCCTTGAATGTCACCGATACTTTCGTGCACAATGACCAAAAGCTCAAGAGCCGTTCTCCCCAAATCATATGAACCATAATCCTTGTATAATCCATTCAAATATTCGCCTATCCAATTTCCCATTCCCAATTTGTCCTGATAATCGCCCCGAATATAATGGAAAATCTCACGAAGCGACATAGCTGCCTTGGGTGATTCGGGATATTGGGCAATAAAACTGCGAAGCCTCTGAATCCGGTCCAATTTAATAGGTCTATCTTTTCCACTTCCCATTGCCTTTGATAATACAGGCGCTCCCATTGGCCCGGGTGATATAGCGAGCAAACTTCCCCCCGACAGCGGGTCAGAATTTAGCCAGTAATAATAATCTACGCTCCCGTGAAACAGAGAGGATGAAGGCGTCCCATTCCAATAATTCCGCCGGGCTTTTACCGTATAGTCACTTCTGGCATTGTAAATCTGTTTGCCGGAATAGGTTCCGTTTCCGTAAATGGAATTGTAGCCCGCCATGCAGATGCCGGGATCTCCATAATCCCCCACTAAAACCTCTGAACCGGAAGTCACATAAATGCCGCTTCCGTGGTTGTTTGATTAACGACATTTATAAATACCATCTGACGACGATTAAAATTCCCGGTTTTTCAAGAGTAGAATTAATAAACTATCCAAGTACCCAAATTGAGAATGGAGGCTTGGATGATTACAGACCAACAGATCAGGAGACTAATATCACTTATGCA
>CAJVYU010000192.1 GCA_913009735.1 uncultured Fidelibacterota bacterium
TCATAATGATTGAATCTAACATGTTTTATTCAATAAAACCTCAATTTCGCACTACCAGCTTTTCACGTCCGTAGCAGCGTGTGTTTAGGTTTCATTGTTTATATCTCTTTCAGTTTCTGAAGTATCTATGTGTAATACATTCCCATAAATAGAAAATTCTTTTGCCATTTCAGGGATTTTCCCAAAGCATTGTTGTGGCTTACCACGAGAGCAAATGCACACTTCATTAAGAATTTTATCTATTGATAAATTCCCAGCTAGTAATAAACCCTCTAAGTCTTTTGAGGACCAAACTTGATTTGGATTAGAACGGTTATTATCATATGTGATTGCATCTTTGTGCCATACACAAGATGAAACTTCATTTTGCATGAAATTTGGTTGTTTTAAATAAGGAGATTTACAATAAAACATTTCAAATATTGCATGAATACTAGAAAATCGTTTTTGTCTTTCAAGTTGATCTGAAAAATGAGATAGACCTGTAGATGTTTGTGCATAGTCCCATGTGTAGTAGGATTTAGTCATGCGTGGGTACTTTGCTTCAAAAGTTACTACTTTAAAATGACCATTGGACGTTATTATGATGGTTGCATCACAACCACTAATCCTTTCTTCAGGTGGCGATAAAACATAAGAGGTTGCTGCTAAACCTGTTTTACTATTTGCATTAGTTATTCTACGTAATGCGCCAGTAAAATTAGAAGTATAGTCATTTTCAGTTGCAATATAGCCCCCAACTAAATCACTACGCGCCTCTTTATCAGCAATATAGGAATAATTGCATATTTCAGTTATTTGGTTTTGGGCGATTTTAAACATAGTGATACTTTCCTTGAAACCTAACATTGTCAATATGCGGAAACTTTTGCTTCATATCACCCTTCCCGCCAAAGGCCGGCAGGCAAGATAGGCTGGAAATATTGATTGTTTATTGACATATTATGATTGGAATCTGGGAATATTTTGGGTGTGTTTCCACAAATAATAAAATCAATGTTGTAGGTATATAGTATTAGCATATTTCAGGGAAAAGATTATGGATTTACAGTACAATCTGCAACCGAAATTTTGTTCAGTGGAGGGTAACTGGTGAGTAGTCCAGGCATTCCCCACCTACGCTCCGTTTGGAGCAAGCACAACAACGACTCATTCGTTTCTTGTATCTAGTCTAAATACATTTGGGTTGCTTAAAATAATTCAAGGAATTGATCGACAGTAAGATCAGCATATTTTAGGACATGGGAAAGAGTAGACCTTTTTATTGGGTTATGGGCTGGGATAGTTATTTTGAATATTTTCTTTGGTGTTACTTTTTCTAAACGTATATGGCTTCCTTTTTGCCTCACCACCACCCAACCATCTCTTTTAAATGCATTAATAACTTTTTTGTAATTAACACTGGGAACCTTTGTCATAAAGTGAGTTCAACTGTTTCAGCATTTTCAGGAATTTTAACCTTTTTTTCCGTTGGTTCTAAATATAGTTCAATGGCCTCTTCAATATTATATAATGTACTTTCTTTCGTGTCCCCTTCTGAAATACAGCCTGGGAGTGATGGTACATGAGCAGTATATCCACCTTCTTCACTTGGTTCTAAAATTACTTTGAATTTCATAATAAATCTCCGGTAATGTTTCAGTTAAATGTACGGTTTAAGATAATTATAGGCAACGTAATGTAATCGTATCCTTGATTTGCCGCTCCATTAAACCGCTTGCTTTCGAACGGGGAATAATAATTGGTATTTATCCACATAGAAAAATCAATATTGTTTGAATAGAGTATCAACATATCTCAGGGAAAAGATTATAAATTTACGGAACAACCCGCATCCGGAATTTGAATAAGCTACGGAATTCTTTGGATGTTTTACAAGAAGAGGTTCCTTAACTAAATTGTTCTTTTAACAATTTTTCTATCTTTAATAATATTTCGTGTTTATTCGTGTCATTCGTGGACTACAGAATTAATCAGTCTAATCCCTTTGCTACTCGTTCATTCCAGGATTCTTTCCCTTTAGTGTTGGGAATTTCCGTCATCGTAATGCAACCGGGTACAGGGCAAATTAAACTGCATAGGTTGCAGCCGATACATTCATCTTCATCCACATAAGGGACATGTTCAGGTATTTTTCCGTTGGTCTCATGCGTTACGGCCGGCCCTGGTTCAATGCGGGGATTGACGCCATGATCCGATTCACCATGAAATGCCCAACATAAATTCTGGCGTGTGTGAATGCACTGGTGACCACCGTCTAGACAAGCAATGTAGCAGAGTTGACAGCCAATGCATTTATCAGAATCAATTTTAGGTATCACACCATAGTTCAAATCCAAATCACCCCAATCTTTAACATTTTTCGCTGCTTTCCCCACTAATTCTGTTACGGACTTCATACCCTGGTCATCCAAATAATTGGAAAGACCATCAATCAAGTCTTCTACAATGCGATAACCGTAATGCATCACAGCTGTGCACACTTGAACATTTGTGGTGCCCAAAGCCAGAAATTCAGCTGCATCCTGCCAAGTGGAAATTCCTCCAATACCGGAAATAGGAACGGTTATTTTAGGGTCGCGTGCCAAAGCGGATGCCATATACAAGGCTATGGGTTTCACGGCTGGTCCACAATACCCTCCGTTTGTGCTTAACCCTCCGACATTTGGCATGGGTACGAGAGTATCTAAATTGACCCCAATGATGGATTTGATCGTATTGATCAATGAAATTCCGTTAGCGCCCCCGGCCACAGCTGCTAAACCGGGCACTAGAATATCCCCGGTGTTTGGAGTCAGCTTCACGAGTACGGGTATTTTTGCATATTCCATCACCCAGGATGTAATGAGCTCAAGGACTTTTGGCTCCTGGCCAACCGAACTGCCCATTCCCCGTTCACACATTCCATGGGGACAACCAAAATTCAATTCAAGGCCATCGGCACCTGCATCTTCGGCACGGTGGATTATTTCCTTCCACTCTTCTTTGCTTTCGACCATGAGGGAAACAACAACTGCATGTTCCGGATACCGCTTTTTTACTTCATAAATTTCTTTAAAATTAGATTCCAAAGGGCGATCCGTTATCAATTCAATGTTATTCAACCCCGTCATTTTCTGTCCTGCATAATCCACCGCAGCGAGGCGTGATGATACATTCACAACAGGTATACCCAGTGTTTTCCATACAGCGCCGCCCCATCCGGTATCAAATGCTCGCATAATCTGTTCACCGCTATTTGTCGGTGGTCCTGATGCAAGCCAGAAAGGGTTTGGACTTTTTATTCCACACAAATTTGTTGAAAGATCAGCCATGACCATTGCTCCCAATTTTATAATTTGAAATAACCGGTTGTAACCCCCAGCTTTCTAACATAGCACGAGCCGCATCCCTGCCATCTGCGACTGCATTAACCACTTCTTTCCCCCCATTGATACAATCTCCACCTGCATAGAGATTCAGAATGGATGTTTGGTGTGTTTTATCGTCGACTATTACGCACCCTTTATCATCTATCTCCAAATTTGGAACGACTTCACGGGCAAACTTTAATTGGCCAATCGCCATAACAATCCAATCGGCATGATGAATCGCCGATGCTTTTGATTCTGTATGCTCAACGAATAGTTTTAATCCGCCATCAGATCCGTTTGATATTTTGACGGGAGTTTGTTTTTCAAAAAGTCTTACACCATTTTCACGTGCATGTGTTAATTCGTGCTGGTAGCCTGGCATAACATCTTTTGTTCTTCTGTAGACAATATCTACTTCCTGAACACCAAGTGTGGCAAGTTCTCGAGCAATATCAATTGCTGTATTTCCACCACCAATTACAACTGCTTTATTTAGGTTTTGCGGGAGTTCAAATACAGGGTCATTTTTTATTTTCCTGATCAAATCTGTTGCACCCCAAACATTTTCTAATTCTTCACCGGGTATACCGGGTAACGTATCCTTACCAAGGCCTATTCCAAGAAAAACAGCATCATGTTCTTCTAATAGGTTTTCCAGGGATATATCCCGACCGATTTCTACACCTGTTTGAATATCCAAACCATATTTATTCAGCCAATTGATTTCATCAAATGCATCCATTGCCATGAATTTATATGGGGCAATTCCGGTAACATTCA
>CAJVYU010000193.1 GCA_913009735.1 uncultured Fidelibacterota bacterium
CACATTGTCTGATTTCTTCGCTGGAAGTTAAGAACGATGACAGTGTGGATCAGGCATGGGGTGAGATAGCCCACCAGAGGTTTTCTGAGCTTGAGTCAGGTACGGTAAAGGGTGTTTCCTGGAATGAAATAAAAGATACTATCAAAAGGTAGTATGCCTGAAATTATATTTCATCCAGATATCGAATATGAAGTTAAAGCTTCATTCCATTGGTATCAGGATCAGGCAGAAGGTCTAGGAGATGACTTTTTAACTGAGCTTGAGACGGCATATCAAACCATTATTGAACTTCCAACTACGTGGCCAAAGTTTCAGAAAAAATTTCGCCGGTTCTTGCTTAGCAAGTTTCCATATTCAGTCATTTACCAGTTTGATCAGAAAACGATATTAGTTGTGGCCGTTATGCATAACAGTAGAAAGCCTGGTTACTGGAGTGAAAGAACTTAATATTTACAAATTACAATAATAGATTTTGATCTCCCTGCGCCTCGGTAACTGCTCCTGCGTTACTCTCGGTCTCCGTTCCTGACTCGACTCTACCGATTCCTTCCATGGAATCGTACTTACGGGCGTCCTGCCCTAACCCGTGATAACCAGCACCTTGGCTATCGTAGTTGGACAGGCTAGTTGATTGGCTAGTTGTTCCATCAGAAACCAGATTTTGACTTAATTCCCTGGTGGACTATAATTGGATATACATTAGGTATATCCATTATTGTTGAGAGGAGAAATGATGAGCACAGCGCACACAAAAATATTTATGAGTAATAAAAGCCAGGCTGTTCGGCTTCCCAAAGCCGTTGCACTGCCTGAGCATCTTTGGGAAGTTGATATTGTTGCAATCGGTAATAAACGCATTATTACGCCATCAGGTGAGAGTTGGTTCGACTGGTTTGATAGTCCAGGTGTTACAGAGGATTTCATGAGTTCAAGAGATCAGCCTGCAGATCAACAGAGAGAAGAGTTTTAGTGCTGAAATACCTGCTAGATACAAATATGGTGATTTACACCATTAAAAACAGACCCGTTCAAGTTCGGGATGCATTTATCAGGCATGAAGGCCAGATGGCAATATCATCAGTTACCTGGGGCGAGCTAATATATGGTGTTGAACGATCCTCGTTGCCTGAGAAAAATCTCGCTGATATAGAAGCGATGGCGGCACGGCTTGAAATTGTGCCTTTGAGTGAGCAGGCAGCGACACATTTTGGTCAGATCCGAGCTGAATTGTATAGCCAAGGTCAACCAATCGGACCCTATGACATGATGATAGCCGGGCAGGCTAGAGCGCTTGGCTTAGTACTGGTCACAAATAATGAGAAAGAATTCGAGAGAGTTTCCGGGTTAATGCTCGAAAATTGGGTATAGGAAAGGAAGAGAGAAATATTTTGCATTTATTTGTAGCCTTTAACAACAAAAATAGATTTTGACCTCTCTGCGCAGCCTGATTATCAGATAGTAAAAATGATGACATCGTATGAACATTAAAAATAAAATAAAAGATATGCCTTTTCAACACCCCATCATTCTTTTATGTATAATTTCACAATAGTAATCATTTCATCAGCACTAATTTTTTATTGTCTTTATGTATTTATCAAAGAGTACAAAACTAAAAGGCTATTTTCACCTGTTAGTAGTTACTCAGCTATACTTGTAATCCATTTTTTCTTCCCTGGATTATTGACATCACTGGGTATATTGAATTTCAACTATGAGATGAATTATGAGTATTTGTTGTACAGTTTAATATTTACTTTTTTGTCTTTCATTATGTTCCAATTTGGTGGGTACATCGCTTTATTATCTTCATCAAATAGGAAATTTATTAAAAATAAATATTATTTGTGGGGGAAATCGAGAGTTGTAATAGTAATTATTGCCTGGCTTATTATTGGTTGGATAACAAGGTTTTACATAATATCAATAGGGGGCTATTTTCAAAATGACAGGTCTCTTGATGAGGTGGCCCAGGGACAATTTCATGCCCTAGTGAGTATGGTGGAATTATTCCCAACGCAAGCATATATCGTCGCATTGATATTTTATTATCATCGTGAACTGTGGATTGAAAATAATAACAGATGGGAGAGAACTATACTTCTTCTCGGTGCTTTCGAATTCCTTTATTGGATTGGGTCTGGTAGAAAACTTGAAACAATATTTATTCTTCTTATACCTGTAGTAATTAGGTACCTTTACATTTCAAAGTTACCATCGAGAGCTGTACTCATTATTGGCGTGGTTGGTATATTTACTATTTTTCCCGCTACCCATTATTACAGAAATGCTATGGATGTTGATTTTGGCAGTCAATCTTCAATATCCAGTATTCCAGAAATATTAATCCAGGGCGTAGAATTAATAGAAGGTGTTGGCCCTGCTCTTGATTCGACTTTTAGCCGATTAAATTTAAATGAATCTGTCTCTGCTTCTATACGCTTAATCGACACTGAGGTATGGGAGTTGCGATACGGTCAAAACTACCTAAATTTATTGGTTATTCTGATCCCAAGATTCATATGGAACGATAAACCATACTTTCACTACGGCACATTGTTCGGCCATGACTCTGGCATACTAGCAGTAAATAATTTAATGACATCAATATCTGTAACCTATATCGGAGAAGCATTTCTGAATTTTATGTGGGCAGGAATTGTGATTTTTATTATTTTTGGGTACGTATCTGAAAAATTATATCTTAAAGCGAAAGATGGAATTAATCCAATATGGGTACTATTTTATATGTTGTATTTTTTACCCATGATTTATGTAGGTGGCACTGTTGCTATGTATTTTGGTGGTACTATAAAGTTATTTGTTTTTTATTCATTAGTTGGTGTTTTTCTTATTACAAGATTACGGTTATATCAGCCAAATAAATCAGCCAATTAAATCAGCCAATTAATGAAATTGAGGTACAAATATTCATGTGTGGAATACTAGGTTTGTGGCAACCGAATGATGCTAATTCGTCCGTTGAGAGGAGGCTTAATCAGTCACTGAAAGTACTAAATCATCGAGGCCCTGATGATAGAGGGATTTGGTTAGCTAGTGATAATAAAGTTGGGTTTGGACATGTTCGGTTATCCATAATTGATACCTCAACTCTGGCACATCAGCCTATGGTGGATACATCATCTCGATATATTCTTGTTTTTAACGGTGAAATTTATAACTACAAGGAACTGTACAAAAAATATTTATTAAATGAACGAGCAGTAAATAGTCATAGTGACACTTCAGTTTTGATGCACTTGCTAATATTTCTAGGAAAGGATGCTCTAAGTCAGCTTAATGGAATGTTTTCATTTGCTTTTTATGATACGCAAACTAAAAAGGTGCTTTTGGCAAGAGACCGTTTTGGTGAGAAACCACTATACTGGTTAGGAAATAAGAATGTGTTTGCATTTTCATCAGAGCTATCAGCCTTAAAAGTACTCTTATACGATCACCCGTGGATATTAGATGATAACGCCATAGCCTCCTACCATATGCTTGGTAGTATTCCTGCACCTCAAACTATTTACAAAGATGTTTTCGCACTGGAGCCTGGCCAATGGATTGAGAGGGGGGGGGATGGCTCTCATTCATATGGGGAATATTGGAGTCTATCTAGTTTCGTGCCGCAAAAAGATGCACTAAGCAATAACGCAGTTCAGAAACATTCAAAAGACCTCTTACAAAAGGCAGTGCAAAGTAGGTTGGTTAGCGATGTGCCAGTAGGCGTTTTTCTTAGTGGCGGGATCGATTCAAATGCAATACTTGCTACAGCTGTACATATGGACAGAGCGCCAGATATTGCATTATGTGTCGATTTTCCTGAGTCAAAATATTCAGAGTATCCAGTGGCAAAAAAAGCAGCAGATCATTGTGAGATCGGAAGAGCACACGTCTGAACTCCAGTCACATTCCTTTATATCGTATGCCGTCTTCTGCTTGAAAAAAAAAACTCCAGTCACATTCCTTTCAATCGTATCACTAA
>CAJVYU010000194.1 GCA_913009735.1 uncultured Fidelibacterota bacterium
TATCGATGCAATATTGTCGCAGGCTACTAATACAGCTGGGCACAGTTCATTTTATCTTCATTTAACAGAAGTTTCAATGGCTAGTGACCCGCAAGGAACTTATGATAGACGATATGGCTTTGGAAGTGCAGCGTATATCGGTGATACTGATGATGTAAACCGTATGTATCCGATTGAAGCCTATTTCGAAAATTTTGATCCAATAACTCCAACTCTAGGGGCTTTATACAGATATATCCTTACTTATGATGGATCAACAAAATCAAATATGAAAATATTTGATAATATTGGGACTCTATTAAGTGATGCTGACCATTCTTACACTTATTCAGATAGTGCATACCTTAATATATATTTCCAGGTTCATTCACCGGGTTCTACAATTGATGAAATAAAAGTTTACAAATCCACAACCATCGAACCAACAATATCTATTAATGCTATGGAGGTCAGTGGAAGTTTTACATTAACTTTTGGCCTCGTTGCCTACTACCCCTTCAATGGCAATGCCAATGATGAAAGCGGAAATGGGAATGATGGGACGATAGTTGGAAGTGTTGATTTCTCAATGCCAGACAGGTTCGGTGAGGCCAATAGTTCAATATTTCTTATCGGGGATGATGATTATATTGAATTAGATACCGATTCAATTTTTGATTTAAGAAGTGATTATACATATTCTGTTTTTGTCAAAACGACAGGAACCCCTACATCAGAATATATGACTTTAGTAAAACAACATAGAAACGTGACTTCTGGTGGTTGGTTCATGTCAGTTATTAGTGACATGAGAATTAACTTTCAAATTTACTCATCATTACATCACTTCCAAAGCATTGGAAGCATCATGCCAAATAATTGGCAACATGTAGCATTTACTTACAATACCACAACAGAAGAATTTAAAATCTACTTAAATGGTAATCTGGATCAGACTGAAACATTTCCTGTCGGCGACTTACCTGATGTCTCTCCCTATAATTTTCGGATTGGAACAATGCAAGATGGTAATGGTGTGTTTAGATCATTCTTAGGACAAATTGATGATATCCGCATCTACAACCGTGCCTTAAGCCAAGCAGAAATCGATTCGCTTTATCATTTGGGTGGATGGGATACTGATATTTATACTGTGTCACTTGGAAATACAGAAGTCTCTCAAATTGATACGAGTTCAGTTCCGGTAAATATTGTGGGTGATCAGGGCGTAAACATCAATTCGTTTGAATTAACCTTAAACAGAGGGTCGGGTGAACTTCTGTTTATGGAGATTGATACGAATAATACACTATTAGGTAATGCAGGGTGGATGTATGCACTCAATGAAACGGACTCTACAATACTGTTTGCTGCTGCAGGGTCAAATGAAATAACGATGGACGGAACATTACTTTATCTACGCTATGCACCCATGGGAGAACCGTGTATTACAGTTCCAATTACCATAAATACATGTATCGTTAATACCGGCGCAGATTCATTGACTTTGGAAAATGGTAGCGTGACGATATTACCTGAACCATTTTATGGCGATGTCGATGAAAACGGTGTAATACAGGCCTATGATGCGGCTGTATTGTTAAAACACATAGTCGGCGAAGATACACTGTTTTGTCAGGGACTTGCGAATGCTGAAGTAAGCCTGAATGATACGATAACAGCTTTTGATGCATCTCTTATATTAAGAGCTGTCGTGGGAGAAATAGGACTACCATATTCAGAACCGGTTTTAGCCTCAGGAGATATTTTTATTGATAATATAAGCGTAAGCGCCGGGCAAGCATTTGATTTTCCAATCAATCTATATAATGGTGGAAATATCTACTCCTACGAAGGTGTAGTCAAGTATGATCAGGAACAACTAACCTTAACAGATATTTCCTCACCGGATGGAGACTCATTGAGTGATTCACTCATACCGGGAGAATTGCATTTTGCTAGTGCATCAGCGACAGCACATGCCGGTGATGGAAGTTTTGCTGTATTACATTTTATAGCAAATGCCAATTTCAGCGGACAGACAACAATAACGATAGAAAAGCTGCGGCTCAATGAAAATCCGGTTATTGAATTGGCAGCTACGGCTACCGTTACCCTTGGAATCGGAGACGAAGCAGGTATTCCGGAATCATTTGCCCTACACCAAAATTACCCTAACCCTTTCAACCCAGTCACAACATTACGATACGATTTACCGGAGCAGTCATTTGTCAAGATTACTATATATGATATATTAGGTAGGGAAGTACGCTATCTGGTAAATCGTATCGAAAACCCGGGATTTAAATCAGTTATCTGGAATGCAAAAAACGATGTGGGGCAAACCCTTGGAGCAGGTGTATATCTATATAGAATCCAAGCGGGAGAATATATTAAGACGAAAAAGATGATACTGATGAAATAAGGAAAACATAAAACCTTTCAAAGGTTTCCCGCTGAAAATAAAAATAAAAAAGGCGGGCAGGCAAACCTTTGAAAGGTTACGATGACTACTAAAGGGCTTCCATTTTACCCGACACACTGGCAAATAATGCATCCTCAAATTCATCATTTGAATCATAGCTCCAACCCATAACCATTTCCCATAATTTTCTGTCCTCCATACAGAAATAGAAAAATACTTTTTTGTGCCAAGGTTTAAACGCATTCTAAATGGTACCGAATATTTTTTCCTTAATATGAAATGGATATGAATATTTTCCGGAAGCATCTTCCAATAGTAATGTTTATTAATCCTATCGATACTTGAAATTTTTGTATACAAAACAAATCAAAAAGCATAATTTGTCAGTGATGCAAACATTGACTAATAAGCAAAAGTTAAAAAACACTGATGGCTTGGATACTATTTCGAGTTTAATAAAACTGCTGTGTGAGGAATCATATACAATACACGATGTCGATGCTGTAGTTGATTGCTTCTTTCAAAAAACAAAAGAATTGTTAAAATATAAACAACATCTCTTTAATGAGTGGTTGGAGACTGATAATGAAATTTGTGACGTTTGCTACGATTTTATAGCACCCCTTTTTGCCCGGGATCGAAATGGACATTTTTATCGACTAAATGATTATTTTCATTCAAAGTTTGATTTCCCAGATGATAAATTTGATGTTGAGATCACAAAAATATTAAAATCCGTAATTAATCAAGAATCGATTTTAATTTATGCCTGTCGCGACCCATTTGGAAAAGTGTTTTATGACAGTTTACAGTATCTCTTAAAGAAATATCCGAATTGGTCAAAAATAAAAACATCCCAACAGGGTGTTATCATTCATGGGAAACCCGCTGGCTCTATAATTGATAGTGAACAATTGAGTAAAATGTATCGTCAGACTAAAACCGAAAACCTAACAAAATCATTAGATGTATGTTTATCAATTTTGGTTGATCAGAATAATTATTCAATTTCTGTTATTGATCTATTATTAATTGTTAGAGATTCAGCAATACAAATAGAATCCGCACAAGTAACCCATGAAGACCCGTCTTTGCAGGGTTCATTAGATATTATATCATCCGGGACGTTATCATATCTTGATAAAAGTATTTTGAATTGGTATATGAGTAAAGGGATTCTTAATAAAGAAGAGTGTTCTGCGTTTTTCAATGCTACAAAAGAAATATTGTATGATTTTTCTGACGGAGGCATACAGCAAAGTTATTTTGAATATTTGGGCAAATTTTTAAAACAAACAATAACCAAAGAAGATTACCAGAAAAAATATAAGACGCGATTTGAATATGTAGTGAAGACTGCGAAAAAGGAATTTTCTGTAAACACCAAAATTGAGTTTAATTTATAACATGTAGAAGATGAATGAACTAAAACATAAACAATTTATAGAGGATACCCTTGGCTTTTCAATGGATTATCCTCTGCATAAGGAAGAATCGTTACCGCTTCATTATTCCGGGTTAGCAGCTGAAAGTACCCACGTTAATCAATTGGAATATCAAAAACTGGCAACACTTTATA
>CAJVYU010000195.1 GCA_913009735.1 uncultured Fidelibacterota bacterium
GAGTGAGTAAGAGATAATAGAGTCAGTACAAGGTAATCAATAAAATAAAAAATCTTCTTTGTTCTTTATTTTTTTTTTTCAAGCAGAAGACGGCATACGAGATAAAGGAATGTGACTGGAGTTCAGACGTGTGCTCTTCCGATCTTATCATGGTATATCCATCAATAGAAAAGTCCCATGTATATCCGGGTGTACTATATTCTGTTGCAATAAATGGTGATGAAGGGTCTGAGATATCTACGACCTGAATCCCATGGTCTCCATCTGCTACAAAGAGATAAGAGCCTTTTATTTTCATGTGAAAGGGGGGTTGATCCAGTGTTGTTGGTGTATCTGCAGAACTTGGTAGGTCAAGGGATGCCACGAGAGAAGGATTATAAGGATCTCTTACATCATATACATGTAAACCACTCCCTTCTCCTCCTATAAAAATATAATTGTTGAGCTTCTCAATAGCCCACAGGCCATATCCAGTTCCCCCCGTATTATCCATAATCGTCGGATTATTAGGGTCAGATACATCTACCATGAAAAGACCGTTGTAGTAGCCAGCAATATATGCTATGCCTTCAGACACGACAACATGCTCAAATTCTGATGGAGCAGCCAGTTCCGCAAGCCAGACAGGTGACTCAGCAGGAGTAGAGACATCGAAAATCTGAAGACTATTGCGGTCACTAAGATAAAGTGTATTGCCATCCAAAGTCAGGAAAGTTGCCATATCCGGTGTAGGATAAGTATAAACAAAGTTTGGATTAACCGGATCGGATACATCTAATACCAATAACCCTTCACTTCTGCATGCCATAAAAAGGTAATTGCTAA
Organism: uncultured Fidelibacterota bacterium; assembly: GCA_913009735.1. Taxonomy (GTDB): domain Bacteria; phylum Fidelibacterota; class Marinisomatia; order Marinisomatales; family TCS55; genus JADFRD01. The sequence goes on from CAJVYU010000195.1 coordinate 826, forward strand.
CTTTAACTAACGATCGGACACTACCGCCATTATTAAGGTGATATGTCGCTATTTCACTGATGGAACCATCTGCAGCAATTTTGAGCACTTGAAGGCCGGAAGTTCCATTGGCTACATAAATAATGTCTCCATCTTTCAGTGTTACACGTGCCTGCCCGACAGAATCAAAAGAAGAGACTGATGTCAGTTCAGGAAAATTATATAAATCTGCGTTGTCACCTATGCCGTCAACATCGGAATCGGCCCATTCAGAATTGTCAGTCGGAAAAACATCGGAGTTGTTACCGACCCCATCTCCATCATCATCACTCCATTCTGATGAATCAAGCGGAAAGGCATCATTGATGTCCGGAAATCCATCGTTGTCATCATCCATGTCCGCGTTATCACCAGTACCGTCCTCATCCGTATCAGACCACTCGGAAGGATCATCCGGGAATACATCTGCTCCGTCTATTACCCCATCTCCGTCAGTATCGCTGGTTTCAAAAATGCTGAGTAACTGGACTCCTTTATCGTAATCTGCAACAATTACTGTTAAATCATCAACTAAAAGGTTTAGACTTGATCCGGGAGTATCGGTAGAGTCCGCTAATACCGGAATTGAAGGTGTCGTAATATCCACTATCTGCACTCCGCTTTCTCCATCTGCAATAAATAGAAAATTCTCCCGGTAGACCATACTATACAGGGATTCTCCGTCTTCATCAGGCAAAGAGATTTTTGCTACCCATGTCGGCTGTTCGGGGTTGGATACATCATAAACAAGTAATCCACTCGCGCCTCCCCCCGTATAAATGTAATCGCCGAGTTTAAATATACCGCGAATACTGTAAGCTGTATAAGTTTCATTTTTTATTACAGGTGAAGAGGGGTTTGAGATATCAATAATCCTGAGTCCTTTATTGTATGCCGCAATATAGGCAAGATTATTATCAATAATTAAATTTTGATTTGGTGAAGTCCCCTGTACCTGTCCCGTAATCTGAGGATTTGCCGGATCCGAGATATCCAGAATCACAAAATAATTGCCTGCGCTGACATATAACACGCCTTGATGAATTAATAAGAATGATGCCTTATCAGGCATCGGCACTGTATAAACTTGCGAAGGAGATGATGGAACTGATACATCGAAAACGTAAATACCCTCTTCCCGGGCTGCCATGTAAAGATAGTCGCCATTCTTTGCAAGAGAATATGCGCGCCCGTTGTCGATCATTTTAAAAGAGCCGATTTTAGAAAGAGAATATCCCGCTGATTCCTTTAATACTATCAGACCGGAAAGACCGTCTGCAACATAAATAACATCTCCGTCTTTCAATACATCCCGGGCCTGGCCTGATGTGTCATAGGAACCTTCAATAGATAAGACAGGCGCGCTGGATAAGATACCCGCGGCGCTGCCGGAACCGGAGTTATTCCCAACATTGTCTCCGCTTCCGCCATCACCTCTGCTACCGCAACCGGCTAACGCAAGCATTAATGCCAATACTATAATCGACCTATAGAAGGGAGAGTAATCAGCATAAGTTAAAGCGCCAGTCATATTGCTATAACCTCTCAATGACAATTATTCTTAGAGAAGAATAATAACGATAGTTGTAATTAAAAATGATCTGTTAAGAAATATATTTTCTTGATTAATCATTATAACAAATCAAAGCTTTCAGGTCAATAAAAAATGTTAACTTAAATTACAGAAGTGTAAATGATGCTTTACAGGCTGACGAGAGCATGAAGGTCTATAAAGGCGTTGTCTTATATTATAGAGCCTGCGCATAAACTCCAATATAATCACGAAGGGCACGAAGAAAAGCATTATAAAATAAGCAGACACATAGATTCTTCGTGATCTTCGTGTCCTTCGTGGTTGATAATAATTTGTAAAATCCCGGGCTGAACCGTATCAAAGGACAATAAGATGACATTTTTCGCGCCCGGATTTGTGGGACGAGATGTGAGAATGTTAAGTTATTTTTTTACGAGCCCCAAGTCTATGGTGAGGGTTTCTCAAAGACTATGCAGGTGTGACCTAATAATGGTCTGATATTTAACTTAGATATAATGTTAGCATATAGACTTCCCATGAAGCCCAACATGGGGAATCGCGCCAGATAAATATCGATTGCAGGAAAATATTTTACTTCAAGTAATTTAAGCCCGGTATTCTTAAATATCATTATCACTTCTTTAATATTGCTGTAAGCATAATAAGTTTCCCACGCATCAACATCTCTGCCCCGCATCATTTTGTGAATCCAAAGAGGTGTTAATTTTGCAAACAAAAATTCTGGCGCAGCAGGGTTGGGAATGGTAGCATAGAATTTGCCGGCAGGTTTTAATATTCTATTAATTTCCTTTGAAGCGACATTTAAATCGGAAACATGCTCAAGTACCCAGTTAGCAAATACGAGATCATACTGATCGGAATTTATCGGGTGCATTGATTCAACCGAGCATTTCAAACACTTCTCAATATGTTGATGCGTTACCGTACAATCTTCAATGTCGATGCGGTCAGCGATATAGTTGCAACGGGCGTTTGTTAGGTTGTCCTCAAAAAAAACTTTTTTGGATCCACCGATATTCATGATGCGAGGAGTATGATTACTTACTGACTGACGATTATGTAATTCTGTTATGAGCGCTTGAATAAGATATTTATTGGCATGTGATGGTTGTAACATGATGGAGAATAATCAATAATCCTTTAAAAAGATTCCGGTATTTAATTCTTTGCTGACCATCTCTTTAAAATGTTTAAATTTTAACCCTGACGTTTTGCTGTCTCTGCCGCAGGGTTATTCATAACCTATTTCTCCCCGAAAATATAATCTGCCTGCTCTCGTTTAAGCGTTTTGTTTAAATCATTAATAAATTGTCCGGCCATGGCTGAGGCATATTCGATATCGCCTTCCTTTGCAGGGATATCAATACGAACCATAAGTCCAACCCTTTTCTTGTCGAAAAGCGAGAAGTATAACTGCTTTAACTTTTGCTCTACCCATTCTTCGGCAATATTCTTGTCGATA
>CAJVYU010000196.1 GCA_913009735.1 uncultured Fidelibacterota bacterium
AGCGCATTTAATCAAGATGTATTCTATCTTTTTTTTTTTAATGGTACGGCGACCACCGAGATCTACACTCTTTCCCTACACGACGCTCTTCCGATCTCTTACTTTTCTGATGAAGAGGGTCATGCGGAAGCACAAAATCTTATCAGGGATTACGCAAAAGGGGATATTGTATTTTATGCACCATCCCTTATTACCTACGAAATAATCAATGCATGTCTCGTTGCATCAAGGATGAAGCGCTTTCCTCAAGAGATGGCGAGAGAACTGATGGACGAAATGCTTGAAATAGATATTATTAAAGAAGACATCGAATCATTAAAAGGCAAAATCTTTGATATCTCCGTAAAGTACAGAAAAAGCGCTTATGATGGAGCATATGCAGCCCTTGCCGAATCAAGGCATATTCCATTCCTTACAGCTGACAAAAAACTGTTTAACAGCCTAAAGGGCCATTTTGCTTTTGTGAAATGGATAGGAGATTATCCGCATGCATTGAGCAAATGAAATTATGAGAGGGCGCCCTAATTCCCCAGGATAATATTCTCAATCGTGACTATTCCGTTGCTGATTGTGACATCCCCATTAATCGTTGTACTACCTATAACTGTAGTGAAATTACAATCATATCCGCCCTGCAAAACAATTGACTTGTTGATTGTCAGTTCTTCCGTAAGACTTAATGTCTGAATCTGAATGGTAGCTCCAGCATCAGAAGCGGTATATGCTTCCTGGAGTGTTGAGAAATATACAGGAGTTACACCCGCGATCCTTACGGAATCCGAACATGCTCCATAATTTGCTGTTACAGTTTTATCTGCATCCACTGTCACGGTACAAATGGTATTGGATGAAGAGTCGCATCCAGACCAGCTGTCAAACTCCGCCCCTATGTCTTCACTTGCTGTTATAGTGGTCATTGTTCCGCTCTCAAATAAGCAGCCTGCAGAGCAGTCGGGAGCAATACTGCCCGAGCCCGAGGGATTTTCAATTGTAGTTAATGTATATTGAACAGTGCTATCAATCAAAACGTCAAAATCCCCGTCGCTTAACGGTGCCAGCCCTGAATCAAAGAAAACAGAGCCATCAGGATTGTATATAACGATTCTTATAGAATCCGGATTACCATCTATTATTGTTATTTCAAACGTATATCCCGGCACTCCATTAACTGTACCTTCGCCTGTAATAGTTACAGTATCTCCTGCAATTGATATTTCTGTAATTATTGTGCTTTGGAGGTTAATTCTCAGTTTTGAATAGTAATAATTAAGCCATCCTGTTTCAAGGGATGATGCGCTTACATCCAAAGATAAACTTGCCCTGAGGCCGGGTTCGGGGTAGTTGTAGCCGGACCCCAAGACTCTATACTTATTAAAAGAACCGAGCCATGGTTCATAATCTACATAGTTACTAACCTTATCACCTAATCCGCCAGGATTATACCAGCCACCACCAGCTCTATCATCTGAATTATCAAGCGGACCACTTGGATCACCCCAGTAATTGTTTGTGACATCAATTACAGTACTGCCTGAATGATATAACCCATAAGATGTATTACCACTTAGCGTATTGCCCTGATATGTACCATTGCTGTTGCCATCTATATATATTCCAGTACCATTGTTCGTTATCGTATTGCCTGTTACTGTGGGGTTTGAACCGACAAGAACATATATACCGACAGAACTCATCCCATTTATGGTATTGTTGCTGATCTCTGATGAACTGTTCTCCAGCCTTATGCCTTGGTCGGAGATACTGTTGTTTATCGTGCAGCCCGTTATTGTCGGCGAGGAGTTTGTAATGTAGAGCCCTTTAGAAGAATGACCATATGCATGTTCTATTACACAGTTCTCCAAACGGCTCCCACTAGCCCCTGCTCCGTCAAACCTGATTCCTGACCACTGGTTCTGTCCATCCGCCCAGGTAAACGTTACATCAGTCGCTGTCAACGTCCCATAAACCGTGATCGCTTTTCCATTGAATAATTTGACCGTCACCCCGGACTCAATTGTTAAATTGCCACCCTGTGCAACCGTAATATTTCCCTGTACAACATAAATCCCGTCGCTTAACCATGTTTCACTTCCATAAATGGTATGCCCAGGGATATACCTCGTCCCAGGCCCTACAAATAATCCTATTTGACTTTGAATAGTTGAAGCATCATCAAGGGTTAGAGTAAGGATGATTGTATAGTATCCAGTAGTTGAAAAAGTATGCTGAATATTAGAAAGGCCAGCCCCGGTATCAAAAGTACTGTCCCCATAATCCCAGCGATAATTAGTAATATACGATGATGCAGGCGTTGAAAAGTCTACAGTCATGGATTCATTGTCTCCTCCCGGGTAAGAGACATTGATCGGACGTTGGTTCACCTGAATGCTTGTAGAAATAGCGGGATAGACAATTCCTGTTTCATCAGAAATTGTTAGTGTTACTGTCATATCCCCTGTCTGCCGGTAAACATGCGTTGGATTTTGGCCACTTCCTGTATTACTATCTCCAAAGCTCCATAAATAAGTTAAATTATTACCGACAGCTATTTCAGCAGCCTTTGATCCATCAAAAGTAACAGCTTCTTAAACATCCGGGGAATTAGGAGAGTATGTTATTTCAGGATGAATGGATTCTAAATCGGTCTTGATTGTATCAAAAAGAGAAAAAGATCCGTTTTCATATCTATCATCTTTCATATCCAGATGGTCGTATCCAATAAATTGGTGTTTGTCAAAGACACTATGCCCAAAGAACATTCCGCTATCAACGGATACAAGACCATCATTAAACAAGAAATAGTTGTTCATTCCCTCACTCATTAAGATGTTGGCGACGAGAAGTTTTTGATGTTCTCCGCCATCCATAGCATATCCTAATAATGTTCCATATTTAGTTGTAGGAAAAATTTGGCTTTCAACTTCATTTATGAGCCATGTCCTGTTAGGATCAGTATTATTTGCATCATTATACGGATCAATATATCCATAGTAAGCAATTAATTTGAGATCATATGATGTATTGTTGTTAAGGTCTATTAGCCAAGTATTTTTTTCTTGGGGATTATCATAGCAATCAATAAGACCACACCACCCAGTCATAATGCTGTCGTAATTATCCCATCGGAGATCAGATCTATTAGGTATATCCGGGTCCATAGCAATGCCCGTCCATGTCTCCCAGAAAAGTATATCTGCGATATCCAGTAAATTTTCCCATGAATCATCCGTAGCCAAATATTGGCGAGCTATTTCATTTGCCGCTGCTGTACCATGATGTGGAGTAGCCAGTGTTAAAAGCCTTATAACCCTGTCTCCTCCCCACACACCGGAATAATCTCCGATAAGATGCTGATACTCCTGCATATATGATCTTGCAACAAGTCCTCCCATGCTGTGGGCAACAATAACAAATTTTTTATCTGGAAATGTACCAATGTCAGTTTGATCATCTATTTTATTTCTTAAAGCCTTACCGATATCGCTAACAGGATGAATGTCACTTACATAATGAAATCGATAAATTTTATAGTTATCAGATATGCCATTGCTATAAATGAAGTTCAACAAATTAAGCCAATAATTACGATTTGGATTTAGAATATCATCGTCCCCGTTAGATTGCTGGTTACCATGGATACCATGTATTAAAATAAGGGGGGTACACATGCTATTATCGCAAGTGTTTCTACTATCTCCATCAGTCATAAGCAATGTATCGGGATCAGCAGGGCTTGGGTCAACTGCTGCTTCAGATAATGAAACAGTTATTACGGAGATAAACAATATAAAGGAAAAAAATAAACTAATGAAAACTTTTGTCTTCAATCCCGTCCCCTTC
>CAJVYU010000197.1 GCA_913009735.1 uncultured Fidelibacterota bacterium
GAAAACAAGATACCTGCGGCAAACATTGATAATCCGGCTACAATTCTTTTCAGGGCAAGCGCTGCTCTAAAGCTTTTCTCATTTATTAAAAGAACAAAAAAGAAAGGGTATAAAAGTATGAATAACAAGGAAAAAATGACGGCAAAATATGCCCGCCATACCATGCGAAATGGAAAGAGTAGGTTTTGCATAGTTCAAATATAAGTATTTTCTATAGTTTTTCTAACTTTACAAGCTCCGAAAAACCCACTTTATGGAAACAGTTGTTAGCGGCATAAGGCCAACAGGGAAATTGCACCTTGGAAATTATTTCGGTGCGGTCAGTAATTTTGTAAGATTGCAGCAAGAACATAACTGCTATTTTTTTATAGCGGACTATCACTGTCTTACAACACACCCTGTACACGTAGATATGCAAAATAATGTTAAATCTATACTTGTTGAGTACCTGGCATGTGGTATTGATCCTGATGTTTCAACCCTCTATGTTCAAAGTGATGTGCCGGAAGTAGCTGAATTGTACCTGCTGCTAAACATGAACGCATATAAGGGTGAATTGGAACGATGTACTACTTTCAAGGAAAAAATAAAGAAACAAAAAGACAATATAAATGCAGGGCTTTTAACCTACCCTGTTTTAATGGCTTCGGATATTCTTATTCACAAGGCAACTAAAGTGCCGGTTGGCCATGACCAAAAACAGCATCTCGAGATGAGCAGGACCTTTGCCAGGCGATTCAACCGCCTTTATAACAGGGATTATTTCCCGGAACCACATGCATTTAATTTTGGGAATTCCCTGATCAGGATCCCCGGGCTGGACGGAGGCGGGAAAATGGGTAAGTCAGAAGGCGCTAATAACGCTATTTATTTATCAGATACTCCTGAAGAAATCAGTAAAAAAATCATGCGTGCCGTAACCGATAGCGGGCCCATTGAACCTAATCAAAAAAAACCAGAGGCAATACAAAACCTTTTTTCTATCATGAAAGCCGTTTCAAGCAGTGAAACTTTAACCTATTTTGACGATCTTTATAGCAATTGCAAAATACGTTACGGTGATTTTAAGAAACAATTAGCTGATGATATTATCTTGTTTACATCACAACTTCGTGAAAAGATTTCTGAAATATCAGATGATGAGGATTATTTGAAGAAGGTAATGAAACAGGGAGCTGAAAAGGCTCATCAGAATGCTGCAAAAACTATCAGGGAAGTAAGGGAAATTATTGGATTCCGAAATTAGAAGAACTGTAACTGTTAAATCGTCAATATCTCATTTTCTTTTACTTCAAGATGGCTGTCGGTTTTTTTAATGTAATCATTTGTTAAATCCTGAATTTTTGATTCTGCATCTTTTGCAGCGTCTTCAGCCAAACCTTCCTTTACAAAATTTCTTATTTTATCATTAGAATCTCTTCTTATATTTCTTATACTGACTTTAGCATTTTCCGATTCCACTTTGGCTTGTTTTACCAATTCTTTCCTTCTTTCTTCGGTAAGAGGGGGAATATTTATCCTTATGAAGGTTCCGTCATTTTGCGGGTTTAATCCTATATTGGCTTGTAATATAGCTTTTTCTATCGGTTCAATCATTGATTTTTCCCATGGTTGTACAGCTAAAGAATGAGCATCCGGAACAGATATATTTGCGACCTGATTGATAGGTGTGCTGACCTTGTAATAATCTACCATTATTCCATCAAGTATCTGTGGTGTCGCTTTTCCGGCTCTGATTTTAACCAACTCCGCTTGTAAATGAGCGATTGATTTCTTCATTAGCTCTTCAGTATGAGTTAATGTTGATAAAACATTTTCTTTCATATTTCAAATTTTGTTACTACTCGCCTACTTAATAATAGAACGCAGATAACGCTGATTATTTATGATTACTTATGATTTATTTGAAAATACTTTGCGTTTAAATTCGGGTTTCTTCCCGAAATTAAATAATAATCCAACTTCAATTTCGGTTGCTTTCAGATAATTGATTAATTGAAATTCGTGTTCTTCACACAAAGATTCTGCTGCTTTTAATTCAACAATCACACAACTTTCAACAATTAAATCTGCAAAATATGCTCCCACTTCTTTTCCTTCGTAATAAACCTTTATCTGCTTTTGCTTTTCAACGAACAACCCCATTGCAACAAGTTCAATAAATAATGCGTTTTCATAAACCTTTTCTAAAAATCCGTAGCCTAAAGTATTGTACACTTTATAAAATGCCTTGATAATTTTTGACTTCAGCGTGTTTATAATTATCAGTGTTCATCATAATCATCTGTGTCATCAGCGTTCCATTACTTGTTTAGGCTGCTGAGTAGGTACGAGATGTTTATAAGCCAGGTTTTATTACTTTTGTTTAAAATTATTAAGATACAATGGGCAGATACAAGCTTCTTGTATTCCTTCTCCTGTGTATTAATCCGTTAAACACAGAAAATATTTCAGCGCGGTTGCCGCGCTTTGATAATCCTGATAACAATTCCAAGGTCAGAAGAATAGGATTCGCAGTGGAGAAGGGTTTTCTACCTATTCACAACTATTCTCACAAAGCTTATAACGGGCAACCTCAAAACTGGGCTATAGTACAGGATAAGAGAGGCGTCATGTACTTTGGTAATAATGAGGGCGTACTTGAGTTTGATGGTATGAACTGGCGCTTGATAGAGACGCTTAACGAAACAAATGTACGCTCATTAGCCTGTGACGATAAAGGAAATATCTATGTAGGAGCCGTAGGGGAAATTGGCTATTTATCAGCCGATTCCACAGGAAAGATGATGTTCTTTTCTTTAATGAAATACATCAGGCAAAGCGATAGGGAGTTTATTGATGTCTGGAAAACGATCACAACAGAGGAAGGAGTGTATTTTCAATCAGCCGAAAAGATCTTCCATTGGGATGGCGACACAATGAGATCATGGGATCCGGAAACCTCGTTTCACATATTATTCTATCCTCAACCGGGAACAGAAGGTACTGCGAGAAAGATGTTCATCCGACAGCCCGGGGTGGGTTTGATGAAATTTGAGCGCGATTCCATTGTTATGGTGGCTGGCGGAGATATTTTTGCCGACAACCGGATCTATGGAATGATCCGGTTTGATAATACGCGCCTGATGCTGATTTCCCGTAACAGCGGAATATACACAATGCAGGTTTACCCTTCTGAAGGAAATATTGCCCCATTTCCCACCGGAATTGATAACTTTTTGACCAACAACCCCGTGTATAACGGGATAAAGTTAGATGATTATTCTTACTCTATCGGAACATTGGGAGGTGGAATAGCAGTGATGGACCAATTCGGTAATTTGGTTCGATATATTGATAAGAATACCGGTTTGCAGGATGGAACTGTAAAGTACCAGTACCTTGATAACAGTGATAATCTTTGGCTTGCACTGAATAATGGGATTTCAAAAGTAGAGATCAATTCTCCGATCACATATTTTAATGATAAATCCGGGATGGGAGGGACATTCCAGTCAATTATCAGGCACAACGGAACATTATATGTTGCAAGCAATCTTGGGGTATATTATCTGTCTGATAAGAACATTGAAAAAGAAACGTCATGGTCAAATTTCCGGTCTGTTGAAGGATTATCAACTGAATGTTGGGATTTCCTTTCTTTTAACACGCAGCATGAAAATATCCTGTTGGTCGCTACAAATCGCGGAATAATGCAAATAAAACAGGACAATAGCATATCGCTGGTAGCGGAATATAGTTCTTCGGTGTTTTATCGCTCAGTTATTGACCCTTCAAGGGTATTCG
>CAJVYU010000198.1 GCA_913009735.1 uncultured Fidelibacterota bacterium
CCAACGGAATCTACCCTCTTTCCCTACACGACGGTCTTCCGATCTATCGAATAATGACTCTAGTCAAGAAAGTATTAGCGTTGTTAATGATGGTTTATGGCACCATTTTATTGGTATGAATGACGGTACAACTACAACAATATTTATTGATGGTTTATTGGAGAATAGTTTTTCAGAAAACTTATTAATTGGGACAGATGAGTTATTCATCGGTATTAATGGCGGTGTTAGCTACCCTTGGGATGGTGTCATTGATGATGTTCGCATTTACAATCGTACATTATCCGGGGGCGAAATCGATTCCCTCTATCACCTGGGAGGCTGGCAGCTGGAAAACATCACTCTGTCTGTTTCTGAATTATCTGCCATTGCAAATGACACAGTATTAATCCCGGTAAATGTGCAATTCACGGGTTCATCGTCCTACAGCTCAGCTGAAATAACAGTTACTGGTTACCAATCAGGATTGGATTTTCTAGCTGTAGTTACTGATTCCAGTCTCACAGGCGATGCCGGTTGGATCTATGCTGCGAATGAGACCGGGGATAGTTTATTGATCACCTGGCTGGTGGGCTCACAAGATATATCCGGCAATGGTGTTTTCTGTTGGCTGAAGTTTGTGGTTAATGGTGACGGCTGCACGTTCGTACCTGTTAATATAGAATCAGCCGTATTTGATACGGGCACGGATTCAGTTACCATTACTAATGGTGGTGTCAATATAGAAGCAATACCTGATTATGGTGATGCTGATGCGAATGGATCGCTTCAAGCTTACGATGCATCAACTATTCTCAAGCATCTGGTCGGATTGGATTCTCTGACCTGCCAGGGTTTGGCCAATGCGGAAGTCAGTTGTAACGATACCCTCACAGCATATGATGCATCATTAATATTGCAAAAGGGTGTTGGTTTAATAGATAGTCTCCCTTGGTGTGAAGTACTATTAGCGGTTGGTGACATCGGTCTTGAAGATATAAGCGTTAGTGCAGGACAAGAATTCGAATTTCCCATCAATATAAGTAATGGTGAAAATATCTACTCATTCGAAGGACTTGTCAAGTATGATGAGGAACAAATCACATTAACGGATATTTCCTGGCAAGGTGGAGATTCTTTGAGTGATTCACTCATACCGGGAGAATTGCATTTTGCCGGTGCATCCGCAACAGCACATGGCGGTGATGGAAGTTTTGCTGTATTACATTTTATAGCAAATGCCAATTTCAACAGAGAAACAACAATAACCATAGAAAAGCTGCGACTGAATGAAAATCCGGTCATTGATTTAGCTGCCACAGCTTCTGTTATCCTTGGTATTGGAGATGAAACAGGAATTCCAGAATCATTTGCACTCCACCAGAACTATCCTAATCCGTTCAACCCGGTTACTACCTTACGCTACGATTTGCCGGAACAATCGTTTGTTCAAATAATGATATATGACATTTTAGGCAGGGAGGTTAGAAATTTGGTAAATAGAATCGAAGAACCTGGATTCAAATCCATTATATGGAATGGAAAAAACGATGCCGGACAGACACTGGGCGCTGGTGTGTATTTTTATAAAATCCAAGCTCTTCAACAAGACGGCGGACAAGCAGGAGATTATATCCAGACGAATAAAATGATTCTACTAAAATGAGCAAAATATGAAACGTTTCAAAGGTTTACCTGTCCGCCCGCCTCCCGTTATGCGGGATTGACAGGCCTGTTTGTTGACGGGGAATCTTTGTAAGGTTTAGTGTTGGCGCAAGCGATAATGTGCAAATAAGATCAGAAAATTGATAATGTGGGCTATCAACAATTCAAAAAAGGATTGAAATAATTATGAAACTTGGCCACTAAAAGTTAATACCTCATTTTTACTAATGTCAGGAAGAAAAGGAGTTATATGAATGTCGACACGAACTAAGCTCAATTTAAAAAATATCCTCTATGGCGTTCTTGCATTGTCATTGGGAAGTATGACAGTTGCTGGGCAGGATTTATTCGGCCGCAGTAAAAAATTATTTGACAAGGGATTGGAACTAAAACGTAAGGGTAACTACGCCGGCGCTGCGGAGAACTTTGGTAAAATAATTAAAAAATATCCAAAATCGGATGTAATTCAGACAACCTATTATGAGTATGGAGCTGTCCTGTTCAAAGAGTATGAATGGCAGTATTGGAAAACCGCAGGACTTCAAAAATATTTCGAGGCGCTGGAGTCATTCCGCCAAGTAAATACATCTGATGATAGTTTATTGGCAAAAAGTCTTTACATGCAGGCTCGTTGTTTTCGCAAAATTCACTACCGGCCTGCGATGGCTTTTTACGATTCAGTAACCGTTCTTTTTCCCTCACACCATCTGGCTGATGACGCTTTATTCCTTTCTGCTTACATTGATCCAAATCTTCCAAACTCCTTGGCAAAATATCACCAATTACGCAGTCAATACCCTGATTCAGAACATGATTTGGGAGCGCTGTACCATTTGCTGCAAATCTATCGGACAACCGGTGATTATATCAAATCCAATACTTTATGTACGGAATTTATAGAACTTTACCCCGATAGCTATTACACACAATCAATATTTCTTTACTATGTTTCCAACCTCCTAATGTCCGGGGAACAAAGTGAAGCTGTTAAATATGTACAAAAGAAAGCGAAGGAAAAACAACAATTATGGGAACAAATTCCTAAAGAGTACGTCGATCTTTCCGATAATGAACTCCGTAGGAAGGCTTGGAATTTACGCTATGAAAAAGATTCCACTTCCCAAGACAACAGGAAGATTATTCAAAGCTACCTCGATACGAAAATAACACTGAATAAAGCAATAACGATTCTGGATTTTGCAATTCCCAAACGAAGCCAGCCTGTTTTGGATAATGTGGATAGTTTATTTTTCACCACAGGAGTGTTTCAAGAATATCATGTTTCTTACGCTCTGGAGCGTGCCAGGAAGAACCTGCGTAATAGAAACTATGTTCAAGCGGCAAACATTTCCATGGATTTAGTGAACAACCCTTTGGTTCGTGATCCCTCTGAAGCTTACTGGATTCTGGGGCAGATTTATCCCCGGTTTTATTTACCATCCTATTCTTTGCAAGTCCTGCGCATTGCGAAGCCAGGGCTTATCTTGCAGGAAGATCGCATGGCCTGCCTTGAACGTTTAACTGATAATACTCACGATCTTGATGAAATTGATAGTCAACTCCGTGAGGGTATTCGGGATACTGCCTTTTCCCCTTATATCCGAGTGAAACTGGCTGCCCGGCTCATGGAACAGCTCGATTTTCAGGATGCTGATATAAGCACAATCGAAACAGTTTGGAATGAATTAAGTAACATGGACAACACAGGTCCTTCACTGGCCCACCAAAAAATGGCGTCCATTTATTTTGGACGCGGTTTGCTTGATCAAGCAGAACAGCAGGCAGGATTGATGGAGGAATCTGCACCAAAAGAAGCAGTGATAGTCCTATTACAATGTGCCCTATACCGCCGGTATATTATCGGCGATGCAGTCAACTCCAAAAATGTTTTACAAAAAGCGCTAATTTTGTGCCAAAAAGCCGGTTTGGAACGGCAAAGGGTGGAAATTCAAACAATACTCACGGACTGGAAATAATCTGAAG
>CAJVYU010000199.1 GCA_913009735.1 uncultured Fidelibacterota bacterium
TACTTAATCACCACCTTCCCGCTCCCCATCATTCCGTCCTGTCCTATCACCCTCACAACATACAACCCTTTCACCCAACCGATAGTATTAATCTCAATTTCAGTTTGCGCTTTCGGAACCTGTATTTCATCCACCTTCCTGCCAAACAAGTCAAAAACTTCAACAACGCAAACCCCAACTTTAAACATTAAACTTGAAACTTTAAATTGCCCCTTTGCCGGATTGGGATAAATCACCACCTCATTTTTATTTTCTACCTTTGGCATGTAAATCTCCCTGTCCCCGACAATAATTCCACAATCATCAAGTGTAATAGTATCTGAAACTATTTCACCATCGCATAAACTATCATACGTAAAGGGCTGTGTATAAACAGTGTCGCTTTCCAGGTTTTGGTTGAGTTTGAAAAGGTAAGTGGAGAAATCGTCACCCTCATTTAAATTGGTTTGGTAGAGTATTTTTTTGTCATACGTAATTTCTACATGACCCATCCATTCGTTATCCAATACCGGATTTTCAAACAGAATATTGCCCAATGTGTCAAGTATTACCGGCCGTGGTGGTAAAGCGTTCAATTCACTCCCCCAAACTGCACTAGCCGCCAAGGTAGTATCGGTAATAAACTTTAAACTTACCATTTTGCCATAATCATCGGGGGGAGCGATATCGTAAATATCAATCACATTTCCATTCATATCCATTTTTAGCAAAGAAGCTGCATCATTCCCGGAATCAAAATAATAATGGCTAAGTGAGGAATAATAAAAGTTACTATCTGAATTTATTACAGTGTTCCATGCTCTTCCTCCAGCATCTGTATTATCAATATGAGCTACTGTTTCCCACTCAAAATTTCCCATCGAATCCGTCTTTATAAAATAAGGTTTTGGCCAAAATAGGTTAGGTGGGACAATATCTTGATAATCACAACTGCCAGAGATTAGAAAACCACCGTCCGGGCAGATGATTAAGTCTTTAGCATCTTCATTGTATAGATTAGTATCACTACTATTGTAACACTGCTTCCACTTAAGTATACCGTCTTTATCAAGTTTGGTAAGACAAATCCTATCTTTCTTTAAATCGGTATTCATATATCTCAAAACGGCTACGCATCCTCCATCCTTTGTTGGAGTAACCTCATTTGAATAATTATTACCCCCTTCATAAAACACTTTGCACCACATCTTTTCACCACAGGTATTCAGCTTCATTATTAATGGATCGCTATCACTATTATAGGAATACGTTGATCCTACAATATATACCGATCCCATTTCATTTACAGCAATATCAGATGAAAAAAGGGTATAGTCAAATCCATTTCCCATTATTTTTTTCCATAGTTCATCACCATTAATATCTGTCTTGATCAACCAGCAATATGTCGGGTAATTGGGGCCAACCCGACCGGCCAGTAAATAGCCTTTATCGTAATATTCAACCAAACTTTCTCCAAAGGGGTTCTCTCCCTCCAGGTAGATTTGTGTCCAGCGGGCCTGGCCCCTCAATCCGTTTATTGCCAATAAACAAATAATGACTATTGAAATCCGCTTTACTATTTCTTTCCCGCTCATTTAATTAGTACTAATTTTTGCGCTTCAATGATCTCACCGTTTACCACTATTTGTACCACATAAATACCCGGGGAATAATTGCCTGTAACGATGACCACTTGGTTTTGCTTATGCTGCAATTCAATGCTTTTCATCGCCACGCCGTTGATATTAAAAACCTCTAAGGTACACTTTCCCCGGTAACCGTCAAGGTCATATTCAACGGTGAAGTATGCTCCTGCAGGGTTGGGGAAAAGTTTCATCAGCTTATCCTGCTTTTCATTATTTTCGGGCCATGAAGGTAAACCGGCCGTAGCCGACTTGTTAAAATCCGGTACAAATACCGGTTCTTCATAATTCAGTTCGCCAAGGCCGATCAGGATATTCCGGGCAAGTACTCCAGGAGCAGTATTGTAGTATTCTTCAATATCAAATAAAGCTTCTATGGTTGTGCTATCGGGTAATGTGGTGTCGGTTATCATTTGCCATTTTAAATCAAGAAAATCCTCATAAAGGTTGTATTCGATTTCCTGCCCGGTATTCAGATCAAATTCAACAGGTATGTTATAAAAGGTGCTGAATGTATTGGTTGAATCTTTCAATCCAAAATATTTCATAACAAGTTGGCATCGCGTTGACAGCTCATTATCGTTTACCAGCAGGCTAATGATACTGTCTGTTGCAGCAGCCCTGTCGGTTGTGTCGGCCAAGTAATGGTGCATAAGCTTTGTCAGCGCGCGGCACTTTTTGGTCTTGTGGGCGGCCAGGTTCTGTTCCAGCAACTCTTTAGCCCCGTATATGTTTTGACCCTGCATGATCTGATCCATCATATACCCGGGCATGGGTTCGTCCCGTTCATCAAGTTGTTGCAACACTACAGCAGATTTTGCCGACTGGGGGTTGGCCACCAGCACATCGCGCACCATCGCATTGGGTAACACATCTTCTTTGCCTATTGCCGATTTCATAACTGTATCCGACAAATAAGGGGACTTACCCAAAAGGTTTTGCCTTAGTTCAAGGGTTTCGTCAGGGGTACTGGTGGTTACTTCAAAAGTTAGGTCTCTTCGGTGTCACCCCCATCAACCAACTCCGTTAAGGTATCCTGGTAGGCTTCTGCAGCAACCAGCTCCGATGAAAAGGTGCTTGTGGTGGCCATCAGGTCTATGCCTCCGCCTCCATAATTTGAGGGGCATGATGACTCTTTTGAATAAAAAACAAATTCATCCTCAAAAGGAGTAAAATCTGACGAATAAGGTAGTGGCCTAATTTTAGCAGGCGGTTCTTGGTTATTATGATGCGTATAAATGATATCATTCCAACTCACTTCATTTACATAATTTATTACTCCTAAGTCATCATTTTTCTTACTAAAAGTATTACCGGCAGCAAGCGTTGGATTACCGGACCCACTTGAAGGTTCACCTTGATTTTCAGCAATTCCGACAGTTGGTCCGGTAATAGGATTTCCATTTTCATCTTTGTCCGGAACTACCCAAATGTCTTCAAGACAATCCCAGAAATCGTTGCATTTTACACACAACCCGGTGCCCTGTTCGTCACGGTTCGTACCGGCAGCCACCACCCCTACCGTGAGGTCGTTGAACATATTGTTGTACACTTCATTGGCATAACCGCCGGTATTGTTCAGCGTAATGCCCTCACAAATAATATCCTGTAGTTCAGAGCCGCGCAATTCGGTGTAAAACTGGTTTTCTTCAATGGTATAGCCGTCGGATTGGTCGTTGATGTACACACCGATTGCTGTGGAATAATCAGATACAGAAAACCGGCTATGTACATTAAACTCATTGAAAATAATAACCGGGTAATTGACTTTACTCATATAAATGCCCTTCTGATTATCTTCAAATACCGAATTGCAAATATAGGGCCTGCCAATTGCCGGAGTATTAACAGCATAAATGCCATAATCAAAGTTTTTAAAACTCGATTTAAGTATATCAACAGGGGGATAAACCGGTGTAAGGTTTTTATATGATACGGTAAAACCACTTTTAT
>CAJVYU010000200.1 GCA_913009735.1 uncultured Fidelibacterota bacterium
GATACGGCGACCACCGAGATCTACACTCTCTCCCTACACGACGCTCTTCCGATCTTATCAAATTGTACTGTGGGAGTGCTGGGCAAACCGTTGTCCGTACCATCCCACTCAAAAACGTAAGCGTTATCCACTCCGTCAACCGTACACATAATTGCAACAATTTCCGAAAAACCATCATTGTCCAAATCCGTCACCATCAGCCCACGCTCACCGCAAGCAATATCAGCAGAAGCAAACTGGTAAGACCACACTTCAGTATAACTGTTGTCGGCATCCGCTTCAAAGAGACTAATCTTATATACCGTCGCACTCTCATTCAGTCGCTCGTATACCAGCATCTCGCCCCAGCCGTCTTGATCAATGTCCATCCCTACTTTCAGCGTATAACCACGACCATACTCAAGATCATCCGCTTCGTGCCAGGCTAAACTGAGATCGGCATTGTTGCCAACTTGACCGTATGCAGGTATCATAAAGATACCAAAAGCCAACATCAATGGAAGAAATAATTTATCCATTAGCTTTTTCTTTTTCATTAGTTATCTCCTTTAGGTTGTTTTGTTTTTATGAATTAAGGCAACAAGAAAGCCATTGCCCTTTGTATTTTAGTAAAAGATTTATTTGAAAGAGTACCACTTTTTATTTGAATAACACAATCGGTTGCGCACAATATAATTCAGTCAACAAATAAATGTCAAATACTTTAAAATATAAAAAAGCAAGTAAACAAACATGGTTCCCCCGCCTGCGGTCGGGCAGGCACTTTGGGACAAATTGAAGTGATTGTTTTTTGCATAGAATCATCCAACACAGTTACCTACCAGAGGCAAGCACGTCCCGGAGTTTTGGGATGATAACATTTGGGTTAAACAAAACAGAATCGGTTCGAAATGTTCAGATTTGATCAAACGTAACGGCAAGTATAAGATTAACTTATATCGTTCGCCACCTCGCCTGCACCATTTGAAAAATTAGATATGTGGCGGGTGATGTTTACAACTCCGCTTTTTCAGGGAATTAATAAGGATTAATCATTTTTTTAATAAACTAATTTTTCTCAAAATGCGGGTCGGATTACCATCATACGGATTAATCTTAAGCCACACTTCCTCAAATGTAACTGTTTCAATAATTCCATTTCCCATATCATACCTTACTTTAATAGGACCATACCCTTCCAGCTTATCAATGTGTTTTAATAAATTTTCATACTCAGAATCAGTCATAGGTATTTCCCGTCTCGCTAATGTGAGATGACTCCTTTGAATATAAGGGAAGCCATCGCCTCGAATAATCGGTGGATTATCCGGATCATAGGGTGAGCCGGGCGGTGCATAAAGAAAGCTGTGAGGAATTCCAGGCCAAATATGTGTGTTGTCCCGATTATAGTCGTGCATCCCAAGAGAAATAACATCAATGGAATCTCTAAATTTCAATATTCTCTGAAAATCTTCAGGTATTGGAATATAATTGCGTTGTTTATACTGCGAAAATAATTTCTTTTGGTCATCCGATTTCATTGTTATTTGTAAGAAAAGTTTGCCATGAATTTTAAGAGTTGGATTATCACCCTTGGAAGGATCCCACAGACCTGCAATATCGATAACTTTCCCCCTTGCTAATGGCGTAAAAGGATCAAAATCTGTTCTAATTCTACCCCCTTCTAATTTCAAATAAAGTGGAACGTCGCTGGTAGTGGGATCATACCTGGTTACTGGAATGCCTAATTGTTCTAACTCTGCATGGGCTCTTATACGCCAATATTCATGGGCTGCTTGTTCCATTCTATCATCCAATGTCTGCGGTTTGAACTCATAATTATATGTTTTTGGTGGTACTTTTTTATAATGAGAATTTTGTTTGGTTTCCTTAATGTATTCCCAAGTTCCGTTTTCATTTAAAATAACCTTTTTATCCTCATCTGTTATGGCATATTTTTGCTGAACATGCTGACTACTTACCGGAGCAACAAGGAACAGTACGGAAATAATTAGCACAATAATATTCTGCAGCATTTTTCTTTCCTTCTCTTTAACCATAATATAACTTTGCGAATAAGCTATAGAGTATAAGTAATGTGGTCATAATTGTTTATGAGAATTTTATTTTCGTAAACAGTGCTCTGTTACCATGACGATTCTATCAGGATTGATAAATCCAACAAGATCCTATCCGTAAAACGCTGTAGTTGAATAATCCAAACTAAAATTCAAACCCCAGTGAAAATCTCTGTGCATTTTCCAATCTACCAAAATCCTGATAAGCATAATCAATCTTTAAGGCAACTCCTCCTGCCAATTTCAATTTCGTGCCGACACCGGCAGTGAATCCTTCCTCGGTATCCAAGGTGAATAAATTTTTATATCCAAATCTCAGGGCTACCTGGTTTCTAAAGTTATATTCCATCCCCAGGTTAATATACTCCGTATTGTCGTTTGGATGAGCGGCATCAATGGCAATGGTTAATTGGTTCCTATTGCTTTTGAGGATGTCCATAGCAACGCCCACCCTGAAAAGAAGCGGGAGAGGAAATTTATCTGTCAGTTTGTAGGCTGGAATGCGGTCATTACTTCCTCCGAATTGAGGCGCCTCATCATAGTTTATGAAAACATCTTTCCCTTTCATTTTCAAAGATGCTCCAAAATTCGAGATGCTCATACCGATCATCATATCGTTAAACTGAGTCCTGAACAACGTACCTATATCGAAGGCAACTCCGGTAGCCTTCATATGCCAAATTCTCTGTGATATATATTTTGCATTAACCCCAATGGAAAATCTGTCCGTCAGGTTCTTGGCATACGACAGCCCTGCAGAAAGATCACCATAGGAAAATTTTTCCCCCGTTCCTTCCGGCATCTGGACTGTTCTAACCTCCATTTCATCAGTGCTAAAGGAGGTTACATTTATTGCAATTGATCCTAAACTACCCATGGGTAGTACCACGCCCACAAAATCAAAATTGGTACCCACTAACCAATTGGTATGGATCAAGGCAGCCTCGGTCTTTGAAATACGGGATAATCCAGCAGGATTCCAATAGATAGCAGTTGCATCATTGGCAATCGCAACAAAAGCGCCACCCATACCCAGCGCTCTGGGACCTACTTCAATCTCCAGGAATGGAGCTGCCGTGGTGCCCACTTTCGAAACATTCCCTTCAGTTTGACCTTGTACAAGATTGAGGAAAATACAGGTGATAATAAGGAATGGAAAATTAAAGACATTTCGAATTGATTGACTGAAATATGAAACTTGAAAACCTGATACAGTGTGTCCCTGCCTGGTAGCCCGCATGCATGTCGGGTCAGGCAGCAAGGCACCATGGTTTGGCACAAAATAATTATTGGGTATCGTGTTCAAAGTATCCAATTTGTACTGTGTCCTCTTGAGAATCCTCATCATTTAATAATGGCAAACTTGCCGAGTGTTTCTCCCAGTTCATCTGCGTCAATGTGGAAAAAATAAAGTCCAAAAGCCACTTCCATTCCATCTAGATCGGAAGAGCACACGTCTGAACTCCAGTCACATTCCTTTATCTCG
>CAJVYU010000201.1 GCA_913009735.1 uncultured Fidelibacterota bacterium
TGACGGAGAGTATACATTATGCCAGGGAAGCAGCGATCTGGTATATTCCGTTAACGGGCTTTCCGGATCAACCTATTTATGGAATGTTCCCGAAGCATCGAATGTACAGGATGATAGCACGAATACAATTGTACTGGATTGGGATTCTGCCGGTGTTTTTGTTATTGAAGTTCTGGAGATATCTGCCGAAGGATGTATAGGAGATACGGTTGATACGCAGATAGTTGTTGATCCGTTTCCGTCAACTCCACCCATTAGCGGTACTAATGCAATTTGCCCGCCATTTACATCGGATTATTTCTATTCCGTTCAGGGAAATCCAGGTTCAGCATATATTTGGACTGTAAACGGGGGGCAGATAATATATGGGCAGGGAACAAATCTCGTTCTCGTAGATTGGGATTCAGCGGGCGCTGCAAGTATTTCGGTTGTTGAGATGACAGGGGACTCATGTTTTGACAGTACGGCTGTTTTTATGAATATTTTTATTGATTCTCCCTCAATGCGTCTAAACGTGGTTTCCGATGGAGAGGAGGATGATACCAGGATAGAGATTGAATGGGATATTTTCAATAACGGAGGATTCACTGACACCTTATCACTTTGGAGAAGGAGGAATTTCACGACAGATGTCTGGTCAATTCTCGGGGAAGTGAAATCGGCAGACCTGGTGCATATTGATTCATTAGCCCTGACCCATGATTATTCTTATGAATACAAGCTTACAGGGAAGAATGCATGTAAGGATATACTGGAAACAAAAGTTCACAATTCGATATTGCTGGAAGGAGAAAATGATGAGAACGAGAGAAAGATATTACTCGCCTGGAATCGTTACTATGATTGGGAAAATGGAGTAAAGAGATACGAAGTATGGAGGAAATTAGACGATGAAGCGGAATTTTACTTTTTTGCCAATGCGGAAAATGACACGAGCTACCGGTTCAGTAGCGGGAAGGTTGGATTCGTTCAATGTTATAGGATAGTTGCGTATGAAGAAGGTGGGGGAGATAAGGCTTCATGGTCAAACGAGATATGTTTTGAGTTCGATTATTTGCTCCAGATACCGACCATTATCACACCTGATGGGAACGGCTTGAACGATACCTGGAAAATAAAAAATCTCGATCTGTATCCCAAATGCCAGGTAGACGTTTACAACCGCTGGGGCATGCATGTGTTTACGTCAAAGGGGTATTCAAAGAATTGGGACGGGACGTACAATGGGAAGGATTTACCTGTCGGAACGTATTACTATGTGATCAACCTTTTCGTTGAGGGTATTGAAACGTTTACAGGGGGGGTTTCTATTGTTAGGAGAAATGAGAGATGATGTGTGATTGCATGGTTGCATGAATAGAGGATATTGAATAAAACAATATGGGGTATTCACTTCTGTCCAGTAAATTTATATCTTTGCCGGTATGCAAATACCGGAACACCAGATAGGGTTTGAGAAAATGTTTAATACCGAAGAACAATGTGTAGAATATCTAATGGAATTGCGATGGCCGGAAGGGTATCAATGTTCTCGTTGTAAGAATAAAACTTTTTGGTTAGGGAATAAAAAACGGATTATATGCTCAAAATGTGAATTTCAAACCACAGCAATAGCCGGAACTATATTTGAACAAACCAATAAACCATTAGTGTTATGGTTTAGAGCTATATGGTGGATGGTAGCACAAAAGAATGGAGTAAGTGCAAGTGGTTTGCAAAGAATACTGGGATTGGGAAGTTATAAAACCGCATGGACATGGTTACAAAAATTGAGATTATTAACCGTAGCGCCTGGCAGGGAAAAATTACATGGGGAAGTTGAAGTAGATGAAACATTGGTGGGAGGGGTAAAAGAAGGTAAAAGAGGGCGAGGTTCAGAGAACAAAAGTTTGGTTGTTGTAGCCGTTGAAGTGTTAAAGAAAGGAACGGGGAGAATAAGATTACACATAGTTCCTACAGCATCGGCAAAAAATCTAACAGAGGTTATAACAGCTCATATAGATAAGGGCAGTACGATAATAACCGATGGATGGACCGGATATGGCAAAATCGCTCAGAAAGGATATGAGCATCGGGTTGAGAAATTACAAGAAAAAGAAAACCAAGAACAAATGTTACCTAATGCCCACAGAGTTGCGTCTTTATTAAAGAGATGGCTGATAGGAACACATCAAAATTATGTTAGTAAAAATCGATTACAAAATTATTTAGAAGAATTTGTATTCCGGTATAACAGACGAAAATCAAATAGTAGGGGCTTACTTTTTCAAAGAATTATGGAGCAAGCAGTAAGGTATAACCCAGTAAAATATACAGAAATTATGAACAACTCTATAACTGGACAGAAGTGAATACCCCATATATATTTAATTGCATTATAAGATCAGAATGCCCGAATTTATTGCAGCACAATTTTCTTTATAAATACATCTTCCCCTGAGATCACTTTTACAAAATAAATGCCGCTGGCGTGGTTGGAAATATCTATATTGATGGTTTCCGCTACCGGGGTTTGAATTGAAGAATCTGATGTATACTTGTTATGGTTTGCACCAATTGAATAAAAGATTGTTCTACCAAATATGTCATAGATGAATACCTGGGCAGGACTGCTATTGCTTGCACTTACCGTTAATTGGATTTTGCCGGTTGTTGGGTTGGGGTGGATGATGAATGATGTTAGATTCTTTTTATAAATATCAATCATTCCCTGATCTTTATCGCTATCCTGATTTTCATCGCTATCTACTGCATTGTAATCATTATTCCCGCCATTACCTTTTTTTAGATTAATACTATTTCTACTTGTATTACCGAATCTCCAGCACAAAGAGATGTGCTCTGTTTTGACAAATTATTATTGATGTTATTCTTTTGATTTTCTATTTCAATAACGCCACAACTAAAAGATTCTTTTTTAATCACATCATCGGGCGAATACATAATTAGCTGGCTTGGTCTGGCATCGCTGATAAAATTTTTTAACTGCTCAATATAATGCATCTCGCCATTTTCAATGATATAACCGTTAATGTTATTATCTTCAATAGTCAACCTCACGATGTCATTTTCATTACTATTAAGAAATCCTTTATAAGTGTTAACCGCTTGCAACTTTTGTTCTATTTCGCCATTATCAGTTGTAATTACCGACTTATAACCAATGGACCTCATATCATTCGGTTCAAGGGTTAATTGCCACTCATACACATTATTTATATTAAGGTTCAGAAATATGAGATTATCAGCATACCGTTCCTTTACATACTTGTTTATTTGACTAAAATCCAATGAAAAGACCTTGTATGAACTAAATGACTCTGCCAACTTGTTTTCCTGCGTGGTTTCGATGCTCTCATAATAGGTTTGAAATGATTGTTGAGCCATTATCCCGGTTGCAATTGTCAGGAAGAAAACACCCGAGAAAAGCAAACTATATATATGCGAATTCCTCATAAGATCGGAAGAGCGTCGTGTAGGGAAAGAGTGTAGATCTCGGTGGTCGCCGGATCATTAAAAACAAAAAAATAAAAAGTGACA
>CAJVYU010000202.1 GCA_913009735.1 uncultured Fidelibacterota bacterium
TGCTTTGTGTATGTTAGTTCGAGTAATTGTTAAGTAGAATATGTGTTTTGACTACGGCTATGCCGCATTTATTTTTACTGCAATGGGAGATAATTTTTAATTTTGTTTTTTTTTTTCAAGCAGAAGACGGCATACGAGATAAAGGAATGTGACTGGAGTTCAGACGTGTGCTCTTCCGATCTCTTCCGGTATTGGAAACGCTGGAAAATATGGCCCGGTATGCCACCGGCGTTGGTATCGTTTTGCTTGGAATCGGAATCATGTTAGGACATCTATGGGCTTACAAAGTCCTGGGGTATTTCTTTAAATTGGATATTAAGATTATAGTCTCCGATATTGCATGGTTATCTTATGTCATTGGCTGGGTTTATGTGAAGTTTAAAGGGTTGCATGGTCTACGGATGAGTCAGGTTTCCATGTGGGGATTTGTGCTTTTCTTTGTGGTGTTGGCAATTGGGAATATTTTTGCCTCCACTTTTCACCAATTCATTTAAGAATGCCAAATACCTTAATAACCGTATCATTTAATTACCAAAATACACCGCTGGACTTACGGGATCGTGTAGCGCTGAGCGATGAGGAAGCCCTTCAACTCATCGAGGCAGCCATGATCCCTTCTTCGGGGATTAAAGAGCTGGCGGTTGTCTCAACTTGTAACCGGACGGAAATTTACGGTTTGTTAATCGAGCCCGGACATTTTTATAACTGGGTCATGCAGCAATTTCTGGAGTTAAAACAAATTGATTTAAAAAAGGAATCTGCAGACCCGACTATTTTGTATAATAATGAAGCCGTGGAACATCTCTTTGGTGTGGCAGGCGGCCTGAAAAGCATGATGTTGGGCGAAAATCAAATTCTGTCCCAGGTAAAGAGCAGCTATCAACTTATATTATCTTGTCCTTATTCATTTCCCGTTTTAAATCACCTTTTTCAGGATGCCATTCGGGTTGGCAAGTCCATCAGAACCCACACAGCTTTATGCAGGGGTGCCGTGTCCGTTAGTCTGGCGACGGCAGCATTGGCCAAAAAGATATATGCTAATTTTTCGAATGTAAAGGTCCTGCTCGTGGGTGCTGGGGAAACGGCAGAACTCACGTTAGTTCATTTCAAGGAAATAGGTGTCGTTGATTTTATCATTGCCAACCGTGGACAACAGCGGCGTCAGGCACTGGCAAAAATTCATAATGCCGAAGCTATTCCGCTGGAAGAATTGGATACGGCATTGACCAAAGCCAACATCGTTGTTACCGCAACGAAATCACCGGATTATTTAATTACGCTTGATAAATTAAAACAGGCTCTAAAGTCAAGAAAGCACCGGTCTTTGCTGATTATAGATATTAGTACTCCTAGAAATGTTGACCCCCGGATTAGTGAGTTGCCGGAAGTGTTTTTATATAATATTAATGATTTGGATAAGGTTGTGGCTGAAAATCTGGCCAGACGCAAAAAAGAAATTGCTGCTGCCGAGGTGATCTTGCAAAATATCATGACGGAGTTCAACGATTGGTTTAAGACATTAGCGGTTGTGCCTACAATCTCTAAACTTAATAGCTATTTTGAACATATCCGTCGTCAGGAACTGAAGAAATTTGTTCATAGAACATCGGAAGAAAACTATCATTTAATGGATGATCTGTCTAAAAGTATTATTCGAAAACTACTTCACTATCCCATTGTTGAACTGCGACAGCAAAACCATAAGGGCAATTTAACCGCATCTAAAATTGATACAATTTGGGATTTGTATCGCCTGCGTAACTTTGAGGAAGATTCTGACTAATGAATATTGTTCTGGGAACCCGTGGCAGCCGGCTAGCCTTATGGCAGGCTCACCACATCAAAGAACTCCTGCTGAAAAATGTTAAAGATGTAACTGTGGATGTCAACATCATAAGCACCAGAGGAGATCGAATTCTGGACAAGGCACTTCCTGATATTGGGGGAAAAGGCTTATTCACCAAAGAAATTGAAGATGCCCTGCTTGAAGAGCGTGTGGATATTGCCGTCCATAGTCTTAAAGATCTTCCCGGCGAATTACCGGAAGGTTTACTCTATATCGGTTCGCCAAAACGGGCGGATTGCAGAGATACCTTTGTGTCGAAAAAATGGTCATCGTTAAGCGGTGTACCTGACGGCGGCCGATTGGCAACGGGAAGTATGCGCCGGAAAGCGCTCATTTTTGAACAAAACCCGACCATTACCTGCGGAATGCTGCGGGGAAATATCGATACCCGGCTGCGAAAACTGGAAGAGGAAGACTGGGACGGGATCATTATGGCGGCGGCAGCCCTGGAACGGCTGGGGATGCACGACCAAATAACGGAGTTTTTAAATCCGGAATCCTTTGTATCCGCTGTGGGGCAGGGAGCAATCGGGTTGGAAATCAAGGAATCCCGACCGGAGTTGATGGACATTTTGAACAATATTATTGATAAAAAAACCGTAACGGCCGTGAAAGCCGAACGTGCTTTCATGCGGGCACTGGAAGGCGGATGTTCCGTTCCTATTGGCGCTTGGGGTAGGTTGGCTAACGGCAGCCTTGCACTCACAGGCTATTTTGCCTCTCCAGATGGCAAACACAGCATTCGCGAAACATTGACCGGTTCACCGGAAACTCCGGAGGATCTGGGCAACCGGTTAGCCGGGAAATATCAAATACTGGGCGTCGAAGCCTTAAAACCCTCATGACCTGGGATATTTATTATACAGGACTACATCTCCCGGAACAGCTTAATGATGACGGGTTAGATAAGCGCATTCATCATACGGCAACAATCGAAATCACCTTTATTCCCCCGGAAAACAGCCAACAACTAAAAATATATTTGCACAAAGATCCCCTTGTTATTTTTCTAAGCAGAAACGGCGTTAATGGATTTTATTATTGGCTGGAAAATCAGGGAATTATGTTGGAAGACAAATCCGTCACTTTCATGGCTGTAGGCGAAAAAACGGCGGAAGCCGTAGAAAACAAATTTCACCGGACAGCCCGGATACCGGAAATTCAAAATGCATCGGGATTGATTCAGACCCTGCAGACTATACCAAAAAAACCCATTATTCTAATTACCGGTAAAGAAACCCGGCCGGAACTTCCTGATTGGCTGGATAAAGCAGGATGGGATTATTGTCACTCAACGGTCTATTCAACCACCCTAAAACAAAATCATTACTTACAAAAAATATTTAAGAATACCCAAAACGAGATTATCATTTTCACCTCACCATCATCTGTTCTTGGATTTTTAAAAAGCATTAATACGACTAATTTTAAATTAATTAATAGCCGGAAAACCACAGGTACTGGGTGTAATGAATTTGTATTTAAGCGACAAGTAAACTAAAGATATTTAAAATCATAGTATAGTAAGAGATGAATAATAGGTTTAGGTAATATGTGCGGTATATGCGGGATAATCTCAACAGGGGTGGATGATAAACAAATTTTACAGTCTATGGCCGGTGTTATGCATCACCGGGGTCCTGACGG
>CAJVYU010000203.1 GCA_913009735.1 uncultured Fidelibacterota bacterium
CGGCAAGCTCCTCGAGGGCTGCCATAAGACCTTCCTTATCCGTTTCTACAGGCAAAAGGCCCTTTGACATACGGCTAACCTCTTTTTTTGCCTTATCTACAAGGATGGAAATCTCTGTTGCATCTTCATACTATTTATTTATTTTGAATATCGCCGGTATTTATATTATTCTTTCCGTGGGTCTCGATCTATTAAGCGGGTATACCGGGTTAATCTCTTTGGGGCATGGAGCTTTTTTAGCGATCGGTGCGTATACATCAGCCATACTGGTAGATCAGGCAGGTTTGCCATTTATGATATCATTGATTATTTCACCGTTGGTGGCAGGTTTGTTCGGGTTTGTGATTGGTTTTCCTGCATTGCGAATTACCGGGATGTATCTTGGCTTAACAACCATGGGATTTGGTTTTATAGTCAAACGATTAATTATTGCATTAAGAGAATGGACCCAGGGAGCCGGCGGACTGGAAGTATCTTCACCTGTTATTTTTGGTTACACCATTACATCTGATTGGGATAACTACTATTTAATATTCACATTTGTTATTTTAGCCGTTATAATCGGAAGAAAAATCGGCAAATCAAAAATTGGCCGCGCCTTTATGGCTATTCGGGATTCTGAACAAGCTGCCGAAGCTTCCGGAATTAATTTAGCAAAATATAAAATGCTGGCGTTTTTTATTTCGGGACTATTTGCCGGGTTTGCCGGCGCTCTTTTTGCCCATACCAACCACTTTATTTCCACGGATCATTTTGATATGATGCTATCCATTTATTTTATCATTATGGTATTGGTTGGAGGCGTCAGTTCCATCTATGGCGCTGTGTTGGGAACATTGTTTATTGTGCTGCTGGACAACTTGTTTGTTCCCCTGCTGGGAGACTGGATACATGGTTATTTAAATACGAATACCGGGGATATTCAATTACTCATTTTCGGCCTGATAATGTTTTTGTTTATTATATTCCAACCCTTGGGATTATACGGTATGTGGCTTAAAATACGAATTTACTGGAGGATTTTCCCGTTCAATCCAAGAAAACGATTTACATAATCATAATAAGAGGAGAAACATCATGAGAAAGATAACAGGATTACTGGTTATTTTGGGGCTGTTGTTTATTGGATGCGGTAAACAGGCGCCGGCGCCGGGTGTAACCGATACGGAAATATTGATCGGAAATATTCAGGACCTAAGTGGCCCCATGAAAGAACTGGGTGCAGTGTTACCTGCCGGTTCAAATTTGTATTTCCGGTATATCAATGAAAATGGTGGTGTTCACGGCCGGCAAATAAAAATGATAGTAGAAGACCATCAGTACAATCCGCAGAAAGCAGTTGTGGCTGCGAAGAAATTGATTGAAAAAGATCAGGTCTTTTGTCTTTATCAGGTAATCGGTACGTCAACGACCGAGGCTATCCGGCCGTTATTGGCTGAATCGGGAACACCCTTAATTGCACCGGCGACACAATCCGGAACAATGTCTGATATGTCCCGCCCCGCCGGTGACTTGATTTTTCATACGGATACCGGCTACGATAAACAAACGAATATTCTCGTAGATTATATCATTAAGCAGGATGCTAATGCTAAAATTGGTTTGATTTATCAAGACGATGATTATGGTGAGAATGTATTAAAAGGTGCTGCTGAAGCGGAAAAACGTAATGGTGTGTCTATTCAGAAAGAAGCTTACCAACGGGGAGCAACCGATTTTACCGGTCAGGTGGGTAACCTGATAAAAGGTGGTGTAAATAATGTAATTATTGCCGGTATAGTCAAAGAGCCCATTATTGTTATGAAAACAGCAGCTGCAATGGGTTATGCACCCCAGTTTTTTGGCACAAGCCCAACGATGGATCATCGTGTTGCTTTAGCCGCCGGACCTGCCGGGGAAGGGTTCATAGCTGCGAATTTTGCCTATCTCTGGAATTCGGATGCTCCTGCCGCTGTTCAGTATAGAGAACTGTGTGAAAAATACGAAGTACCAGAAGCATATATGGGTATGTACCATTTCTATGGATTCATTACAGCAAAAATTCTTGTGGAAGGCCTGAAACGCGCCGGTAAAAATCCAACACGTAAACGGTTGGTGAATGGATTAGAAACACTGAATAAATGGGAATCCGGAGCATTTCCTCCTATTACTTATAGCTCAAAAGATCATGCCGCTACGGAGTCCGTCATTCTGGTTCAAGTAAAAGATGGTGTCCAAACTGTCATTACTGACTGGGTTGATTAGTTTATGATTAAAATGTCACAAGACGCAAATGCAGAAATGGTAGATTTGTACGCTGACTGTGTCAGCGTTGTCCCGAAGTATTTCGGGACGATCCAAAATCCACAGTTGGAATGGTATTATTAGGATGTGTCGTTTCTGTTTTTGGGGCAATTGAATTGAAAAGGTTAAAAGGCTCCCGGTAATTTCCAGGAGCCTTTTATCGTTATGGCTGAATTAAATATTCAAAACGTACATATGCAATTTTCCGGGGTTGTTGCTTTGGATGGTGTAACATTTGATGTAAAAGAAGGTGAAATATTTTCTTTAATTGGTCCAAATGGTTCCGGAAAATCAACACTGTTTAATTGCATTAACGGTTTCAATCGTCCGCAAAATGGTTCCATCAAATTCAACAATATAAACCTGTTGAAAAAACAACCTCACCAGATAATAACAGAAGGTATAGCACGAACATTCCAAAATATTCAAAACGTTCCATACATGACGATTTTGGACAACATTCTATTGGGTGCTCATAAACGAATTGATAATAAATCAACAATGAAGCGCTGGATCAGCAGGAAGCAACGGCAAAATGAAGAAGCGATGGGATTGGAAATTTTAGATTTTTTAGGCATAGCTAATTATGAACAAAAATATATGGCCGGACAGCCCTATGGAATTCAAAAGTTAACGGAAATCGCCCGGGCACTTGTTGCGAAACCAAAATTAGTTCTTATGGATGAACCTGCAGCTGGAATGAATGAGCAGGAAACGGTTGAAATTGCTAAAATAATTTCTGAAATCAGGGAAGACTTAGGTATTACCGTCTTGGTCGTAGAACACGATATGAGTCTGGTTATGAGTATTTCCGACAGAATCTGTGTATTGGATTCAGGCAAAATTCTCGCAATTGGTCAACCGGAAGAGGTTAAAAATCATCCGGATGTCATTAAAGCATTTTTAGGGGATTCTGCTGATGCTTAAGCTGATTGGTATTGAGACGTATTATGGAAAAGTGAAAGCATTGCATGGTGTCTCTCTTGAAGTCAAAAAAGGACAACTTGTTACTATTTTAGGCGCAAATGGCGCAGGAAAAACAACGATACTTAAAACGATTAGTGGGTTAGTTGAACCGGAATATGGGACGATTCATTTTGAAGAAAAACGGATCGACAGAAAAAATCCGGAAGAAATTGTAAAACTGGGAATTAGTCACGTCCCTGAGTGGAGACGGCTTTTCCCGGAATTGACTGTTGAAGAAAAT
>CAJVYU010000204.1 GCA_913009735.1 uncultured Fidelibacterota bacterium
AAGTTTATAGGCACTGCCGGTGGTATCCTCAAAGGATGTGGATAGGGATATGGAGCATACGAATATTCCGTCCCATCATTTCGATACTGCCAATTACTGGGCCGTTCAGTATAGGATTGTATGTCATACTTCACATAATCATTATGTTCTGGTAAATCTCTGTAACCACCCTCTACCCATACATCGTTTTTATCAGAACCATCAGGTGCTTTATTTCCCCATACATAACTGTCAGTTATTTGTTCTAAACATTCTCCAAATATTAAAAGATCAACATCAGCACCGTTATCATGCGATGCCGCAGTTGTTTCATTTGCACCCCTTGTGCATCCAGTTAAAGTTGTTCCGCTAATTCCTGTATAATCTATCTGTTCAGACCCTATAATAATGCTTCCCCCATAAGTCGGAAAGTCTGTAACACTTGATACATTAATAGATGTTTCTGAATTATCTAATGCTTTTGCCAAAGTAGTTTTAGAAAACTCCCTACCTTCGGTAATGTAACCTGCTTCGTTATCGTGACACCACCCCGAATATCCTCTACCATTCGTGGCAGAACCTTTATATAAAGAAGTAGAACGCCACGCATGAAATTTTGCTATTTTAGCCCCATGAACGTCATTGTTGAGATATGTTGTATTGTCATAAATCAATGCTTTACCCCCTCGTAGTTTAACTAAAATCTTTGCTGTGTTACTGCCTGTACCAAAATTATAAACATCATTTTTATATATTTCCATTAGTAAAGTTCCAACATCCCCTTCTGATAGAGTCCCCGAACAGCGTGCCCCGGTTTCGTGATTCGAAATAAGTGCATCAACCCTGCCGGAATCGCTAATATTGAAAGTATTGTATCTTACTACATGCCTCGATCCTGAATTTCCATCTACCGCATTTGCACCGTGCATGGTATAATTCCAAGTGTTATTTTCAATATACACCACTCCATTAGTATATTGTCCATAGTCAGTCGATCTGTTCAGGCTTTCAATGGAGTCTGAGCAATAAACAATACACTCTCCAGTGCAATCGTCAAAGATGTTATTGTCGATAACTCCATAAGCATAGTCAGTAATAAAAATTGCATTATAACCGTTTGATGCCGAATCATCCAAATTCCTACATTCAATAAACCTATTATTGTCAATACGAAAATCTTTTGTTGAGCCAACATTATCAAAGTCGCCCACTCGTACTATTCCTTTTTTACCAGTTGCATGAAAATTACAATCAAAAGTAAATTCAGTCACCCTTACATTATCGGCTTCAATACTAATAGCTGGCCCATTATGGTCAAGCTCAATATAGGTACTATCTATTCCAGCTCCCATTATAGCTACCTGTTTTTCTATCTTAATATATGATGACCATGAACAACTTCCTTCAGGAACCAAAACACGGTCTCCATTCGAAGCGGAATTGTAGGCCGTAGTTACATCAGCCTCAGAACAACTCGCCGCAGTAATGGTCGCGGCATTGGCTTGTATAGTCCAAACACAAGTACATAGAACAAGACTTGCAATAAAATATTTGATGTATCTAAACATTTCTTATCTCCTTTTCCAAATAAAACTTTGATTTAATTTCAATTAAATTTGCCATATTTTCAAGGTGATCTTAGTAATTTCCGGCTACGTCTTTGTATGGAGCATGTCAAGTTTTCAGTTAAAACTGAACATAGTATATCATCCTTTGAACATAAATTTATGTCCTTCACAAATAAAATATAACAAAAAAAGGGATGAGGAGTATGTGACTGAAATCACTATATTTCAATAAAATGATCTGATCATGGTTACGCAACTACTTTAGAATATCATGTAAATGTCACGTATTTTGCTCTTTAAAACTCTGCTCATTTTCTGTTTCCTTTGCAGCACCTGTATGCAAGCATAGTCCCGAGAAGACAACCGTCAAAAACACCATGGTGGTCCACATGTAAGATGTTTCAAGAAAACTGGCCTCAGTGTAGTTATATAGCAGCACCATCAATAAAAAGCATATTCCAAACACACCCCAGTCAAACACATGATCAAATTCTCTTCGGACTTTATTGCAGAACGCCAGGAAAAACGCAAAAAGAGCAACAATACCAACCATCCCGACTTGAAGATAGACATCCAGGTACCCATTATGGGACTGCTTCACTTCCATGGAGTATGATCCCTCAGCCAATCCCCAATAACCCCCATAACCAACCCCAAGCAGGGGGTTGCGTGAAGCAAGATCAAGAACAGAACTCCAGATATCAGTCCGTCCGGTAAGCGATTCGTTACGACCAAAAGAAGAAGTGACCATCGGCAACAGCACACTATTAAAAAGCAGGAAGATTAACAGACCTGCTATCATGACAGCTTTCAGATGGTTCGCCACATATCTGGTGAAATTCTTCATCCGAGATAGGACGAATAGAGAGGCAATACCGACAATGAAAATAAAGATTGATGTGGCGCTGTATGTCCCACCACCTCCAAAGAGCAGGAATAACGCAATACCAATGACCAATGCATCAGCATAAGTCTGGGAACTGTTTTTGAAAAACTCACCTGATCGCCATTTACGGAAAGCCGCCCAAATCAGGAAGAATACAGAGAGAGCGCAAAGCACGCCAAGGCTGTTTTTGTGTGTTGTGACCCCTATTCCCATTCGGGTTCCTTCCCAACGAGAATATACAACCCCATATTCAGGGAAATACTTAATAAGCACTATGGATAAAGGAATCAGCACGTATGCACAGCGCCTGATCACGCTCTCCAGCGCTTGAAGCGGCTTTAGTTCACTCAGAACCACGAAGGCCATGACAACCGCCCCGGTTATTTTAAACCATCTTTTGAAGGAAGAGAAAGGGAAATCCGACCATAGAACACTTGTTCCCAGGTACACATACAATAAAATCAGCCAGAGGTTATCTTTAAATACCCGGGACCAATTCATCTTTCTTCTGGAAAGCACAAATAGCGCTATCAGGATGAGACTGTTCAAAACTAACCGGTCAAGCGGACTACCGGCGGCATCGCTACCAACTGAATTCGAACCGGGTGCAAACCATCTCCCAACAGGCCTTGACCCCATAATGAGCAGCCAGAAAGTAGGCACCCAAAGAGCGCGGGACGCTGCTGGGTTTCGTTTCTGGTCAATTCGGAGTAGCCATATTACAATAACTATATAGCCTATAAGAGCAAGTTTAGGAGGCATATCGTCAAAAATTCAGGAAATTGGCACTTGACATTGTATTTTCATGATGTTTAGGTTACGAACTAAATGTCAGATTTCAACTTCAAGTCAGAAATTCCTCTCCTTGACCGGATTAATACCAATCAGAGCGAGGAGTCTTCCTGAGTGATCAAGAAGCTTGATTAAATATACCATGAAATAATGATCTCCTGCAACGAAAAGGAAAGGAAGGGCCAA
>CAJVYU010000205.1 GCA_913009735.1 uncultured Fidelibacterota bacterium
CCGATCTGGAGGATGTTGAAGTTATAGTAGAAGAAAGCAATGGCGGTATGCAGAAGCCGCGGAAAACGGACGAATTTGGACGTTTCAGGCGTATTTTGGAACCGGGTACATATACGTTACGTTTTCGCAAATTTGGCTACGAAGAAATCACAATAGTGGCAACGGCAAATAATAGTGCTATTTATGATATGGATGTTCAATTAACCGAAATGATTATGCATGAAATATCCTTTCCATTAAATATCAATTGGTCTGTAAGATATTCCAATGGCGTTTTTTCCGGTGAACAAAACGTAGATCAAATACTACTGCTTCCAGAAGGTGTTTGGGATTTAACCGTTTATAGTATTGGTGGTGCATTTGAGCTAATGCCCTGGTCCCGAACAATAGAAGTTCTCAGTGATATGCAGATCAATCCTTCATTCCCTGATGTCTCTCCAATTGAATTAAATATTACTGACAACAACTGGTGGGAAGTTGATTCGGGGACATGGGTGTTCAGTGAAGATGCTTTATTGACAAACTCAAGTTTTTTATATGGAAATAGTGATTCTTTGCCTGAATTATCCATTCTGGAATCCCCCTGGTTTGATGTAAGCGGCTCGAACAGAATTGTGTTAGAGATCAATCATCAATATGAAATGGAATGGGATCATGATTCTATAGAAGTCAGTTTATGGGATTCGAATGGAAAAATAGCTGCTAAAGTTTGGAAAAATCAACATTGGGGAGAGGTTATCAAAGATTTTGTTTGGGTGAATGATACATCCGGTTTTGATTCAGTAATGGTGCAATTATCTTTTGGACGTGATCAAACAGTTACTTATAGAGGATGGTTGGTTGACAGCATGAAACTATTTGCAGGTTATGAGGAATATGTAGGTATTCATTCAGGTGGTGGTTTCAATCCCATTCATTTAGGCAGTGCAACTGCTGTTTATCCTAATCCATCAACAGGGATGATTGCAATCGATTTAGAATATTGGAGAGAACCGTTGGACATAATCGTATATAATCTGCTGGGGCAGGAAGTCTTCCGGGAGAAACTGACGGGACTGTCTCCACAGAGACAAACCTGGCGGTTAGACTTACTGAACCAGAGGGGCACACCGTTGAGTTCAGGTGTTTATTTTATCCGTATTTCAGGAGAAAGAAAGGAATTTATTCGCAAGTGCGTATTTTTAAAACCATAACCATACTTTCACTTTCATTTATTTTTGCGGCCCAGCCGTCATTTCGCGGAAAAGACCGGGCATCTATCTTGAACGGGCCGATTCCTATAGCTTTTCGTAATTTTATTTCCACGACTTACGATATACCACTAAGTCAACTGAATCCCCGGCGTGGTTCCTATTTGATTATAACCCCCGATAATATGGAGCAATATTTAGATGAATTGGTTTCCTTCAAGAAATCCCAGGGATTTGAAGTTTATGTTAAGACTTTGAGCGAAACCGGTTCTACGGCAGAAGAAATAAAAGAAGTTATCAGAGCAGTTCTTGCTGCTGATCCCATGTTGGAGTATGTACTTCTCATCGGCGATGTGGATGGAGTGGCGGCCATGCCATCTTTCTATTACGGTCCGAATAATGATGTGACAGATCAAAAATACACTCATCTTCTTGGGGATGACTTTATCCCCGATGTATTCATCGGCCGATTCTCCGTGGACTCTATTTCCGAATTGGTCGTTTTGATTCGCAAGACCATCAATTATACCCGTGATCCAATTTCATTTAATTCTGATTGGCTGGATAAGGCACTGGTCGTTGCAGGGAACTACAGCAATACAGTACCAATTCCCATTACTCCAAAATGGACGTCCTACTGGGTACGTGACCTGTTATTTGAAGAAGGATATACATCCGTAGATACCGTGTTTTATCCACCCACACAGCAGGGCGCATCTTTGATCCAGAATTATATTAATAGTGGTGTTGGTATAGTGAATTACCGCGGCTGGGGGGATGCAAACGGCTGGCATTATCCCGAATTTCACGTCAACGATGTCGCCGGACTTAACAATGGCTGGATGACGCCTGTATTCACCAGCTTTGTGTGTAATTCCAATGATTTTGCCAACAATGTAGATCCGTGTCTTGGGGAAGCTCTTGTCCGGGCCGGAACACCATCGAATCCCAAAGGCGGTGTAGCAGTTGTGGGTCCATCTGACCTCCATACCAGCACGAAATTCAACAATATCATCAATGCCTATATGTACGACGCGATGTTTGACGATGATGTGTTGGAATTGGCTCCGGCGGTCATCGCCGGACAAAAGGGCTTATTAAAAGAATTTCCTGAACTGAACGGACCGGGAGAAGCACAGGAAGTTTACTTTCATGTGTACAATATTTTGGGAGACCCGTCGTTATCAATGCATTTAACCACCCCACATCAATTTACCATTGTTTCCCAGGATATTTCTGCAGGAGACGGCTTTCTGGAAATATCAGTATCAGATGAAGATGACAATGCAGTTGCAGATGCAGTTGTCGCTGTACTTGCAAATGATAGTTTATTAACAAAAGGAATAACTGACAGTGAAGGAAAATTTGTATCAACCATTTCAGTGGGAGGTTTATCGAACGTCGATGTTTACGCGAATAAAAATGGTTTTATCCAGGGACATGAAGAAATTGCAGTGTCAAGTTATGATTCAAATCTGGTATTAGTTGGTTATGAACTTGATGACGAAAATAATAATGGTATTCTGGAAATTGGTGAGATAGTGGATGTTTATCCGGTTTTTAAGAATACCAGTAATTCATCTATTGGTATTTACGATGCTTTTGCTGATCCTGCTTTTTCTGAAAATTGTCAGATTGTATTGTCAATGTTTGATACACCAAGTCTTAATGCCGGTGAGACAGCAGCAGCGATATCACCAATTACAATTCGAGTAAATTCAAAAGACAGTGATCATATCAAACTGAATATTGCGGATCAATTGCTGGATTGGAATTTTGAATTTTCAATTCCTGTTGAACCATTGATTTTGGACGTTATTTTCAATGATGATCTTTTAGGTGAACTCCAAGTTGAAACAATTAGAATAATGAATTATACTGCGTCTGAATTCGATAGTTTATATATATCATTAACATCACTTGAAGATTTATTAAATATTAATATTATTGATCCTGTTAATTATTTCTCTTTAGATCCTTGGGTTGTAAACGAATTTTTATTCCCAAATAATATTTCTATTGATTATGATGAGTCAAATGTTTCTCCAGGAAGTTCATTAAGTTATTTGTTTTCAATATTACTTGATACATTAGAAATATATTCTGAACAGCGTTCTGTGGATAAAATATATAATTTATACAACTATCCTACGATACCAACTTGGTATGGCTATTGGGCGTATGATAACACTGATACTTCT
>CAJVYU010000206.1 GCA_913009735.1 uncultured Fidelibacterota bacterium
GACCACCGAGATCTACACTCTTTCCCTACACGACGCTCTTCCGATCTGGTTTATCTTGGGAAGAACAGACGCTCCAGCATTTCGGTATAATGGAGGATATTGACTTTGTTGATCCAAACCATGGTTGGGCTATAGGAGCTCGTTTATACAAGACTAGTAATGGTGGACAAGATTGGGAAATAGTAACTATACCCGATTCACTTTCATGGGGTACCAGGTTAATTAACTTTTCAGATACATTACAGGGATGGAAAGCGGGAAACCGGGGGATACTGAAGACCAATGATGGCGGTGTAATTTGGGAGGAATCTTATTATGACCGTGAAATCATTTGCACTGATATTTCTATAGTAAATGAACAGGTGGTATGGGTTTTGCTAGAGGATGGTGGACTATTAAAAACAGATGATGGAGGTATAACCTGGACTGTAAAAGAAACCGACATTGATCTCCAAACACGCGGAATTGATTTCTATTCCGAAGAAAGTGGTTGGGTAGTTGGTTCTTTTGGAACCTTATTTTCTACGACAAATGACGGTGTAAGCTGGACAAACCATACTTACACAATTGGAGATTTCTTAACATTAATGCATTATTCTGTTGATTTTGTTGATGAACACCACGGCTGGGTTTCGGGGATTCGCGGTAGTATATATCACACTGCCGATGGAGGTCTAACCTGGGAAGAGCAATCAAGCGGAACCGACCAACAGCTTCTCTCTATTCAATTTATTAATAATCAAAAGGGTTGGGTAGTTGGAGACAATGGAACTATACTCAAAACTATTGATGGCGGTAATACTTGGTTGGATCGTTCTCAGGATATTTCGTTGCCTTTTAACGATGTTAATTTTATAAATGATCAAACAGGTTGGATTGCGGGTGGCGATTATTTTGATGGAGGGATAGTGTTACATACCAATGATGGTGGGGACTCATGGTCTGTACAAATCAGCGACACCATTCTTTATTTGGATCAAGTAATGTTTTTGGATTCGCAGCATGGGTTTGTTACCGGTGCAACGGAAACAAATTTCATGATGAAAACAAGTGATGGGGGACAAACTTGGGAATCGTTTATTTTACCCGGTGGACCATCACATTTTTGCAGTTTCTTTTTGGACTCATTATCTGGGTGGATAATAAATGAGTTCGGCGATGTTTACCATACCGCAGATGCTGGTCAGACCTGGGTTCTTCGAGCTACAGAACCAACGACATCCGATATTATTTTTATAGATGAAAATATTGGCTGGGTTTCCAGCTTATACGGGATAATATATCATACTGAAGATGGCGGGTGGACTTGGGTCAGGCAACCAAGTTTAACAGGTAACCCACTTTTGAGTATTGATTTTATTGATAGTCAAACCGGTTGGGCTGTCTGAGCTTTGGCAATTTTGCATACTGAAACAGGTGGTGACTTACAAATCTCTGATGTAAGTGAAATCAATGCGATTAATCCTGAAGCGTTTACGTTGTACCAGAACTATCCTAATCCGTTTAATACACTTACTTTGATTCCTCTTAATATAACAACTTTCAATACAAATAGTTATTTAGGAGTATATCCGCGCGATTTTTTAACTGTGTCGTATAATAGAAAGATTAATAAGCTCTAACCTTGGAATTGTAATGCGGAGAGAGCCCCGATACGGTCATACTTCCCTACGGGGCAGGCGTAGCGAACGCAGCATTACAATTTCCAGCTGAACCGCTTCATAAACATGGAGTCAATACATGAGCGACATAAAAAAACGCAGACGATTAAGCGCTGATCAGAAATGGCAGATATATCAGGAATGTCAACAACCGGATGCCAAAGTCGGAGAGATATTAAGAAGATATGGATTGTATTCTTCTGATCTGGTACGTATCCGGAAAATAGTTGAAGAAGGAGCCATCGAAGCCTTAGCCAATAGTGTTCCTGGACGTAAGAGAATAAAGACAGTTTCCAAAGAGCAATACAATCAGTTACAGGACGAACTGGATGAAAAACAGAAAGCTCTGGCAGAGATGTCGGTACTGTTTATTTCACTCAAAAAAAAAGTGAACTTGGAATAGAAGGACCCTTCCCTTCAAATCCTTTACCGGTAGAAGTAAAAGAGGCTGTAGTTAGTGTTATTATTTATGCCAAGTCCAAGGGGATACCCAAGGTCAGTACATGTGCTTTAATACAGATCAATGTCCGTCGGATAGAGCGCTGGGTTTCAAGAAGAAAGACAACGGGTAATATGAATAATTATAAACCGGGGCCGAAACATTCTGTGAATATGGTAATGCCCTGTGAAAAACAGGCCGTTCTCAACTATATTCAACTGGAAGAGACGACAGATTATTCACTTCGTGTTTTGGCCTGCAAAGGTGCGGAACAGGGCTTATTTTATGTATCTGCAAGTACGATACGGTGGATCCTGTTTGATGAAGGTATATTGTCTGACAGAAGGCCGCTATTCAGGCGTACAGGTGCCGGTAAGAAACCAAACAGGCCCGATGAACTTACCGGTCCAAACCAATGCTGGTGCTGGGATTTAAGCTACATAAAAACGGATATGAAACGAATGTTCTGGTACTTGTATGCCATGTTGGATGAATGGAGCAGAAAAATAGTTGCCTGGCGTATCAGCCCAAGTCTCATGCAATGGGAAGCAAAGGCTTTAATTGATGATGCTTACCTTGCTGAAGGATTATTGGATGTACCCAGAGACCTGCTGCCGGTGGTTGTGAATGATCGAGGGGCTCAGATGAAAGCAAAGCCGGTTAAACAGATGATGCGTGATCTTGGATTAACACAGACATTTTCCCGTCCCAGAACACCGAATGATAATCCGTTTATTGAATCATTGTTTTCAACAGTAAAAACAGCTCCTGATTATCCCGGCTGGTTTACCGGTAGTTCAATCCAGGTTGCACGGGATTATTTTGATCAATATTTTCACTGGTATAATTATGAGCATTTTCATTCGGGTATTGGATATATTCATCCAATTGATAAACATGAAGGACGGGCGGAAACTATTTTGAAAAAGAGAAAGGAATGTATGACCAACCAACGCAGATTGCGTAAATTGTATTGGTCAAGCAAAAATCAAATAACCGGAAGTGGTTTGTAGCGAATTAAATTCTGTTTCGCGACATCGATTAAAAATTTCGCCGATACGTAACAGGCTGGTAGCGTAAAATTAGAGTATGGAGGAAAAATGACCAACAAAGAAAAAGCAGACTGTCTAATTGAATTACATAGAGAGCAACTTGGAAAGTTTAAACAAACAAGAGATATTGAATTCAAAGTTAATATAGCGCTTTGGACATTAATAATATTAGCTGGATACTATTTAGGTAAGGAGATTAAACTAAATGAATGTATTGATTATTTGATATAC
>CAJVYU010000207.1 GCA_913009735.1 uncultured Fidelibacterota bacterium
AAGGAGCTAAAATTCTTGTCGATGGCAGAAATGCTACGGTTGCCGGCAAAGAAAAAGGAACCTACGTAGGACCTACGGTTATCGATTTTGTTACTCCTGATATGGCCGTGGCAAAAGAAGAAATCTTCGGCCCGGTTATCAGCATCATACGGGTTAAAACCGTGGATGAAGCATTATCCATCGAAAATGCAAGCCCCTATGGGAATGCTGCTACCGTATTTACACAAAACGGCGGAATGGCAAAATATATCACTGAGCATGCTAGTGCGGGGATGGTTGGCGTTAACGTAGGTGTTCCCGTCCCGAGAGAGCCATTCTCTTTTGGAGGCTGGAATCAAAGTAAGTTTGGCGTAGGCGATATCACCGGAAAGAGTTCCATTGAATTCTGGACCAAACTAAAAAAAACCACGACAAAATGGAATCCGGAAGCAGGAATTAACTGGATGAGCTAAGAGATTTTAAGATAATTATTTAACGTAAATACTTTATTAACCATGTCAGAAACAAAATCAGTTTCAGAAAGTACCCGTATCATACAAGACAGTATGGATTACACCCTGTTTTCATGGAGTAAGCAGAAAGGGATATCTCCAATTGCCATCAAAAGTGGCAAGGGAGTTAACTTGTATGATTATGACGGGAAACGCTACCTCGATTTCTCATCAGGGCTGATGAATGTGAACATTGGCCACGGAAACCAACGCGTAACAAAAGCTGTTGCCGACCAAATGATGGAAATAAGCTATGTAACCCCAGGTTGCGTTACAAAAGCAAGAGGGGAGCTCGGAAAAAAGATTGCAGAAATAACTCCGGGAAACCTGACAAAAACATTTTTTACCGTTTGTGGTGCCACGGCTATTGAAAATGCCATTAAACTGGCAAGACTGTACACCGGGAGACATAAAATTATTTCACGATAT
Source organism: uncultured Fidelibacterota bacterium (assembly GCA_913009735.1). Lineage (GTDB taxonomy): Bacteria > Fidelibacterota > Marinisomatia > Marinisomatales > TCS55 > JADFRD01. The sequence continues at coordinate 921 of CAJVYU010000207.1, forward strand.
CGTTCTTATCACGGCGCTACTTATGGTGCGATGACTGCCGGTGGCGACCCGAGAAAATTGCAATCTGATTCACAACAAATGCCTAATGTAGTTCATGTTGAAGATGCCTATTGCTACCGTTGTCCGTGGGGCAAGGAATTGGGTTCTTGTAAAATGGAATGTATCAGCCATATTGAAAGGGTTATTAGGTTTGAGGGACCTGAAAATATAGCCGCCATATTAATGGAAGGTGAAAGTGGTTCATCGGGTTGTATTAAATATCCTCCCGGATATTTCAAACAGCTGAGGGCTATTTGCGACAAACATGGCATCCTCTTAATTGCTGATGAAGTGATGAGCGGGTTTGGCAGGACAGGAAAATGGTTTGGCATCGACAACCACGGCGTAGTACCTGATATGATAGCTGCTGCAAAGGGAATCACTGCCGGTTATTTGCCATTAGGGGCTTTGATTGTAAACGACAAAATTGCCTCTTATTACGACGACAAACCTTTAATGCTCGGCATGACTTATAATGCTCATCCCGTATCTTGTGCTGCGGCCCTTGAAGTACTCAAAATATATGAGGATGAGAATATGCTGGAAAATGCAGCGAATATGGGAAAATATGTTGAGAAAGTAGCCGAAGAAATGAAACAACGGCATCCGAGTATCGGCGATTTTAGAAATACCGGTCTGTTGGGTTGTTTTGAGTTGGTGAAAAACAGGCTTAGCAAAGAACCTATGGCACCTTTCAATGCAAAACCCGAAGAAATGATCATTATGAATAAAGTTGCTGCGAAAATTAAAGAATTAGGAATGTACACTTTTGTTCGCTGGAACTATATTTTCGTAGCTCCTCCTTTAAATATCAAAAAAGAGCAGGTTGATGAAGGGATGAATATTATTTCACAGGCAATAGCTATTGCCGATGAATATTGTAATTAGTGGCTATAAGAAAACGCCAATCTCTTCGTTGGCCTTGAACCGCCATTCAGTTATTTACGCAAGTAAACTCCTGAATGTCAGTACTACGTCCGCCTCGACCTTGACGTTTTTTATACACCACTTTAAAAAGAATTGCGTTTTCTAAGAGACACCTAATTAACAGTTTCATGCACTTTTTTGCCTATGAACAATGAGATCATCGACCTGACAGAAGACGTATCTGCATCACCTTTGTATAGCAGCGACCTTGCTCCCGTAGGATCTTCAGAAAGGAGATGGAACAAATGGCATATTGCATCCATCTGGGTGGGGATGGCTGTTTGCATCCCGACCTATATGTTAGGCAGTGGTTTGATACAGGAAGGGATGAATTGGTGGCAAGCGTTCATTACCATTTCATTAGGGAACATTATCGTACTGGCGCCCATGCTTCTGAATGCTCATGTGGGGACAAAATACGGCATTCCGCTTCCGGTTTTTCTTCGTTTAAGTTTCGGTACAAAGGGGGCTGTTCTGGCGGCCTTATTCCGGGGATTTGTTGCTTGTGGGTGGTTCGGCATACAAACCTGGATTGGCGGGGCAGCCATTTATCAACTATCATTAGTCTTCTTTCCCTCCTTTGCAACTTCAGCTTCCCTTGGTGGCTTCATTGGACTAAACGTGGCACAAGCCACAAGTTTTATGGTTTTCTGGGCTATGAATATGTGGATTGTTTATAAGGGTATTGACTCTATAAAAGTTTTAGAAACATGGTCGGCCCCTTTTTTATTGGTTATTGGATTGGTTTTGCTAATATGGGCATGGAACCGGGTTGGTTCGTTAAGCGAAATACTTCATGCATCATACTCGTTATCAGGTAAAGGAAATGCTGATTTCTGGAAGCTGTTTTTTCCCGGCCTGACTGCGATGGTAGGTTTTTGGGCAACACTGTCTTTAAATATTCCGGATTTCACACGATATGCTCGCTCACAGAAAGACCAGATAAAAGGACAGATAATGGGGCTGGCACCAACCATGATGTTTTATTCGTTTATCGGCATTGCCGTTACAAGTGCCACCCTGTTAATTTTTGGGAAAGCCATCTGGAACCCGGTGACTTTATTAGGGATGTTTAAATCTCCGGTTGTTGTGATAGTAGCTATGTTTGGGCTCACTATTGCAACACTATCGACCAATCTCGCTGCGAATGTAGTGGCCCCGTCAAACGACTTTGCAAATATTATGCCCCGGAAGATTAGTTTTAAAATGGGGGGATATATTACCGGCATCATTGGCATTGTTATGTTTCCCTGGAAACTAATAGCTGACCCACAAGGATATATTTTCCGCTGGCTAATTGCTTATTCTGCTTTGCTCGGTGCGATTGCAGGTATTATGATTTGCGATTATTACGTGCTAAGAAAAACCAAATTCAAATTGTCCGATGTGTATAAAGTGAACGGGAAATATAAAGGCTGGAGCAAACCGGGCTGGATTGCATTTGCCTTGAGCCTCCTCCCGGTGATTCCCGGGTTTATG
>CAJVYU010000208.1 GCA_913009735.1 uncultured Fidelibacterota bacterium
TGTGGGGGTGTTGGTAAAGCAAAAATTATGATAGCATTCGCTGGTTGTTCTGCTTTTGTCTGGTTAGATGTTCAAGTGGTGGTCAGCCGGGTTCTAAGAATGGTATGAACATCTTGAATGCTTCTAGTGTTTTTGACAATTTAATTTCGTTACATATTTATATCTGGTACTCATACACCTCCTCATGATTGAAATATCACTTACAACGGAGGAACGTGAATTCTTGCAGAGTTTTGTAAAAACGGGAACAAAGAAGGCGAGAGCAATCGCCAGAGCCAAGGTTTTATTATTTGCTGATGAAAACTATAGCAACGATGATATCAGCAAGATGACTGATGTCCATAGACAGGGCATTTGGCGAATCAAAAAGAGATATTCAGAGGAAGGGGTAGATTCTGTATTGAATGAAAAGCAACGGCCTGGCCAGCCTAGAAAATACACCGATGCACAAGAGGCCGAAATTATTGCGTTAGCTTGTACAGATCCGCCAAAAGGTCGGAATAGATGGACTGTTCGATTACTGGCAGAACGAATTCAAAGACGAAAAGGCTTTGAGACAATCAATCGTGAGACTATTCGCCTGACCTTAAAAAAAGCAAAACTCGACCTTGGACAAAGCGGATGTGGTGTATTTCTGAAATAACACCAGAGTATAGAGAACGCATGTACGACATTCTTGATCTATACGAGAAACCATATGATCCAAAATACCCCGTGATTGGCCTTGACGAGAAGCCAAAACAGCTTCTTGATGACAAGAGAAAGCCAATTCCGATGACTCCTGGCCACCGTGAAAAATACGACTACGAATATGTACGCCAGGGAAATGCCAACATCTTCGTGGCTGTTGAATTCAAAGCTGGTAGGCGTACTATAAGAGTCACATCCCAAAGAACCAAGAGAGACTTCGCGAAGTTCATCAAACATTTGGTTGATCGGCAGCGATTCCCATTATGATTTTTTCAGGAGTGGAAAACCTCAAATCTGATTAATGCTTTCGTAAACTTTTCATCTAAAATCCAGTCTTTTTTTAAGATCCACATACAATATTATGATTTTTATTTCCAATTTTTTAAATTCTTCAATAATTTCATCAGCATCCTTATCATCGATCATTATACATGCTCGAAATAATTTTTCATATTTTATATTTGATAATATCCCCTCTCGTTTATATTTGTATTTGCTATAGTTTGAGTATTCTGTATATCCATAAATTTTTCGTGTTATTTTCAACGGTGTTTTCACATTTTCCAAACTATACGCAATAATGACTTTTTTAACCATATTTTATGTAAAAGACCACAAAGTATATAAAGGTACTCATATTATATGAGTGCATGACAATAAAAATCGCATTACGGAAACATTTGAACGCGGATTCGATGAATAAACAACTTAAATGCCAGTTTGAAAAAATACCGGATCATCGTGCAAAGAACGTTAAGTATTCACTCCCCGATGCCTTAATGTCTGGGTATGCAATGTTCTCATTGAAATATCCCAGCTTATTACAGTTTGATAAGGAACGAGAAAATAGGAGCGAGATTGAAAATATCAAATCCATTTACAACATTAAAAATGTACCTTGCGACAGCCAAATACGCAACATTTTGGATGATGTAAATCCCAACGAATTACGGCCTGCATTTACCAAATTATTTGCTCAATTACAGCGAGGTAAAGTTTTAGAAGAAATGATTTACTTCGATGATTATTATCTATTGAGTATCGATGGGATTGAAGTGTTCAATTCAGAAAAAATATTTTCAAAAAATTGTTCAAGCAGGAAACGAAGAGATGAATCTGTTGAATATTACCAGCAATTTCTTGGTGCAGTTATCGTTCATCCTGAACGAAAAGAAGTTATCCCTTTGTGTCCTGAAATGATCATCAAACAAGATGGAAATGAGAAAAATGACTGTGAACGAAATGCTTCAAAACGATTTTTAAAGGAATTCAGAAGAGAACATCCGCATTTAAAAACGATAGTTCTAGAGGATGCATTGAGTGCAAACGCACCTCATCTGAAGGAACTGAAAAAACGAGAGTGCAGATATATTATTGGGGTAAAACCTAAAGGAAATAAGTTTCTGTTCAATGCGGTGGATGAAGCAAAAAAAGAAGACCCAGACAGAGTTGTCGATTTTGAAATAGAGCAAATAGTAACACATAATCCTGCTGGCGGAAAAATGAAAGATCCAAAAATGGTTGTGCATAAGTTTCGGTTTGCAAACAATATGCCGCTCAATGCATCAAATGAGGATGTCAAGGTTAATTTTTTAGAATATTGGGAAATAGATAAAAGAGGCGACAAGACAAAACACTTCAGTTGGATTACAGACATTGAAATAACTAAAGAAAATTCATATAAAATTATGAGATCCGGTAGGGCGAGATGGAGAATTGAAAATGAAACATTCAATACACTTACCAATCAGGGGTACAATTTAAAACATAATTTTGGACTTGGAAATAAACATCTTAGTACAAATTTCATATTCCTTATGATGTTGGCATTTTTGGTTGATCAGATTCAGCAATTATGTTGTCCATTGTTCCAAGCCGCATTAAAAAAGGTAGGTAGGAAAAGTTATTTGTGGGAGAAAATTAGATCATTATTCGTGCGGTTTCAAATAGATTCAGTAAAAACAATGCTTGAAGCAATAGCACATGGGATAAAAACAAAACCACCTGACATTTTAAATGCATAAGCTATAATTCTAAATCACTATAACAACCTAGCGATTGCTATGCAAACAAGTATTATTTTTAGCATCAATTTTGAGGAAGTCATCAAAATTGGTACTATCTTTTGAAATAAAAAGATAAAAATCGGGTTTGTTGTGTGACATCTAGATAAAGAATCAAAACTTCAAGTCAAAATGGGAGTTTCTGATAAATCACTGATTGTGGTCGATTCATCCCCAGCCTAAAGACTGGGGGGTTCTCGACCTATTTAACTAAAAATAGCCAGTGCTGGCTACCTCCATACGGGTATGGTCCACTTAAAGATTAACCAGTATCTTGGTGTATTGTGATATGCATGCCCCATATCTATGATAAAGAATATCTACCAGTTTGTTATCTCCATCCTCAAATGGAGTGGTAGTATGAAGGATAAAATATTGGTCACTGGACCCTTTGGGCAGATAGGTTCGGAGCTGGTTCCAGAGCTTCAAAATATGTACGGAAAAGAGAATGTCATAGCTCTAGGTCACCGCAATATACCCGAGGATTATGACGGCCTTCTGGAGATTGGCAGCATCGAGAACAAGGAACAGATGACAGGTATCGTGAAGAAGCACGGTATAACACAGATATATCACCTTGCCTCACTTCTTTCCGCCATCGGGGAGG
>CAJVYU010000209.1 GCA_913009735.1 uncultured Fidelibacterota bacterium
TTTTCGTGATGTTAGGCTTTATTTTAATATTCTGGTTTTTTTCTTGTTTCTTTTTTTATTTTTTTTTTTTTTTTTTCAAGCAGAAGACGGCATACGAGATAAAGGAATGTGACTGGAGTTCAGACGTGTGCTCTTCCGATCTAGAATTGAAGTGGGGTTTATAAAATAGGTATTTTGGAGAAACTTACATTGTGTATTCGGTAATTTTACACATGCCTGAAATCACTCCCAATGAAGCACAACGCCAAGCCATTGAGTATCCGCCCTCTCCTTTAATGATCCTGGCCGGTGCCGGAACAGGGAAAACATTTACCCTTGAGCATCGAATTGTACATCTTATTGAGCACTATAAAGCAAGCCCAGGGAATATTCTAACCATTACTTATACGGAAAAAGCCGCGCGTGAATTAAAACAACGTATTTTAAAAATAGTGGGTAAAACTGCCCACGCCATGACGGTTGGGACATTTCATTCTTTTTGTTACCAGTTATTACGCGATTTCAGTTTTGAGCAACTTCCGGCACTTTTAGAAGAAAGCGAAGCTATTCATATGCTTCTGGAGCGTTTTGATGATCTGCAACCCTTTGAATCAGATGAATTTCCTTTAAATCCCCAGCGGGCTGTCATTGAAAGTTTTATTCCATTTTTCAATCGAGCACGGGATGAACTCATTGAACCGGATAAGATGAAAACTCCTGCAATTGATGAGAACACTATTTCTGATGAGACTATCGCTCAAATAAATGATCTAAAACGAATTTTTCCAAAGTTTCAGCGATGGAAACGGCACATGAATGTGGTGGATTATGGCGATATGATCCTTTTGGCATACAATCTCCTAAAGGAAAACAAAACCATTTTAAAAAATGTTCAGGAAAAATATCAGCATGTGATCGTGGATGAATTCCAGGACAATAATTTCGCTTTAAATGAAATTATAGGTCTCATTGCTCAACATCATCAACACATCACTGTCGTTGGCGATGAAGATCAGACTATTTACAGCTTTAGGGGTGCTAATTCATATAATATTTCTGAATTCAAAAAACGATTTGGCGGTGAGCCTATTGCTCTTGAGGAAAATTTTCGCTCTACCCAATCCATCCTGGATATTGCAAATGCATCTATCAAAGTCAACACAGACCGGATGGAAACGAATTTATTTGCAAAAGATCACATTAAGGGTCAACTGCCTAAAATTTATTGGGGTGAAAAAAGTGAACAACTGGACTTTCTTTGTAACGAAATTACAAATTTGCTAAATACTGGAAATGAAAACAAAGATATAGCCGTACTATGCCGAACCCATTCCCAGGCTAATAGTGCAGCAATCGCATTATTAAAGGTTGGTATTCCTGTCCAGGCACGGATTCCCCATTATTTCGGCATACCGGCTGTGTTGGATCTTGTATCTTGGTGTCAAGTCATCGGTGATGGAACATTTCAAGACAATGCACTATTTCGACTTATTGAAAAACACTGCGGAACGGAAACAGCTCATATCCTTTTTAACAAGTGGCACCGTCGGGATCAGACTCCCAGATTGGAATTACTGATCACTAACCAAGCAATCATCGAGGAATTTCCGCAACTCGAGGAATTGTTGGATAAAATCAAGTCTCTCCGGAAAATAATGCAAAAACGGTCCGCAGGTGAAATGGTTTGGGAAATATGCGAAAATACAGAATTGTTAAAACCATATAATCACCGATATACACTGGATGATCGTTTAGCCATGATGAATGTCGGCGATTTCTTAAAACGAGCACAGGATTTTTCCAAGCGCAATCCTGAAGACCATGGAATAGATGCTTTCAATGTATATGTGGAAGCAGTGATAGTTTCCGGTGGATTACAAACGATTATCCCGGAAGAATATAATCAGCTCAATGGAGTAAGAGTCTCAACGATCCATAGTGTAAAAGGCGGTGAGTTTCCCATCGTTTTCCTGCCCTTCTTACGATCAGCGAGTTTTCCATTGAATTTCAGAAAGAAAGCGATGATATCCAGACCACCTGATGAATGGCTGGCCTATGAGAAAGCAACCCATATAACACCAAAAGAACATCATATTGAAGAAGAGCGCCGTTTGTTTTATGTGGCGGTGACACGTGCAAAAAAACAATTGTATTTATTGGCTCCAAGAAAAGCCACATCAAAATTTGTCAAAGAATTACCTGAACATCTAATGGAGATAATAGACATGCAGGATAATAAGGATAAAAAAACATATTCAGACTTGAGAATCAAATACGAACTGAAAATTCAAAAAGCATTGGCCAGTGTTCAGTTCGACAAAGTACATGAATACACTAATGCATTGGAATTAATACGACAATCTGAAAACGGGGACTATATTGATTTGGGGACCAGTGACTGGGAAAGAGAACTGGCTCGAGACTTATCAGGAGATTTTGAGCCTGCTATCAATGGAAAACTATATCTATCTGCCAGCGCCATTGAGACCTATGAACAATGTCCATTAAAGTTCAGGTTTGGACGAATTGACGGTATCCCCCAGACTGCCAGTAAACCGCAGTTAACCTTTGGGAATATTATACACAGCGTCTTGCAACGCTTCCATGAACCGGATAAAGAATTATCAGACGAACGCATCCAGCGGTTATTGAAGGAAGAATGGAAAAAAGGTGAATTTGATTATACAGTTCGGGAAGAGAAATTTTATGAACAAGGACAGGAAATGCTGTCGCGTTATGCGCGTTCTGTCATAAATAATCCTCCAAATGTATTAGCTCGGGAGGAAAGATTCTCTTTTGATTTGGATGATATCACGATTAACGGCGCCATTGATCGTATTGATAAAGATGAAAATGGCATTCATATTGTTGACTACAAAACCAGCAAAAGTCCTTCCCCTGCCAAATCCAACCTACAGTTGGCTGTTTACTGTATGTTTTTGGAGCAATCGGATTCAGAGAAGTTTGGGGGACTCCCGGCTAGTGCGGCATTGTATTTTTTACGAGAGGAAGAAAAACCGATCAAAACCCATTCTTTCACCACAGAAGAATTGCAATCTACATCTGACAATATTCATAAAGTAGCTTCAGGCATTCGGAGAAAGGAATTTGAACCGAAAACCGGGAAGCACTGTGATTGGTGTGATTATAAACACCTCATTTGTCCGGCATGGGAAATTGGTTAGCGGTTATTAGTAACTGGTGACGAGTGGAGTGGTTGAACACCTCACTTTATTGAGTAAGGTCTCTATATCTTGAGAGATTTCATTTTAATTAATTATTTCAATCCGGATGAAAATGCAACGCTCTGCCAGCGATGACAACTACACACAATTCTACTAAT
>CAJVYU010000210.1 GCA_913009735.1 uncultured Fidelibacterota bacterium
AAGACGGTATACGATATAAAGGAATGTGACTAGAGTTCAAACGTGTGCTCTTCCGATCTAAATTTATGGGGCATGCTCATATTGATAGCCCTGCTGGGCTTGTCTTTTTCCACGGGCGGCAGCCGTAGCCAATATACCATACCCACAGCAGCATACAGCGTTACGGCAGGCGATATTGACCAGGATGGAGATAATGATATTGTGGTCGGGCATAATTATAGTTCTCAAACGCAGTGGAGCGGATTTTCTATTTTGCTCAATGATGGCAATGGCTATTTTGAGTTATATGATTCTGTTTTCCTCTATGGTTGGCAACCTGATATTTTGATACAGAATATTGATACAATGCCAAATTACGAGATAATTGCAAAATACGAAGATGCACAAAATGAAGATGAATTCATAACAGTAATTAATGATTTTAATTTATCAGACATTTCATATTTTTGTTTAAACACATATCAAGGTGTTGACCTGAAAACTATCGGAGATATAAATGGTGATAATGCTTACGACTTAGTAGTTGCTTCAAACCATGGGCAGTTCTGGGGTGTAATGTACAATGACGGCACAGGCAGTTTTTCAGATCCTGAATATCATTATATAAGCGGCTCATATCCAACGGACATTGCCTGTGGAGACCTGAATGACGACGGGAGGGACGATATTGTTGTATGTGGCAATGTTGTTGAATTATATTATAGTACGGTAAGCGGGTTTCAGAAATATCAATTGAGTGAGCATGAACTAAAAGCGAACATTATTGATATTGACAATGACGGTGATATGGATATTGTTGCGTTAACTGATTTATACCTCATTGGGCTTACAGGCATTTCTGTTTATGAAAATCTGGGAAATAACAACTTCTTTGAGCATGATGAAATAGACTTTCAGCCTTCGGCATCAGATTTTAGTGTGTCGGATATGAACAATGATTCTTTATCTGACCTGGTAGTCACCTCTCATTTCCCAGACACAACAGGGACCGGTATTGCCGACACAATTGGAGGGATATATATCCTGTATAATGAAGGCAATTACCAGTTTTCGGAGCCACAGTTTGTTCCGCTCGAAAACTTTGGTGAATCCATTCGTAAGTCATGTTGTGCCGATTTTGACGGGAACGGTTATAACGATATTGCAACCATACGGTATTTGTATGTTACGATACCAAACCTGGATATACTGTTTAATGATGGAAACGGTAATTTTCAGCAAAACCCGGTTACAGGCATTAAGCCTTATGACGAAAAAACACAAAACCCTATAGTCTGCTATCCCAATCCATTTACAAGCCAACTATCAATAGAAATTAATACAAGCACGAGCCAAAATGAAATCATTGAAATATATGATATAGAAGGAAAGCTTGTAAAAGATATAAAAACCGGAAAAAACATGCCTTATGTGCATAAGTATTTATGGAACGGTAAAGACCTTAACGGAAAGGAGGTTGAGCCAGGGATTTACCTCGTACGCCTGAAGTCAATCCTGCCAAATGGTGGGCAGTCAGGCAGGAAAGTTTATACACAAAGGGTAATTAAAATAAATTAACAACCAGGCTTATTACCGGACTAAGGGAGAAAACCGCTACCCGAATAGCGAACCGGCCGCGGTCTCTCCCCAACCGCCGGTAATGGCCACAAAACTACAATTTTATGAAACACTTTTCTAAATTTTTTGTTGTGGCTATATTTTTAACTATAGCCGGGACGGCCTCGGCGGATTTTACCAGTCAGCAAGCCACCGACTTGGTTTTAAACCAGGTCCTTTCGGGCGAGCTTGACCATGTGGATGTTTTTATGATTGATAATGCAGTACAGGATGAGGATACGATTTTTTTAGAAAACCACGATACGATAGTTTTACCCTATTCTTCAAATTGTGTGTTTTTTGTTGATGATCATCCTTTTGCCAATTGGGCACATCCTTGCAGATTTATATTTGTGGATGAATCTACCGGGTCTTACCAGGCAGTCAATAAAAATTTTTTTCCGGTTGACTGGCATTCGGCATACGTAACCCTTTCAGAAATGGTAAGGCCAACCGGGGTAGATCTGCCCGTTAATCCTAATCAAACAATTAACGGAATGGATTCTAACCCAAATTTGTATGCCGTACTCATATGTGGCTATGATGAATTACGATTCTGGAATGATATATCAGCTATATACTGTACGTTACTCAACGTTTACGGATATACAAAAGAAAATATTATAGTGCTATATTCGGATGGAACAAGTTTTCGTGGTGAAGATCTGGATAATGATGAAATTGACGATATTGACAATAATGCGGATAAATGGACTGTTTATAGCACTTTCCAGGATTTGTCGGGTCAATTAGGCCCTGAAGACGGCTTGTTTATATATATAGATGGCCACCGGGGCCGAGACTGATGATTATTCATATATAGGCCTTTCATTCGGAGACCTGAGGGATTATGAGCTGGCAGAGTACCTGGAAGATATTAATTGTGCCCAAATCATAACACTCATTCAACCTTGTGCCGTAGGAGGATTTAAGACAGAATTATCTGACTATATTAATTATGATGTAAGTTGTAAAAACAGGTCTGTACAAACCGCTTCGGATGACGAATCCTCATGGTGGGAAGTATGGATAACAGGTGGACACTATTGTGAATTTGCATATTATTGGACTGCCGCTGCACGTGGTTTTTATCCAAATAAATATTCACCATGGATACTCTCAGATTATGAAGCAGGTTCATTCCCTTTTGCCACATTGATCCCGGGGTTAGAGGATCATCCTGGAGACTTTGACCCGGATGTAAATGGTGACGGTTTTGTACAGATGGAAGAGGCTTTTAATTATGCAAATGCGCTTGATACCTGGTCAGATGATGGTTATTACTATAATCCATATGATGAGGGTATTGAGGAAAATCCTCAGGAGTTTACAAATATTTCATTCAATGAAGATTTGCTTACATTATGTGGCCTTGCCGGGCATGTGGAACAAACACAAACAGTTGAGAAAAGGAATTATTTAGTTGGTGGATCTTTTGATATTGATCCTGGGGTTACGCTTACTTATGCGAATGAAACAGGGCTCTATCTAGGCAATGAGGATGCATATATTGATGTTAATTCAGGTGCTGTATTAAATACCGGGAATGATATGGAAATAAAAGGAGGCGATGATAATAGGATAATGGTTAATGGTAATATTAGCGTTGGCACTGGTGTGACATTTGAAAAATTTGATAATGGCGATTACTTTTTTGACGGCCTGATGCTTTTTAATAATC
>CAJVYU010000211.1 GCA_913009735.1 uncultured Fidelibacterota bacterium
TATCAGTATTGAAATGAATGAAAAGCTGGCTGAAGGTACGCTGACCTTCAAACAAATCGGTGGAACAGCTGATCCAAACAGTCCATATGAAGTGCCTCTATTACCGCCATTTAATGATCAGGGACGGTTTGATGATTTATCATTAGTCAATGATATTACGTTGAATGATGGAAGCACTTATTCCATAACGTTTAACGCCCGGGATCCCGCAGGAAATGTTTCTGATCCTGTTACTGTTTCAGATATTTATTATGATATAACACCTCCTCAAATTGTTATATCTGATCCGATTGAAAATTCATATTTGAATATATTAAATGTTACATATTTTATTGATGAAAATATAATCAACGGTCAATTGAAAATTGATCAAACATTGGGGACACCCGACCCAGGCAGCCCTCACCTAATTGAATTAACGGACGACCTGTTGTCAATCGGTCAACACACAGTGGCTGTACACGATATTATTCCGTTAGTAAGTCAGGCTGAATACAGCATACAAATCACCGGTCAGGACAGAGCCGGAAATATCTCCCAATCTAATGAGATAACTCAAGTTATTTATGATATTGAACCACCCGTATTGCAGATCACAGCACCGCTTACTAGTACAATAGTGAATCATACTATTATTGGATTTGCTTTTAATGAAACATTACAGGAGTTGAGTATTTCCTGGGTAGATGATACCGGTAATGAAATAACAAAACTATTACCTGAAAAATATTATTTACCAGACAAATATGAGCAGGTTGTATTAGCTGATAAACCAATATTGCTAAGTGGGGCGATCTATTCTTTAATTCTACAGGGAACAGATTTGGCAGGAAATACGGCTGTAACGCAAATCGACAATGTCGAATACGATTATACACCACCGGATTTTACTACAGTCAGCCCGGCTTCTAATTCATTTATTAATCAAACACTTGTTCAATTCGGGTTTAATGAACCATTAGCGTCCGGTCAATTAATATGGCAAGCAATGGGCGGTAACGTTGATTCACAAAGTCCACGAAAAGTGTCTTTAATCGGTGATGAACTTTTGCAACCACCCCCATCTCCAAAAGAGTTAAGCAACCAAACACCCTTGAATGATGGAACACTTTATCAATTATCGATTCAGGGGATTGATATTGCAGGCAATGAGAATCAAATAGTTCTGGCAGAAAATATACTTTATGACGTTACACCGCCTACACTTCAATTGCTTTCCCCGACGGACAATTCGTTTGTAAACAATGATAATGTCGAATTTATAATCAATGAAGATCTCCAGTCCGCTAATTTGATTTGGAAAAGCATTTCAGGTGAAAGTGACCCCAATATCCATATACTTGAGTTAAATGGTAATTTCCTGATAAGAGGGACACATTCAACTTCGGAATTAAATGACTTACCTTTAATCAGTGGTACGCAATATCAAATTGAAATCAGTGGGACCGATCTTGCCGGAAATAGTTCAACGACCACCAGTTCCAGGACTGTCCGTTATGACTCAACACCTCCTACATTAGTGCTCAATGAACCCCAAGCCGGTTCATTTATCAATATTCAGAATGTCGCTTTTACAATTTCAGAACCATTGCAGAGTGGAGCTTTGCAGTTTATAAACCAGGGTACGGGAGAGATGACGGAGACTCCATTGACCGAAGAAGAATTAACCAGTCTTAATTGGGAAAGCAATCCTTTGAGAACTCCCTTATCCATTGAAGACGGAGGGACATATACTTATAAATTTGTCGGGACCGATCTTGCCGGGAATGTAGGTGAATCAGCAGCAGTATCCGATATTAGATATGATATTTCAAAACCCGTTTTTACCATCACAAGACCCAAGGAAAACTATGTTAACGTAGAGAGCATTACCACGTATTCACTAAACGAAGATATTGTTTCGGGTACGGCGACTTGGGTTCGTACCGGAGGTAAAATACTTGGATCTGTTGCTACAGCAAACATACCGCAAGTGCTGGAATTGGTTGGTGATGAATTGCTGGGTGGCGACCATAAAAATATTAAATTCAGGAATTCACCTAATTTAAATCCAACGACAAAATATAAATTAACTTTGAAAGGCATTGATGCTGCGGGTAATGAAAGTTTGCCTGCTTCGGTGGATGGAATAGAATTTATCCCGGACATAAGCGGTAACTGGCTATTTAAAGGGGCGATCATGACAGTGGTGTGGACTTTTGAACCGGATGAAAGTGTGGATGATCTGTCAATAGGATTGTTTTCACAGGGAATACAAATGGGGACGAAAATCAGTAATAAGGAATTTGGCCGTTATATGATTGATTATTCGAAAGATCCATGGGAAATGGTTTGGGTCATGGATAAATCAGGTCAAAAGCGCTTCAGCATTTTTGAATTCCGGGATATTGCTCATATGAAGGTATTAACCAAAGACCGTAAGAAACCAAAAAATTGGCGCGACGGTGAGGTTATGTTATATAAAAAAGAGTAATATATAGCTTCATTAATTCAATAGTGTAAATTCGATAGAAAAGAAGTTTTGGAGCATCATCAAATATAAATATGTAAAACGTAAATATGTAAAACGTAAATAGAGCTCCTTTAAACCCCGATAAGCGGGGCGTTTTAAATAATTACTTACCAGCATAATTTCCTTATCCTAACTCATTTCTATACTTGTGTGACAAATATTATTTTTCTTGAGGATCGCGGACGGTTTTGACCAGAGTTTTCCACTTGTTAAAGAATCAATTCCGCAAAATGAACTTAGGAATACTAACTGTTGTTATTTTGTGTGCACAATCTAAAACGTTATCAAAGAATTTTAATTTACCCCGTCATTTATAGCGGGGATACGGATATACAAACAAAAAGGGGATTCCCGCCTACCCCATTTGAAAAATATTAAGAGGTGGCGGACAGGTATCCCTGAATATAACGAATCACATTATTGGGCTGAAGCCCGCGCCGGTTGGTTTTTAACATACCTCCGCCATAAATGACGGGGTAATTATTTCATTTTTACAAACGTTTTGGACAGATATTATTGTTCTCAGTACTGTCCAAAATAAATTAGTTTTCACATATTTTTAATAAAATAGTTTATTCATCTCGACGATTGAAGACGATTTTGGATAGACTTTTCCACTTATTCAAAAAACAATCCCCGTTATTATTTCAATACCACAAACAGAAGAAAAGAGTTGAGGAAATAATCCAAAATACCTATTTTATAAACCCCACTTCA
>CAJVYU010000212.1 GCA_913009735.1 uncultured Fidelibacterota bacterium
CTCACTTAAGCAAGCCATTATTACAGCGATACAAGATGTTGAAAAAAATCAAAATATTGAAGTTGCTGTGGTAGAACCTGCAGATTTTGTTACAATTGCAGAAATAGCAAGGCGCGCAGATCGATCAAGAGAATATATACGTAAACTTATTAATGGGGAACGTGGCCCGGGAGACTTTCCCACTCCCATAGCCGGTACATCTACAAAAACACTGATTTATAGTTGGGTTGATGTATCAACATGGTTAACTCATCAACGAATAATAACAAATCAGAATACGCATAGAATTGCGTTTATAATAAAACGAGTGAATGATAGGCTGGATATTCGCCGTAATCCTTGGCGTACGGATGTTCCAATTCATTTGTTAGAAGAGATTAAGGCAATTAAACATAATCAAATGGGTTAATCATTTTCCTCCCAACCATCCATTTATCCAATCATTTTTTCAGCCAGTAACCAGTTGAACGAAGCGAAATCCCGTACCATTTACCCTGCCGTAGTCGACCTGTCCACCGCCTGCCTGCCGAAATGAATTTATCACTCGTAGTTTACTTGTTGCTCGTAACGGCTTGTACATCGTAATGAAATGTAGATGTAAGTGTAGAGTAAACGTAGAGTGGGCGAAGGCATGGTAGGCATGGAAAGTGGAATGCAGGTGGAAGTATAGACAGGCCATTTCCCATTTTCCATCACCCATCAACCATACATTCTTGCATCCATTCATCCATGCATTCAATCACCAGTAACCAGCTACAGCTTACCATTCACCAGTAGATGAGCATGTCGAATCACACCAATAACCAGTTACCGCTCCACTGCAGGAGTGGTTTACCCGTCGCAAATTACCATTTGTCAAATGAAAAACATCAGTCCCCTCCTTATAGGAGGAGGGGCCATATATAATAAATGTTGACTGAAGCCCATTCTTTGGGGTGGTGGTTTTTTAATGTTTGTCAACCACGGATTCACCGGTTACCAGTAACCAGTAGATGAGCATGTCGAATTACCATCCAATCATTTCCCTATTATTAGTAAGCTCTATCTCTGCCTCTACACCGTCAGATCATCTAAAACACCCAAACCAACAACAATTACAAAGAGAATTCCGTCTAAACCATGACTTATCCCTGTTTATAAAGCCCTGGCCGGTTATACAAATTAATGATAACAAAAAAAACGATATTCAACTTTCTGCTTTTCCAACATTGCGCCTGTGGCAGGCCAATCCCATTCAATCTTTTTCACTTCAGGCAGGAGGGCAGTGGGATGAATTATCATTAATGGTTGAACCGGTAATAGTGAACGATCCTTATGGTCCTGACTTACTTGGCGTTGATTATACCCGTTCCGGCGTCAGCGGACGAATTACCAATGCATTTATTCGTTATCAGAACGATTTAATGTCACTTCAACTAGGCCGTGCTCCTGTTTGGTGGGGGCAGAGTTGGAATAATTCAATCATTCAATCAGGAGTCACTCCTTCCTACGACCATTTGGATTTACGCTTGAATTTTGGGCGTTTCCAGTTGGAAATGTTAGCCGGTCAATTAGGTTCAGAATCAATTAATGATGATCGAATTAAAAGGAATATTGCCGGCCATAAGCTTTCTTGGTTATCAAAAGATGGTAAATTGAACGCAAGTTTTGGTGAACAAATAATTTATACAGGTATAAATAGAGGTATAGAATTAACTTATTTGAATCCGTTTGTTCCATATTTTTTTACAGCTTTAGAAGAAGATGAAGAAACGAGTGATGAAGGTGATAATGATAATTCCATTATATTTGCCACTATTCGATATGTACACAAACCTAACCTTTCTTTTTATAGTGAATTAATAATTGATGACTTCCAGGTGGATGATAATAACTATCAGGATGGTCTTGGTTACAAGATTGGCGCAGATGGAGCATTTGCTATTTCAGGCAAACCAATTACCTGGGTTCTGGAATGGACAAGCATAAACAGCTGGACATATATTCATCATGGCCAGTTTACCTCATGGCAGAATCGCGGACATGCAATTGGGTTTCCTTATGGGCCTGATCTGCGTTCTATATATTTTCAAGCCGATATATGGGTTAGCAAAACCCTATTACTCAACATAGAAACAGATTTATTAGAAAAAGGCTCTAATACATTATCTACAAAATGGGATAATGCTGATAATAAAGATGATCCTTTCCCAAAACCACCGGTGACGCGTCACACATTACTCGCCACGTCTTTAAGTTGGTATTGGCATCATGGAATTGTTGAAGCTGGTTGGTCTAACTATCCATTCCCCAACGAAATCGCATATAGCGACCCCCATTTAAAAGCAGAAGGAAGCCTTTTCCTGAAAGCACAATTTTTCTACAATTTTGGATTTAGTTTGTAGGATAAGCATTCTTGCCTGCCCGCCTGTCTGCCGGAATAAAATGTAGGCATGGCCTTTGGCGTGGCTTATCTATTTTTTCTTTAGGGCTTTGATTTCTTCCCCAACCTTTGAAGTCTTCCCCATCTTGGGGAAGGTGGCGTAGCCGGATGGGGATATTATAAATCGGGAAGCATGTCCTCCGAAGCCTTGGCGTAGGTTGGATACGGATGGCGGATATCAACCACCGGAAAGCCATAGATTAAGATCGAAAAAGATTTATAAGGATTAAAATTCAGTAATATATCCCCACCTTTCATTCCTCCCCGTGATCGGGGAGGACATTCTTTTTCTTTCCCGGTTGGGGTAAAGGTGTCCGCCAGCCGGCGGACTGATGGGATTTCAAACACCGGGGAAGTTTACATTGATATTCCTCAATTCAGGTATTTATTGAACGCTTAGAATAAAAACACAATATTCGTATTAAAAAGTCTTCAACAGAAGACTTTTTTGTTTTTGGGTGTTTTGTACGTTTACTTTGGAAAGTTTTTTCTTGACCCGTGAAATGCTTGTCCTGTAGGGAAGAATGACCATATCAGGGCGGAGCATATTTCACTGGGTTTACTTCCCAAAGTTTATTTTTATCACATTCTCCAGCAGGACGTGTCGTCCTGCATACTCAAATTTAATTGAATGTAATTGAATGTCGAGAGAAGGCTGTCGGACAGTGATAGATCGGAAGAGCACACGTCTGAACTCCAG
>CAJVYU010000213.1 GCA_913009735.1 uncultured Fidelibacterota bacterium
ATTAGAGAGAGGAAACTGATCAAAGGAAAGAAAGAGGCTTTGCCAAATATAATTTTGAGCGGTTTCAAATGAAAATGGGATAAGGAAAATAATGGTTGGAATAAACGAGAGAAATTGTTAAATTCAAATGAAAGATTATTGTAATAAATACAGTTTCAATTGGGAAGTCTTTTAATGCAACAGGTGAGAATAAATCCACATATCCTGCGATGGGCACGGGAGCGGTTGGAGCTGCCTTCTGAAATAGTTGCGAAAAGAGCCGGCACAAGGCCTGAAAAAATCGGTATTTGGGAAGAAGGCAAAAGCCAGCCGACATTTCGCCAATTGCGGCTGCTGGCCAAGGCACTTTATGTACCTATGGGATACTTCTTTCTCGAAAGCCCCCCGGAGCTGGCACCGGCCATTCCTGATTTTCGGAGAATTCCCAGTAGTTTTAAGGGAAAATATAGCATTGATCTGCAAGAGGTGCTGAACGATGCCCTGCGCAAAAGGGATTGGTACCGGGACTGGCGTTTAAGCGAAGGGAGCCAGGCTTTGGAGTTTGTGGGGAAATTTAAAAGAGATAACGCAATAGTGGAAATTGTTGAGGATATTCAGAAAACCTTGGGCATTGAGACATTTCCGGGTGAAGGAAAAAGAAGCTGGTATGATGCGCTGCGTTATCTCATTGAGCGTGTGGAAAATGCAGGCATGATGGTGTTTCAGCGCGGGGTGGTTGGCAGCAATAACAATCGGAAATTGCGTGTTGAGGAATTCCGTGGTTTTGCCATTGCGGATTCCTATGCCCCATTGATTTTTATCAATTCCAATGACAGTATAGCGGCGCGCCTATTTACACTTGCTCACGAGTTGGTCCACCTCTGGACGGGAACCAGCGGAATTTCTAATCCTGAAATAACACCGGAGACAATAATCAACGAGCCTGAAGATATTGAAAGATTCTGCAATAGGGTCGCGGCGGAATTTCTCGTTCCCCAAAAACTTTTTCTTTCTCTTTGGCAGACTGAGACAGCGATATTGGAAAACATTACAAGGCTTTCCCGAATATTTCGCGTAAGCGGGTTTGTGATTCTTCTGCGCGGGCTGCATTTAAGAATGATTGGATATGATGATTTTGCGGATATTTACGATCATTTGCAAAGAGAAGCGCTAAAAAATGAAAAGAAAGAAAAGGGAAGTGGCGGAAATTTCTACGCCACATTATTAAGCAGGAATAGTAAACGATTTGTCAGAGAGCTAATTTATGCCGTTGGCGAAGGTCGGGCTCTGTACCGGGAGGCCGCTCGACTTTTGAATGTAAAGCCGGCAACTGTAGATAAAGTGAAAAACCGGCTGTTACAGGGGGAATAAATGGGCTATTGTTTGGATGCAAATGTTTTTATACAGGCTCATCGAACATTCTATGCCTTTGACATTGTACCCTCCTTTTGGAACGCACTTATACGGCACACTCAAAAAGGGAATATTTGCAGTGCCATCGCGGTTTTTAATGAATTAACGGCTAACTCAAATGATGAATTATCAAAGTGGGCTAAAACGAATAAAGATCTAATTTTTGAGGAACCTGATGAAAGCGTTAGTTCTCGTTATACCCAAATAGTTGAATATGTGATAAAAAATTATGAAACACATTGGGTCAATGAATTTTTGGACGGGGCGGATCCGTGGGTAATAGCACACGCCTTGGCTGGAAGGCATACGGTTGTTACACAAGAGATGCCCAAGGGGGAGCAGCGAAACGCGAAGAAAAACCTTATTTCAGGAGAAATAAAGTTGCCCAATGTATGCCAATTTTTTAGGGTGCCATGGATGGGCCTGTTTGAGCTAATGAGGAATTTGGATATTAGAATTTGAGAGATTCAATGAATTGAGATTTGGAGTCCAATTTGACAAGATCGGTGAGAAAGGGCAGATTTTGGAAAGGGCTCTACTGGCTTTTTTATGAGTAGAGGCCAAGTTTACCCAAGAAAAACAAGACAGCAATTCTAAAGTTTTCAAACAATCGAAAGCCACGGGCACCATAGAGAATTTCTTTAATCAAGCCATTAATGGCTTCCGTTAGAGCATTGGTAATGCGATGAACGACAAAATTCAAAATGTCAGACAGATGGTTCTGAAATGTTCTGGCCACACTTTTAACGAAAGGCAGGTCTGTTTGATCCACCTGGTCAAACCATTGCTAATCAGGAATCAATTGGGGTTATAGTTTAATAATACCCAAATAATTTGTTCCGGATTTCAAGTTCCAACCTGGAACATGTAACCTGCAACTTGAAACTATTCAAGCGGCGGCGAGCAGCGCCAGTTAGCGTGGGCTTCGGTATTGATGAAAAAGCCGAAGCTGTTGATTTTGGATGAGTCTTCGGCAGGCTTTTCTGTGGAGAATTGAGTGGCATTCAGAGGAGCTAAGGGATCTGAAAAATGAGACAAAAATATCAAACCGTATTCGGTAAGCTGGATTCGTCACAAAAAATATTCATGAAACACAAGATGATTGAGATGATAATGCGATATCCGCATTTAAATGATAAACACCGGCTAAATGCGTTGCATGAATTGGGGGGAATCGCATAAAATGAATGGATCAATACACAACCATGAAATACGATCCCCAAAATCATCATCGCCGGTTCATTCGATTAAAGGAATACGATTATTCACAACCAGGGAAATATTACGTAACCATCGTAACGCAGAACCGAAACCACGTCCCAAATCAATCGGTTCAATTATGGCGGGTTTGAAATCATCCTGTAATGGCGACGCATTCCGTAGTAAAATTCCGGCAAATGGGCAAAATCATTGCCCGCGAATGCATCGCCCCAACCATGAAATACGATCCCCAAAATCATCATCGCCGGTTCATTCGATTAAAGGAATACGATTATTCGCAACCGGGGAAATATAACGAAAACATCCTAACAAAGAACCCGCATCACGACCCAACACAAACAGTTCATTACAGCAGGGCTTTAACACAC
>CAJVYU010000214.1 GCA_913009735.1 uncultured Fidelibacterota bacterium
CTCTTTCCCTACACGACGCTCTTCCGATCTAGAGTATAAATGAATTTAGCCACGAAGAATAAAATTACTATTATTTTGGCGCTTTTAGTTGTATGAATCAATTGTACCAATATACAAATACGTATTTGTCATCACGAGAAGTGGAGCGACGAAGTGATCTCCTGATGAACAATGAAGGCAGGAGTTTGTCCGCCTGCCCCGATTTAAATAAATACAAGGGGGCGGACAGGCTTCGTCGTTCGTTCCTTTCTTCTTGCAATGACAATATATTTTTTCTTTGCGGACTTTGCGAGGACATGGCGTACTCTGCGGTTAATAAAAACTAAAAATGTTTTAAAAATGAAGACGTTAATTAGACTACTAATATTGTTTTCGCTGCTTAATGGACAATCTTGGATAGATTATTTGAATTCGCCTGTCAAGTGGTCGGTGGGATTAACCAATGGCTATGACAGTAATGTCCTGCGGTTGT
This sequence comes from uncultured Fidelibacterota bacterium, assembly GCA_913009735.1. Taxonomy (GTDB): domain Bacteria; phylum Fidelibacterota; class Marinisomatia; order Marinisomatales; family TCS55; genus JADFRD01. The sequence continues at coordinate 473 of CAJVYU010000214.1, forward strand.
CTGCAGTTGAGAAAGAAGAAGCTGCTCTTGATAAATCTATTTTAGGTGGTGCAGAAACATTCGATTCCCATTATGCCCGGTTTTCATTAAGTGTTTTTAAAAAAATCCAGCTTTCAGATAGAAAAAAACAGATCCAATTTTATGGCAAAGGCAATGTGTCCAATTATACTCAAAATAAAAACCGCCGCTACTGGAGTGGAAATTTGAAAGCAATCTACCGCTGGGGTCCGTATCGAAAACTGGAATATTCCATTCGCCATTTGAACAATTATTATATTCGTGATTATATCGACCGGGATATTTCCGCTGATGAATTGGCTAACTGCAGTTTTACGGATAGAGAACAACGATTGTTGATGTCTCATCCACTGAAAAAACGTTTATGGTTGTCTGGCATTGTGGGTTTTACCCAGCGATACTTCGACAAACCTTTTACTGAATTTGATTTGAACATTGTGACAACTACTTTAAAGGTTAGTAAGAAATTCCGTGGTTTTGGAACCATTTCACTGGAAGGGACGTATGGCGTTGCTGATAACATTTCATTTGGTAAAACAGCCAAAGCCAGTGACCTTGACCGTTCCTACAAGCATATGGAATGGTATCTCCCCGTGAGTTATGATCAAGGCATTCTTGGATTGGATGAAGTCGGAGTTTCAATTCGCAGGGATGTGCGCATATATGAAGCGGAAACCTTTACCGATCCACTCCACAGTGGCCGGAGCCATACAGAAGTGAAATTTGATATATGGGGAGAAAAAACTTTACTGGATAATTTGAAGATAAAGGGCACATTACGTTACAGAAAAAGAGAAACCGATTCCCGGTTTGACTGGGTATCTGAATTGAAAACATTTGACCAGGTCCAAGCCTGGGTCACCATTGAGTGGGATATGATTTATGACCGTTATTAAACATAAAATGAAATACCTTATTATTTTTTCTATTGTTGTTTCATTTTTCGGCTGTATTGAATCGGATACGGAAGATATTTGGACGCTGAACAAAGTTGCACATGTAGAGACCGAAGGCTACTGCCGGGATGTCTTTATATCCGGTGATTCTGTATTTGTGGCTGCCGGGCAAGCCGGCATCCAACTTTGGGACATTTCCACCATCACAGCCCCAACGCTGGTTTGGAAAAAATCATTATCAGGACTGGGTGCTATCAAGGAAATTTCACAAGTAGAATACGAAGCGTCCATTAAGCAGCTCTTTGCTTTGGAAAGTAATGAACGTCCCATTCACATCGATTTGTCCTATGGCGACAGCGCGGTAGTGGTGGGGCAGTTTTCCAGTGAAAAAACGAAAGAATTCCGAGTGGTGACAAATAGTGCCAATTCGTTTACTGTTTACGCCGCTGACAATGACGACGGCCTGAAAATCAGTACCTTTGAATATGATTCCAGTTTCGGACTTTGGTTTAATACCGCCGGTGAAGAAATTGCCAGTGTTGGCAATCCAAACGGTATTGACATTTATGGAAATGAAATTGTGCTGACACTAGATCAACTTGGTATTGAAGCATTTCATAACGAAAACGGACTAATCACCAGCAGTTATCATATTGATCTGGAAGGGAATGCACGATCTGTTACGATGACAAGTGAAGAAGGAATGTATGTGGCTTGTGAGGAAGCAGGTGCATTTTGGATGTGGACAGGTGCGACAATAACCGATGTGGAAACCAAAACGCAATTCGCGAAAGATTTATTTGTGACACATGTTGCTGTGAATGGAGATCAAATTGCTGTATCCTGTGCCGGCAATGGACTGGCTCTATATAAACGTGGAAATAATAAACCTGCTGAAAGAGGCATTCATGATATTGGTTATGTATATCACGCAGAATTCGCCAACAGCTATCTTTTCGCTGCTACGAGAGAAGGTCTTCAAATTTTTGAAATTGAGGAATAACGGAACACGATGAAAAAACTGATTCTGATTGGAACATTTTTAACTGTTTTAATTGCCCAGGAAACCCTTTGGGAAGCCAACGGTATCCCTATTCGCCAGGGAGTTCATATTGAATGGCAGAGGACAGTGTGCCCCGGTGACAATGGGTCGGCAATATTTGTCTGGTCCGACACTCGCTATGGATCACGGAACGTCTTCGCCCAGAAAGTGGACAACAGTGGCAATTTTCTTTGGGGAGATGAAGGTGAGGCAGTTACGAACCTTCCTGGCAGGCAGGAAGACCCTGTGGTCATTGAGGATGGCAGCGGTGGAGCATTTATTGCCTGGGTAGATTATCGGTTCGATGATGAGGGTGATATATTTATCCAGCATGTAGATAATAATGGTAGTCGCTTAATGGATGATGAAGGAGAAGCACTTGCAAGAGTAGACGGCCGCCATTTAAAAGATCGGAAGAGCGTCGTGTAGGGAAAGAGTGTAGATCTCGGTGGTCGCCGTATCATTAAAAAAAAAAAAGAGATAACAAATAGATCGGAAGAGCCTCGTCGAGTACCTTAGCATGTTGTAGCCACCACACACACCTGCCCCTGCC
>CAJVYU010000215.1 GCA_913009735.1 uncultured Fidelibacterota bacterium
ATGTAAAACGTAAATATGTAATTTGTTTGTATTACGTTTTACATATTTACGTTTTATCGTCATTAGCAATCCAAATATTAATGTGACTCATTCACAAAATTACGAAGCTGGTGAATTAATCAAGTTAATAACCTGCTCTCATTGTAAAATATTTTGTGATAATGGTACATAAAAAGATCCTTATTCATCAATCCTAATGCTCCGGTTGACTAAATAAAATTAGATAACCAAAAGCCAATCTGTTAGTGAAAATTACCGGAAGTACCTCCTCATTTTTAGTCAGTATCATATGATACTATTTTAGTAATACCATTTTCTTTGTTTCAATATAATCCCCTGCCCCGATTCCATCGGGATCGTAGACTCTGATTTGATAAAAGTACACTCCCGCACTCACAGGTTTCCCTAGATTATTGGTTGCATCCCATTTAACCGTTTTTTTACCGGCATCTTGAGTTTCTGATACCAGTGTTTTTACTTTTCTTCCAAGTATGTCATAGATAGTGATGGCGGCCATATTGTTCTCCGGCAAATCATAGCGAATTGATGTGATTGGATTGAATGGATTGGGATAATTCTGATACAGGGTGAATTTCTCCGGTAAGACTGTTGACTCCTGATCCACAGATACAAACATAGACTCCAGCATAATATTATCTACCCAAACAGTCGTGGAGCTATTTGCTGTTGCAGTATCATCATAAGCAAGCCAAAGATTAAATATAACTATATTTGTTCTATCCATAGGTTGATCGCTGCCGGTGAAATACTCTACAAAATCATCAAAAGGTAAATATACTTCTTCACCGGTTGGATTCAATGAGGTCAGATTAATATTAGGCGACATCCATTTCTCGCCATCCTCTTCAATCATGCTCATTTTAAAATAAGTATCATCTCCGATCATCTCCCCGGGTTTGAGCCAGAGTCTGACTCCTGAAAATTCCGTCAAATCTCTCCTTATGATAACATTTATAGTTGTGCCGGCAATTCCGAAAATTGCAGGGTCCCAACTTGTGGCAGCCGTATCCACGCTGGGTGTAACCCCCTCATCAAAAGTGAAAACCAATTTCATTGCCTGGCTTCCATTCGTGCCTTCGGAATTGTCCAATGTGCGCGCCATCGTAACTTGGGCAGAGCTGTCTTCATTATTACCGCTCCAAAAAGCCAAGTCCCACTTTAACGCTAAAGCACTATCAGCATCATAATTCTCGAAATCATCATTGAAGGGCGGAGCAACAACCGGAGCCGTTTCTAATGTTCCTCTCGTGGCGATGCCGTGCAAAACATCGTTAGAATCAAACCAGAGTGGATCAATACAAATAAATCTATCCCAGCCTATGTTCGGCCCTTGCTTTTGGTGATATACATGCCATAATTCTCCGGCGGCATCCTTAATGACAGAACCGTGTCCGGGCCCATATATTCCATCTCCACCTTCTATTATCGGATTCCCGGAGTATTTCGTAAAAGGACCAAGCGGGTTATTAGCGGTCGCATAACCGATAGCATAATTTTGAGAGTTGGCACCGGTTCCCGAATAAAGCAGATAATATGTATCTTCACGTTTGATCATCCATGGCCCTTCAGTAACATTTCCACTTATCATTTCCCATGGTTCGGTTGGCTCAATAATTAATGTTCTGTTCCCGGTTAATCCTAACAGGTTTGCCATTTCCTGCACAAATATTGTAAGACCGTTGTTGCCCTGACTAACAAAGTATAAATAGTAAGCACCATCATCATCCTTAAACATATGCGCATCTATCGCACCGTTAATCAAAATGCCTTCATTCGTAAAGACCTCATCCGGTCTGTTTGCGGTTGCAACACCAATTTTCCAGTTAGCAGTATAGTAGAGATAGAACTTTTCGTCGATAGGATTATAGAAAATATCAGGCGCCCAGACATTGATTCCGCCTGGCTGAAAAACTCTTGAACCTTTTGTCCAATTTACCAAGTCATAGGATGTATAAACATGATAGCTGGTATTATCTCCGGTTGGGTACATATAATACTTGCCTTTATAAAAAATAACGGTCGGATCCCCAGGTCCAATTTCTGAAATGACCGGATTTGAATAAGTTCCCAAGGATCCCTGTATTGTAAAATTCCAGACCGTACCCTGCCAGATGGTAGTATCAGTTATCTCGTCTATTCGCCAGTAATAGGTGATTCCCTCTTCAAGACAGCAGGGATTGAAACTAGTAAGATTAAGGTTCTGTCGGCCTTGATATACTCCCGTTAAATCAGATATATCAGCGTTCATTACTGCATTTTGATCCTCTCCAAAATACACATCATGAGCGTTGGCATCCACTCCCGGCGCCCAGATAAGGGTAGGTGTCAACCCTATATTTACAGCTCCATCATCCGGACTGGGACCCGTGGCCATATAGGACACCAGGTAAACATCATCGATCAAAATGGTTGTTGAACTATTTGCAGTTGCAAAACTATCATAGGCAAGGAAAAAGAAAGATCTGCTTATGCTCGTACGATCCATGGATTGTCCACTACCAGTGTAATACTCATTAAAATCATTAAAATCCAGAAATACATATTCGCCGTTCGGATCCAGATTACTGAGATTTATCTTCGGCGACATCCACTTTTCTCCCCCAATCGATTCGTTTTCTATTAGATTCATCTTGAAGTAGGCCTCATTTCCAGATATGGTCCCAGGTTTGATCCATAGACTAACACCAGTAAAGTTCGCCAAATTCGTACTGTTCGCTGGTAGGAAATAACCGGTAATTCCATAAATACATGGTTCCCAGTTCACTCCCAAATCCTGTGAAATGGGAATAACCCCTGATTGAAAAGTAAATATCATTTGCATCGCTTGACTACCCTGAACTCCCCCGGTAGTTACAAGGTTTCGAGCAGATCGGAAGAGCACACGTCTGAACTCCAGTCACATTCCTTTAGCTCGTATGCCGTCTTCTGCTTGAAAAAAAAA
>CAJVYU010000216.1 GCA_913009735.1 uncultured Fidelibacterota bacterium
ATTCAAGAGTAGAAAAAACAAGTCTCCATTAGAGCTGGCAGGTTGCAAATTGCCGAAAATTCATAATTGGGTTAAATTTATTTACAAGAATTATCCGAAATCACCGACCTAATCTCCTACCAGTGCCACATTTTCAGGACACGGAACCTTGCCTTGCCTGCTTTCAAAATCATCTCCATTAACATCTATATTAGTGTATCCATCCCATGAACACACGCTTGGCCCGTGATGATGACCCCCTATTTCGTGGCCGTTTTGTTTCCATCGCGTTATCAGATTTAATTTCGCATCGTCAGACAATATCATCTCCGCCCATGGCGGCGTGAACAGCAAAGTCAATTTTGCGCCATAACCGTCCGCGGCATCCACTAATTCATTTAAAGAGTTAAACGCGTCATCATTAGCGTTTCTTGGCTCTAAATGAACTTCAAAGAAAGAATCGCGGACATTGCTTTCAATCAGAGTTACAGCTTCACATTCCTGCGGACAACAGCTATCGCTGTCGGAAGTAATTAACCAAGAGTTAGAACAGGTTTCTAAAGAAGAGCAAATATTTCCATTTAATTCTGAGCATGTTTTAACAGTTATTATTTCCTCGCAATCACTCTGACATAAATCAGGATTTTTTTGTTCATATCTATCGCAGATATTATCCCCGCATTTTGATTGAGACGCAGGTTTTTGGAGAATTAAAAACAATGTGGCGCCAACTACAACAAACAAAATTACGATAATTGAAATTAATATTTTTTTGTTCATTTTTGAATTTCTTTAATAAGCTTAAAGAGCATATTCCAAACGGCCTGCTTGTTTTGTTTTATGCTTTTAATATCCAAGCCATTCTCTATCGCGGCTCCATTGGGCTCTTCAGATGATTCATACACCACATCTTTGGGCTGTATGTTTAATCTTGTCCACTTGGCATTTCCATTTGTCGCCGCGTTTAAATATGCTATTGCGTGAGGGTAATTCTGTCTAAGGGCGTGGTCGTTTATCCCTTGAATTCTTTGATATATTCCTTTATAATTTCCAATAAATTTATCGCCGCATCTTTCATACCAAAATTCTTCCTCTGTTTTATAGTCCCTTCCTTCGCCTACTTTAGAATCTCTAGCCATAGCCCAATTCTTTAATCCTCCGACAGAGCTTAAATTAGGGTCTTCTAATAATTCTTTCGGGCAAGACGGTCCTTCATCATCCATCCAGAAAGCAACGCTCTCACCCAATTCTGAATACCTCCCCAAAACACCGGAAGTCAATAATGCCCCGCTTGAACTTGACCAAACACCGACAACATCCGTATTGACATTAGGATTTTTAAATATATATTCTAAAACAAACGCGACATCCGCTTGGTCTTTAAACCCTTTATAATCTCTTTTGTCGTTTATTATCGGTTTCCTGCCATCCATATTATCAGTTCTTACAGGCGAGTCAAAAGCGACAAAAATAACCCCGTCTGATGAAGTTTTTCTTACCATATCTTGATTAAGGAATGGCGTCATTGCCCCCCAGCCACCTCCAACTATTAAAACCGCAGAAAATTTCTTATCAGAATATTCCGAAAGTTTTGGCCGAACAGTGCGCACATTCAAATCGTATCCGTTCGGACCTCCTAATGTGAATGTAACATCTTCTGTCTTAAAATCGTTGCTTTCGTCCAATTCAACAATGTCATTACCACAGTCAGTTGAGCATACCTCCGGACCGTCTTCTCCTTTGAAAAAAATCCTGCCGTCAGGCGTCTCGCACTGAATAGGTTGTGACTCCATAACAGAATAGCCGGCCTTCACGCACTCCTCAAAAGAAATTATTGCCGATGGAGCTGGAAATGCCGGCTCCAAAAATGAAAGTCTGATGATAACTACGGCCGCCAATACAGCCACAACCGCAATGATTGAAATTATTGTTTTTTTATTCATAGTTTTTTTCTTATTTTATAATTAATAATAATTTCTCTTGTTTTTATATTTCTTCAATAAAAATGGGATTTTCTTCTATGGTAATCTCATTTGAGGCGGTATAAGCGTTAAAGAATCCCGGATAATCATTTTCACTCAATTGTGAACCGCCGGTTGCGTCAGGAATAGCTTCCGTAACCGAGGCGCTTCCGCTAATCCCCAAATCACCCAATGAAACCGTCCGGCTTTGCGCGTCATCGTTCCAAGCAACCCAAATATTTTTCCCGCTGTTAGTAAACTTGTAAGCATAAACTCCGTTATCGTCTTCTTTAACTGTAGCAATGCTATCCCAATCTGAACCTTCAAGTTTTTCTGTCATTAATTTATAGGTATAATAGGCTAATTTTTTAAGCCCTTCCGTCCCCGGGTCATCAGCTCCGTCGCCATTATAAACCAGCCCATTATTGTTGAAATAATGATCCGCTCCTCCATCTATTCCTTCAAGCATATTATGCCAAAATACTTTTTCCACGCCATTTGCCACAAAATAAATATACCTCTTTAGTACTTCCGCAGCATGCTCTTTTTCAGTTTGAGAAGGCGCTGTTTCACTGCTTCCTGCAGCGATAACATTTGATCCGGAATATGTTCCAACTTCCGTAAACCAGATAGCCGCATTTCCATGGCCATACTGACCTAAGGTTTCTTTTAAGCTATCCATAAATTCTGTCAGTTTATTCCCTCCGCTAGATACAGGTATTGGGTGCTTTTTATAATCACCGACATACTCGTACCAGTGAACATCCATTATATCAAAATACTTTCCACCATCTAAATTTTCAAATATTGATATATAATCATGCGGAGCATTGTATAGCCCTTCCGGCATTGACAATCCGGCTATTAAAACCTTTGCGTTAGAATTTCCTTCCTTAACGGCTTCATAAGATGTTTTTAACAACTCAGCATAAGCCTCAGCAGTATCT
>CAJVYU010000217.1 GCA_913009735.1 uncultured Fidelibacterota bacterium
AATACAATTTAGCTGTGTGTATATTATAATTTACGTAACATGAAATATCAAAATAAAGTATAAAAATATTCAGAACAAGATATCGACAGAAACATTAAAACACCAACTATCCAAAAAGCAGGTTGGGATAATGCAAAACAAATTAGAGAACAAGTTACTTTTACTGCTGGGAAAATTGAAGTTCGAGGGAAGACATATAAAAGAGGAAAACAGAAAAGAGCCGATTATATTTTATATTATAAACCCAATATTCCACTTGCAGTTGTAGAAGCAAAAGATAATACTCATGAAATTGATGCAGGAATGCAGCAAGCGCTTGAGTATGCAAGAATTATGGATATCCCATTTGTTTACACCAGTAATGGCGATGGATTCGTAGAACATGATAAAACCGGAAAATCAAATCCAATTGAAAAAGAAATTTCTCTAGATAATTTTCCTTCTCCTGCAGAACTATGGAGTCGATACAAAGATTTTAAGAATATAGATACACCTGAAACTGAAAAGATTGTTTCTCAAAATTATTTCTTTGATAGATCCGGTAGAAGTCCAAGATATTATCAATCAATCGCAATAAACCGAACTATTGAAGCTATTGCCCACGGACAAAATAGAATTTTGTTGGTCATGGCAACGGGAACGGGAAAAACATACACAGCATTTCAAATTATCCATCGATTGTGGAAATCAAATACGAAAAAACGCATTTTATTTTTAGCAGACAGAAATTGCCTGATCAACCAAACAAAACGGGGTGACTTCAAACATTTTAAAGATAAAATGACGATTATTCGAAAACACAAAATTGATAAGTCTTATGAAATTTATTTGGCTTTGTATCAGGGCATTACTAATTATAACGATGATAAAGATGCATATAGAGAATTTTCCCCGGATTTTTTTGATTTAGTTGTTGTGGATGAGTGCCATCGCGGGAGCGCTGCATCAGACAGCGCCTGGCGGGAAATTCTTCGATATTTCAATTCTGCCACCCATATTGGACTCACTGCAACTCCGAGAGAGACAAGAGCCATTTCAAATATCGAATATTTTGGTGAACCAATTTATACCTATTCGTTAAAACAAGGAATTGAAGATGGATTTTTAGCTCCCTACAAAGTAATCAGAATAAATATTGATATTGACTCTGAAGGATGGCGACCGGAAAAATATAAATTAGACAACGTAGGCGAACCCATTGAAGATCGGCTTTATAATCTGAAAGATTACGATAGAACACTCGTTATTGAAGAAAGAACACAAACGGTTGGTTTTCGCATCAGTGAATATTTAAAAGCCACCAATCGGTTCGATAAAACCATCATCTTTTGCGTGGATATTGATCATGCTCAACGAATGCGGCAAACTCTGATTAATGAAAATCCTGATTTAGCTCTGGAAAATTCCAAATATGTGATGAAAATAACAGGGGATGATATTGAAGGAAAAATGGAACTGGATAATTTCATCAACCCTGAAGAGCGATACCCGGTGATTGCAACCACATCAAAATTGCTCACAACCGGTGTGGATGCTCAAACCTGCAAACTTATTGTTCTGGATAGCAATATTAATTCCATGACGGAATTCAAACAAATCATTGGCCGCGGAACAAGAATCAATGAAGAATACGGAAAACACTTTTTTACTATTATGGATTTCAGAAATGTAACACGGCTATTTGCTGATCCAGATTTTGATGGCGAACCTGTCCAGATTTATGAACCGGGACCCGACGATCCACCGGTTCCACCTGATGATCCAACAGAACCAGATGCCGGCGAGAATGAAGGGACGCTCATTGATCCGGAACCCATAGGAAGAATAAATGAACCTCCAACCGGAGGATACCCTCCTGAACCATTTAGGAAAGTGTATGTCTCCGGAGTAGAAGTCAAAATCATCAATGAGCGAGTTCAATATTTGGATTCGGAAGGAAAACTGATTACCCAAAGCTTAACTGATTACACCAGAACAAATGTTCATAAACAGTTTAAATCATTGGATAATTTTTTACAAAAGTGGAATGAAGCTGAAAAAATCCAGGTTCTTGTAAATGAATTAGAAGATAATGGTGTTTTATTTCATGAGTTAAGTGAAACGGTTGGGAAGGACTTTGATCCATTTGATTTAATTTGCCATGTTGTTTTTGATCAACCGGCGCTTACCCGGAAAGAACGGGCAGATAATGTGAAAAAACGAAATTATTTCACAAAATATGGCGAACAAGCCAAAGCTGTTTTGGAAACACTTTTGGATAAATATTCTGATGGCGGAATTGAAAATATTGAAAGTATGAATATTCTATCCATAACACCGTTTGACCTCTATGGAACGCCGGTAGAAATATTAAAAATGTTTGGTGGACGAAATCAGTATTTACAAGCAGTGAAAGAATTGGAACAGGAAATTTATAAGGCAGCGTAATAATGGAAAATGTAAAATGGATGACTGAAAACATTCAACTCCTATGGAGTTGGAGTGGTTTGTGGTTTGTTTTTTATAGACATTTGACTCCTACGGAGTCGGTAGAAAAAAAATATTTCTAACCCCATGGGGGTTTAATGTCTATAAAAAAAGAAAAAGTATGTACCCGAACTCCGTAGGAGTTCAATAATTCGTTTTATTGGAGTTATAAAATAAATGAGTAATATCGGCGGAGTCATCAAGACCATCAGAAATTTAATGCGGGGAGACAGAGGCATTAATGGGGATGCGCAAAGGATTGAACAATTAGGATGGCTGCTTTTCTTAAAAATATTTGACGATAAAGATATTGAAATGGAAATGCTGGAGATCGGAAGAGCGTCGTGTAGGGAAAGAGTGTAGATCTCGGTGGTCGCCTTACCATT
>CAJVYU010000218.1 GCA_913009735.1 uncultured Fidelibacterota bacterium
AAGGACAATGAATCCATTGCCCTTTTATAATCGTATGAAGAAATCTTTTACCCTGGATTATTCATCAGAAAGAAAATATTTGTCATAAGGGCAGAAAATGAGTGAGGATGATAAGATTACACTGAAAAGTAAATATTTTAAACGTAATTATGTAAAGTAGCACAAGTTACGTTTTACATATTTACGTTTTATGCTCGATACTGCTCTAAAACTTCTTTTCAATTGAATCTGCCCTATTTCAAAGCTGGTGAATCAATGAGGTTACATTTCCAAAGTCAAAAATCGAGATACATCTCCCCTTTTTACGAGGAATAAGATAGTGTTCCCCCTGGATTCTTTATCGAGTAAATCATAAAATACTTCAACATTATCCACATTTTTCCGTCCAACCCGTATAATAACATCACCCGGTCTTAATCCAGAATAATAGGCTTTACTTCGTCGGTCGATTTTAGAAACAACCACTCCCTCAATATCTCTTTCAAGATTATATTCTCTCCTAAGGGATGAATTGACATCTTCAACCATAAATCCCAGGTCAGATTCATATTCTTTATCCATTTTGGTTAGTGCACGTGGATTTTCCGGTAGTTCCTCTAATGTAATGTAATATTTTTTCTTTTTGCCATCGCGCAGTAATTCAACGGTGTAGCGTTTACCTGGGGTGGAACTGGATACGACATTTTTTAAATGGGATGATCCTGTAATATTCTTGCTATCGAAAGAAGTAATAATATCACCGATTTCAATTCCGGCTTTTTCAGCGGGACTGTTTTTTACGACATCTCCGATTAATGCACCATCCCTGGTGTCCAACTCCATAGCCCTTGCTGTTGCATCATCCAGATCTTGTATATACACTCCAAGCCAGGAACGAATCACACGGCCTTCGTTAATCAAATCATTCATAACTTTTTTGACCATATTGATTGGAATTGCAAAACCGACGCCTCGATTCGATCGCTCATACCCTCCAGTGGCAATAGCTGCATTAATCCCAATTAATTCTCCGTTTAAGTTCACAAGCGCACCGCCACTGTTCCCGGGATTAATGGCTGCGTCCGTCTGAATGAAATCTTCATAATTATCATTGGACATAATATTGCTGCGACCCAAAGCACTGACAATTCCTGCTGTAACAGAATGGCTTAAATTTTCATTAAACGGACTGCCGATGGCCAATACCCATTCGCCCACACGCAACTTATCAGAATCACCCAACTTTATTGCTTCCAAATCATTGGTTTGAATTTTGATCACGGCTAAATCCGATTTGGGATCCGATCCAACTATTTCAGCATCGTACTCTCTTTTATCAATGAGCTTAACGATAATTTCATCCATATTTTCAACGACATGATTGTTCGTCAAAATGTAGCCATTATCTTTATCAACTATGACACCGGATCCTAGTGCACGAGTTTGAAATTCCTGACCAAAGAATTCACGAGGTAATAATTCTTCAAAAGGATTTCCATTATGAAATCGTTCCTGTTTAACTGTTTTATTTACCATAATCGTTACTATTGACGGATTCACCTTCTCTGCAGCATCCGCAAAAGTTGAGCTGAACTGGGAAACAATGGAATTTTGTGACCAACCAAGAGAAAATAAAATTGTAAATGTTATTAATAATCGTTTCAAGATAAATACTCCTATTAAATTGTTGAATATATTTACAGAAATTGAATGCAGAGATTACAAATTGGTTCCAAAAGAAAACGGTTCCGTACATAAGCGGAACCGTTTTTTTATATTTTCGCGACTCATACAGAACGCCATGTCCTACATAAGATCGAGACCACAAAACATGTTATTTCACCATAACCATTTTCTTTGTGGATGTAAACGATGAAGATGATAAGCGGTAGAAATACAATCCTGTGCTTACCGATTCTCCCAATCCATTCGTCCCATCCCAGCGAATACTATGAAAACCTGCCTTCAGGGTTTCATTCGTCAGTGTTCTGACTTCCTGACCCATTATGTTATACACCGTCAATCTTACCTGACTCTCTACCGGTACATCAAACTGAATCTCTGTCACCGGGTTAAACGGGTTCGGATAGTTCTGATGCAATGCGAATATACTCGGAACTATAACAATCTCTACTCGCTTCTCCCGGATCGTTACCGGTAATGCCTGCCCAAGTATCCCAGCCACTTGTACATCCGTTAATTCCAGCATCGCTTTATCGTTTCTGCTTCCCGTAAACTTATACGGTATTCTTACCAGGATATCTCCCTCTCGATCTACGGTGCCGCCTGTACCGTTAAAAACCAACACTGTTAGCGTACCATCTTCCGACTGATTGGATACTACCATCATCCCTTCGCCATCCACCGCCAGCTGTGGCGAGCCAATACTGACTGCCTTGTCAACTCTCAATGTGAACTGGATACCCCTGGTTAATCCTGCATAATCCAGGCCGATCATCAGTTCCTGATCCGTACGGGTCAAATCTGCTATTACCTCCCCTTCGGACTGGGCAATAGTCCTGGCATTTTGTCCACCGCCCACAATTACGTCAATTATCATAACTACATCAGCAATATTAAGCTGCATATCATTGTTCATATCTGCATTACGGAATTCCGTTTCTGAAGGAAGAACAACTTCTAGAACAAAATCAACAACAGCTAATAAATCAGAGACGTCTACATTATTATTGAAATCAATATCCCCCGGTAAAAATGACACAGCACATGCTGTGTTAGAAGGTTTAGATTCAATAACACCATAGTTGTCCGTATTCCAGCGGGCTTTGACATTATAACAATACTCCACATAATTTGCCGGAACGGAAATCGTTGCAGTGGTGTCATCAGGACCGGAAG
>CAJVYU010000219.1 GCA_913009735.1 uncultured Fidelibacterota bacterium
AAAGAGGATTTATATATGAATTTTTTTTTTTTTTCAAGCAGAAGACGGCATACGAGATAAAGGAATGTGACTGGAGTTCAGACGTGTGCTCTTCCGATCTAATATTATTACAAATCTATAATTGATGGAGGGTTATCTCGTTCACTAATAAATCGTATTACAGCTTCCGGTGGTTTTCGGCTAGCACCACCTAAAGAAATGAATTTAACTGCATCAGCAATTCGATTTCTTTTAAGGTCTTTAGGTCGACAGCATTCTCCGTATCGTTTTTTAAGAGAACCACAACCACAAAGCTCGTCTTCTTTTAATTCAGTCAACCTTTCATAGGCATAGTGGGCAACTTGTGCGCCAGGCCAACGATTGAAAGTTACCAAGTACAAGTGTCGTACTCCCCACAAAGTATAGATATCTAATAGTTTTATAATTGAATCAGTGGGCATCCAAGTACCATCAGAAGGTTCAAAAGCGCAAATTGAACCATCAGGCATATTTGTATGTCTAGGGCCAATCCAAGCGCGACCATTCCAAAAACCCCAACTTCGAATCCGTATTGTCGGATCAAAGGGGATGGCACATAAAAATGTAGCATTATGCATAATATTTGGTAGTAGTGCACTTTGGCATAATAGCCACATCCCCTTCTGTTGTTGCCAGACTTGGGTACCTGGGTATGCTTCACTTACTGCATCAAGTTCTTCAATGTATTTGTCCTGAAGACTTGTGCAGATGATCGATGAGGCTGCACTGGTCGCCCTTTGTTCTCTGGTTTCCCCTTTCCTTCTGGAGGCCCTTGTCCGCGGTCTGGTTTTGGATCGGTTCTGTCTTGGTTGTTTGGCATGATCATTTTCCTCGCCCAAAGTTATTAAAGGTATAGCGGCCTCGCTGGGCATTACAATTCCGCCATTTCCCACTAGAGGAAAGATGTTTTGATCTAGCTGTTGTCCAATTTCAAACAACATTACTCATAATTCCTCATCTGTGATGGTTACAGTGTATTTCAGTGTTCATGATTAAATTATACATAATCATTATGATTAGTACAAGTGATATATATTATCGCATTACTTAACCGTATTTATCATGTATAATCATGATTTATGAGAACAACCTCAGAAAGTAGGTTAAATAATGAGTAATAAAAAAGTAGAAAATATCAGCGCCGCCCAACAAAAAAGGTTGTCGCATATTGATTTTCGAGTGAATTATTTAGGTAGTATTGCTCGGCATGACTTGATAGCTCGTTTTGGCATTAAGGAAGCGGCGTCGACGAGAGATATTGCTGAGTACAGAAAGTTGGCGCCTGGAAACCTCTATTATGATAATACCCGTAAAATTTATACTCGCTCTGATAATTTCAAACCACTATTTGAGTTTTCTGTAAGCCAGATTCTAACTGCATTATCAAAAGGGTTTGGGGAAGATTATCTTGGCGTACAGAAAGCATTGATTACCTGTGAAACCCCGTACCAACTAAATAAACCTTCTTTAGAGGTATTATCAGTTCTTTCACGTGCTATTTATCAAAACAAAGCTGTTCATATTACATATCGCTCAATCGGAAGTGGTAAAGGAACACGTGAAATTGTTCCATTTGCTTTAGTGAATAATGGGCAACGTTGGCATGTGCGGGTATTTGATAGAAAACGTTCGATATTTATGGATTGTGTTATTACGCGAATCTCTGATCCTACTATTATTGATAGCTCCATTGAAGAATTTGAAACACGTGAATCTGATAACCAATGGAATCGAATTGTTGAACTGGAAATCGTTGCTCACCCCCGTCTTCAAAATCCTGAAACTATTGAATTTGATTATGGTATGAAGAATAAAGTACTCAATGTGAATATCCGTGCAGCTATGGCAGGTTACTTGTTACGTCGGTGGAACATTGATTGTTCTGATGATCACCGCTTAGATAGTGATGAAATTCATTTATGGCTGAGAAATAATGCGGCTTTATATGGAGTAACTGAAGGAGATAAAGTAGATAATGCGTTACTTGCGCCGGGGTACAATAAAGAAAAATAATTATAAGAACGTACTTCTTTAAAATAATGAAAGTATTTTCAAATTAAAAGATGAATGCGATCCAGGTTATTTTTTTAGCCTGTTATATTTTCGTTATATAACTATCCAAAGGAAGGTGTCATTATGTCAAGCCCTCGATATTTGACAAAATCTCGGTATAAATTAGGGAAAGAGTGTCCTACTAAATTGTATTATACGGGCAAGAAAGAATACCCCGATAGTAAAATGGATGACCCATTTATGGAGGCATTGGCAGAAGGAGGCTACCAGGTAGGTGAATTAGCTAAGCATTATTTCCCAGGTGGTCATGATATTACAACATTAGATCATAAAGAGGCTGAAGCCCAGACAAACGAATTGCTAAAACAAGATAATGTAATTATTTATGAACCTGCGATTCGGTTTAACAATTTATTTATTCGTATTGACATACTTATTAAAGCAGGAACCCAGTTTGATTTAATTGAGGTAAAAGCAAAATCATTTGATTCTAAAAATGGATCTCCTTTTTTTGGGAAAAGAGGTGGATTGCTTGCTGAATGGAGCCCCTATCTCTATGATGTTGCATTTCAAAATTATGTCTTAGCAAAAGCAGTTCCTGGCACAACAATTAATAACTACCTCATGCTGGCAGACAAGTGTGCCAAGTGTGCTACAAATGGATTAAATCAAAAATTCCGTATTTCACGTGATGAAAATAACAGATCGGAAGAGCACACGTCTGAACTCCAGTCACATTCCTTTATCTCGTATGCCGTCTTCTGCTTGAAAAAAAA
>CAJVYU010000220.1 GCA_913009735.1 uncultured Fidelibacterota bacterium
CCGCCGTGCCACACTATTCAGATACCCTGGCGTGCCGTTTAGGATCAGGGCGTTCTTCCAATTATTTGTATTTGAATTCTGATTCATGTTTATTTTTTCGTCTGAAAAACCCGGCGGATTGTCTAGTAGAGCGATTCCATAATAACGTTGCAATGTGGATTATTTATTAGTATATTGAGTTCTAACTTCATAACGTTGAAAAGAAGGAGGAACTCAAATGCCATTTGTCAGTCGTCGTCCCCAATTACAACTTTCCTCAAAGGAATTAGAGGCGTTGAACAAGATTAGCCATTCTCGCACTGAGGGGCTATCACGAGTTGAAAGAGCGAAAATGCTGCTTGCTTATTATGACGGAAAAAGCGTATCGAGCATTGCCAAAGTGTTTGATACGAATCGACCCAAAGTGGAACGTACAATAGACAGAGCCTTACAAGTTGGTGCGATTTCGTCGTTAGGCGATCTGCCTCGTCGAGGTAAACCGCCAACCATTCCACGGGAAGCAAAAGTATGGGTTCAATCCATTGCCTGTCAAAAGCCCAAAGAGCTGGGCTACGCCTCAGAGCTATGGACAATGGCCAGCTTGGCCAAACACATACGCGCTCATTGCAAAGAGGCGGGATATTTGTCATTATCAAAATTGTCAAAAGGGACGGTTTCAAAAATATTATCGAAGTCCGAAATTCGTCCCCATAAAATTAACTATTATTTAGAACGGCGCGATCCGGCATTCGATGTCAAAATGATCCAAGTATTACACGTTTACAAAGAAGTTGAATTATTAAAATCTAATTTAAGTGACAAGGATGAGCCAACGATAGCCATTCTTTCCTACGATGAAAAACCGGGCATTCAAGCCCTAAAAAATAATGCACCTGATCTGCCTCCGGTTCCGGGACAATATCCTTCTACAGCCAGAGATTACGAATACAAACGTTTCGGGACGGTCTCCTTTTTAGCCTCGATTGATCTATTGAATGGACAAATCCACGGTCAGGTTCAAGACCGGCATCGGAGTAAAGAATTCATCGATCATCTCAAATACCTGGATATGGTCTACCCAAATCACATAAAAATAAAGATGATTTTGGATAACCATTCGGCTCATATTTCAAGAGAAACACAGCGCTATTTGAAAACAGTTCCCAACAGATTTGAATTTATTTTTACTCCGACACATGGATCCTGGTTGAATATGATTGAAACATTTTTTAGTAAAATGACACGCGCTTTTTTGCGAGGTATTCGAGTAAATTCAAAACAAGAATTAAAAGAACGAATCGAAAAATATGTAAAAGAAATCAATGAAATGCCGGTGGTTTTCAAATGGAAATATAAATTAGATGAAATTTCTTTACAACCCAAATTTTCAAAGAACTGATATGCTATTTTGGAATCGCTCTACTAGTAGATCGTTCCATGAATATATTTGCAATATGAGATAAAATTGTTTATATTCTGATCGGTTAAAATTCATAACTATAGAGGAGACCGATCATGCCTTTTAAGCGTAAACGACCCGATTTAATTTTAACGGAAGCAGAAAAAAAGAAATTGCAAACCATATCAAGATCAAGTAAAGAAGCTTTTTCCAGAGTTCAACGGGCCAGAATTTTATTGGCCTATTCAACAAATGAAGCCATAAACGCCATTGCCAAGAGAGAGAATATAACTCGCCCAACAGTTGAAAAATGCGTAGACAAAGCACTGACAGGTGGAATAGAAGTAGCTTTGTCAGATTTAAAACGAAAGGGAGGCCCCCCTAAAATTACGGCTGAGGCAAAATTATGGGTTATAAATCTTGCCTGCACAAAACCAACAGAACACGGTTACGCCTCAGAACTATGGACTATCAGTCAACTCGCGAAGCACGTACGGAATCATTGCCAGGCTGAAAGACAGCCCTGTTTGAGCAAAGCAGGCAAGAGTACCATACACAGAATATTAAATGAGGTATCAATTAAACCTCATAAAATCAAGTATTATTTAGAAAAACGGGACCCTGATTTTAAAGAAAAAATGGCACAAGTGCTTTATATTTATAAGGAAGTTCAGATTTTAAATGAGAAGCTGGAATCCGGTGAAATCGAGCGAAATTTTACAACCCTATCTTATGATGAGAAGCCCGGCATTCAGGCCACTGAAAATCTTTCAGTCGATCTTCCACCGATTCAGGGAAAATATGCCACCTGGGCTCGTGACTATGAATATCGCCGTCACAGAACGGTAAGCTTGCTTGCTGGTATTGACTTGCACGATGGACGCGTCATTGGGCTTGTGCGTGATAGGCATAGAAGTAAGGAATTTATAGAATTTTTGAAAACAGTAGATCGGAGTTATCCCAAAGACTGGAAAATCCGGATCATATTGGATAATCATTCTGTGCATATATCTAAAGAGACAATGAGAGCATTGTCAGAATTTCCAAATAGATTTGAATTTATTTTTACACCCAAACATGGTTCTTGGTTAAATCTAATTGAGATATTCTTTAGCAAAATGGCCCGTACATTTCTCCGCTCCATCAGGGTAAAATCGAAAGCTGAACTTAAGCAACGTATTCTAAAATATCTTGAAGAAGTAAACATGGAACCGGTTGTTTTCCGGTGGAAATATAAATTAGATGAAATCGTGGTATAAAGACACTATTGCATTCTTATTAATGGAACGGTTTACTAGTGAAGGAATAATCACATCCGTCTTGAGAACCTGAGCACGGACATTTTTCTGATAGAACAATGTTCCGTTGGACAGGATCGCTGTGGCATAGTTTTGCGGCTGATCTTTGATGAATTTCAAAAC
>CAJVYU010000221.1 GCA_913009735.1 uncultured Fidelibacterota bacterium
GGTTGAATTTCATGACTTAAAATAAATCTTAATAATGTGCTAGTTAAATGGCGTGTAATCCATCTAGTTTCCTTCTTGCTCAAGGAAGAAAACTTTTTGAGCAAGAATAACAAGAAAAACTCATTTAGATCGGAAGAGCACACGTCTGAACTCCAGTCACATTCCTTTATCTCGTATGCCGTCTTCTGCTTGAAAAAAAAAAATATGTCAAAAAAAATCATGCTTTAACTAGTCCTGACTTTAGAACTGGATTTGGGTATGTGTTTGAAATAACAGAAATAAAAAGAAAGAAATAATTGAAAATTAAGTTATGAAAAACCTACTACTAACTTTTACACTTTTATTTTGTTACATACGCGCATCTCAAGCTCAAAAATGTGCTTCTATTCGAAATTTAGAGTTAATACTGATGTCACTACCTATAACAAGATAATGGAAATTGAGAATCAAACAGCTGCCTTTATTAAAGCTCAATCATCTAAATCACTAACTGTCTTAACTACAATTCATATCCCAGTAATTGTACATCTTCTGTACAATACTTCGGACCAGAATATTTCTGATGACCAGATTCAATCCCAAATTGAAGTATTGAATGAATATTATAATCGATTAAATGCTGACACAACCAATACTCCTGAAGCATTTTCAAATATAGCAGATGACGCATGTATGAATTTGTTTACAACTGGTCAAGTTAATAGAATGAAAGCTCTATTTTCTTCGGGAGGAGATAGAGAATGTTTTGTATTAAATCCAAGTATATATAGATGGTGTAATTCAATAATGACATTAACCGGCGCCACCCTTGTTTGCACATCCAACTCCACCTTTACCCTTCACAACCGCCCGCCCGGTACAACGGTTAACTGGAACAAAAGCTCAAACTTGCAACCTGTTAGCGGGCAGGGTACGGATAACTACACGGTAAAAGCCTATTCTTCGGCTTCAGGGACAGCTTGGGTGCAAGCAACTATTTATTTATCCGGATGTGGTTCGGTTACCCTTCCACAATATAGTGTATGGGCCGGTACACCACAAATAACTAATAAAAAGGTTGACGGGGGTTATTACTATCCATGAATGCAAATTTGTCCCGGTAATCATTATCTTAATGTTACCCCTGTTGGAGGGAATGCCGGTACGGCAACATGGACCGTCCCCTGGGGTATTACATACTTTGTTGGTATAAATGAATTAGACTTTACCTTTCCATTTAGTGCAAGTGGCGTTTCAATTACAGCGAGATCAACGAACTCCTGTGGTACCGGGCCTAACGGTAGTTTTTATCTAACAAGAAAAACCTGGGGATGCTCAGGTTATTATGCAATGACTTTAAATCCGAATCCGGCTTCGGATCATGTAACGATTACAATGATTGAAAATCTGCCTTTGGTAGAATACAGTGATTCCGGTATAAACAATATGGCTGTTACTGATGCTAAAGCTGGCGAACCAACCACTTATACCATCCGTATCTATAACAGCCAAAGCGTTCTGTTGGCCACGATGACCAGAACCGGTAAGAGTTTTAATATACCGTTAATCAAAATGCGCGATGGTACATATATCATAGAAGTTAGCGATGGCAAAAACAGTTATCGCCGGCAACTGATTGTAAAACATAACTAAGTTTAAGGCAAAAAACTTATTGTTTTAATCCCTGCTTCATAGCCGGGGCGACATACAAAACGTGAAGGGTTCAGGAGAGGCGGTCCGTTGTATTACAGGCGTATAGGGAGGTGCAGATCGCTTCACTTCGTTCGCGAAATCTTGTTTCAGTTCAAGCAATAATAAAACCTAAACAGGAAGCCCTGAAGGAAAATCACCTATACTAAAGCGATGGTCAAAAGAAGATTTCGCGAGTCTGCCCTGACCGGAGTGGCATGGGGAGCAAGGGCGACGATGCCTGCCTGGCCGGCAGGCAGGCAATCTGCAACAAAATTAACGGGTGATTATAAGGACTTTCACCCCCTCTCCCTTTCGCCCATTCGCCACTTCTCTCCTTCGCCCCCTCACCTTCTTTCACAAACATGTTAAAGTACATAAAAAAGGGGAGGGTTAAAACCCGGCCTGGCGTGATTTTTGTAGTAACTTACCCATAAATACAAATGAAATAACAATTGTAAGACATTATGTATTCTGAACATTCTTCTATTCATAAGCTGCGTGACTTCATTTTTTATGCCCTACACCAGATATAACGTGGTGCAGGGTATAATAATGAAATACAAGTTGTCATAATCAGGCTAATAAAGCTTAACCAGCCTCATCTTAAACCAATAGTCCACATGAAAAATAATAATTCGAAGTTGTTCACATTACTATTTTTTGCAATTGCAATCATTTCGTGTAATCCAGAAGGTGGATTAAAAAATCCGGCAGATTATGAATTGTATATTGATATTAGTGCTGATCAGACCCCTTCCGTATCACCTGATGGCACATTAATTGCTTATTATCATCAAAGTCTCGAATATCCCGAACCGGAAGATTATCCGACAGGTCTGTTTATTATGGATATCGATGGTACTAATCGCAAGTTATGGTTCAAGGGTGAGCATTGGCATCCGAGTTGGTCACCTGATGGGAAATGGCTGGTTTTTACGTCCTCCGGTACTTTACAAATTATCAACTTGCAGGGGGACAGCATTCGAACTTTTCAGGGGGTGAATGAATTGCAATTATATTCACCAGACTGGTCATTAGATGGTCTATCAATTCTCTTTAGTGCACCTTTAACACTACAAGGAGGAGTGTT
>CAJVYU010000222.1 GCA_913009735.1 uncultured Fidelibacterota bacterium
TTTTTTTCAAGCAGAAGACGGCATACGAGATAAAGGAATGTGACTGGAGTTCAGACGTGTGCTCTTCCGATCTGAGTATAGGAAATGAATGGGTTTATTATTATGAAGAACCCGGAATTGAAGATACCATTCCATCTGTATTTTATCGGATAATAGATACATTATCTATTAATAAAAAGCCATATTTTGTATTTGAAGTAGATTCTACTTACCATGAATATTACTATTCAGATTCGTTGGGGCATGTTTTTAGATATATTGATGGCAATGAAATACTCTGGTTTGATTTTAATATTGCCTTAAAAGATACTTATCAAATTGATATACCTTCATTAAATTTATATTATAACGTAACGCTTTTTGGAAAAAATGAAATAGTTCAAAATCGTGCTGGTAGATTTGAAAATTGCTTATGGTTTTTATTCGATAATCCGCATCAAAGTGATGATGCATTTGAGTTATATTTTGCAAAAAATGTTGGAATTGTGGAGCGTTTCTTACCACATGCGATTGGATTGCAATTATATTCAGCAAAAGTGGATGGAAAAATCTACCCTGACACCTTATTATCAGTCAAGCCAATAATTAATAACATGCATCCAGAACAATTTTTCCTTGTCCAGAATTATCCTAATCCATTTTATGAAAAAACAGTTATTTCTTTGAAGTGGAATAGTAAACAGTATAATGGTACATTTTTGATAATTATTTATAATTTATTGGGAAAGTAGGTGAGAAGATTTTATGTGAAAAATAATTTCACCAAATTTATAAAAATCCAATGGGACGGTAAGGACCAATACGGAAGAGAGCTTGCCGAGGGCGTTTATATCTATCGAGTTGGAAGTAATGATAAATGGTTTGCTGTCGGAAAAATCACTTATTTAAAAGGATTCTAATTAAAAATGGAGGAATTTGCAATGAAACGTTTATTAATTTGCTTGATTCTTATCGGGGGATTTGCCACATCTGCTATGGCAAGCTATTTCGACACAGGCTGGAAGGAATTCAAACAACCCAATGGAAGAACATTTATCGGTCGACAACAGGGAGATGAATACGAATATCAGTTTTTGACAAAACAAGGATTCCCGTTTGATAAGAATTCCAACGATGGTTATTATTATTATGCCATTGGAGTTAAAAATCATCGCTATGCGCTTTCAAATTTGAAGGTAGGAATAGATGTGGCTGTTAATATCCCCAAAAATCTTATTGTAAGAACACCTATTTAGAGGCCGGCGCCACCGGAAGTTGCTCCTCTCTATGGAATGCGGACTTCTTACACTTTAAAAGTGGTTCTTGTGGATTTTACTGATGTAAATGGACATGCCAAGTATAAAAAATCGGATTTTGAAAATATGCTATCTGGTACGAATTATCTGAATTCTCCAGATGACGAAGAAGCTTATGGCAGCATGTCCTATTATTACGAGACCATGTCGCAGGGTGATGTTTCAATCAACGCCATGGTATTAAACAATTCGCCAGGTGGCAACCCGGAGTGGATTCATTTGTCTCATAATAAAAATTATTATAAATCTCATTACACAATTTTTGCGGATGCAGAAAATGCAGCCATCGCCGCAGGATTGGATGTGAGTACCGGTTCGACAACAAAACTTGTTTACATTTACGCCGGGAATTTTTATCTTGATGGACTTAATCCCCGTGCTGAACGAGGGAATAACAGATATTTAATGTGCGAACAATGGGGCGGACGAGGTTCTTATGATAATGAAATTGATCCATCTATTACATTCGCCCATATAGGCATTCACTGTCATGAATTCGGCCATTTATTAGGTTTTAACGATCTCTATAATGGAGCACATAGAATTATTGATTGGTGTCTAATGGGAGATGGATGCGATTTAGGGCCTGATCCTGGCTATAAAGGATCATGTCCCGCTCCAATAAATCCACACTATCGAAATTGGCAGGGTTGGATTAGTGTCTCAAATCCTCCAGTTCCCAATAGCGGGATAGATTTTCCCTATAATGAATATTCGCCTACTGTTTATGTTGCACAATCAGGCAATGATAGGTATTTTGTTGAAAACAGAAGATACAGAGACTTTAGCCATTTCTTGCCCGGCCATAGCGATGGTACTGGCGGTATTCTGGTATGGCATGTCAGATATACGCACACAATTGATTTAATTGAAGCTGATGGGTCAGGGTACGGCGAAGGCAGTGACGAAGGCTATGGTGATATGTGGCCCGGTGCAACAAATAATAGAAATTTGAACGATTTTACTATACCGGATGATAATTTATGGTATGGGGGAAATTCAAATGTTATTCTGCATAATATTAGCGATCCTAACGAAACAATGACGGCTGTATTTGGATATAAGTGGTTTGGCAATGTACCAATCGATATAACCTGGACTAATGAAGTTTTAATTGGGGGAAACTTAGCGGTACCAAATGGAATAATTTTAACTATAGAAAACGGAACAATTGTAAAATTCGACAATGGTTGGAATCTAACAGTTAATGGCAATCTCACCGCTTGCGGCACATCATCAAGCCCCATTTTTTTCACCTCCCCTAGCCATAATCGCCAGTCCTGGGGTAATATCTACATCTACAGCGATAACAACGACCTGGAATACTGCACGTTCGAGTATGGCAACTGGGCGGTGAAGTTTTACGGCTACCCCTCCCACACCAGCGGGAATGTGGTCAAGCACTGTACCTTCAG
>CAJVYU010000223.1 GCA_913009735.1 uncultured Fidelibacterota bacterium
CACAAACTTCCATTCAAGATTATTGTCTCATTACCAACATAGGTATCGACTGTAATGTGCCAGTCCCCTGATGCTGGCGGAATGTAATCGCCACTTCCGTCCCCTAAAGCGATTGTTGGTACACTGCAAATAAGCAATATTGCAATGAACATTGCTTTTCCTCTTATGGGTATTTTAAATATGTTTATCAATCTCCTTTTTTAATCTAATGAGGTCTGGGTGGTCTGGCATGAGTTCTAAAGCTTTCTGGATATTATTCTCTGCGTCATCTTTACTATCTAATGCAAGATAAGTTTTTGCCTTCCCATATAATCCATTTATTGAATGCGACTCTGGATCCTCATCAATATATTTCTGATATTGGTCTAATGCTTCATTGTATTTTTTCATATTGAAAAGGGCATTCCCTTTATTAAACACCGATTTTCGCCAGCCCTTTATGTGAAATAAATCGCCCTAATTTTAAGTACCAAATATCTTCTGGTTATT
This sequence comes from uncultured Fidelibacterota bacterium, assembly GCA_913009735.1. Lineage (GTDB taxonomy): Bacteria > Fidelibacterota > Marinisomatia > Marinisomatales > TCS55 > JADFRD01. The sequence continues at coordinate 490 of CAJVYU010000223.1, forward strand.
TCTAGCCAGTATATTGAAATCCGATTTTTGTCTTTGAAATAATCGATGAAAACTTTACATTTACCAATAAATTATTACACATTAAATTGTATGTATGTCGCACCAAACCATTCGTTTTTCCCAATTCCACCCTCATTCTCAGTACAATATTCTGTTTTTTTCCGAATTTAACAACAAGTTTTAAATAGTTTATATGTAATATAGTTGCCCTAATGATACAATTAAATCCTATAGATTTCTTTCGGAACCCAAAGTCTCCAGATCATAGGAAATATGAATCTCTTAGAGACTACTATCTGAATAACTTGTCTCAAAAGGAAACTGCAAAAAAGTACGGATATTCAATCTTCACCTTTCAATCCATTGTTAGAGATTTTAAGAACGAGAGGATTGTTTTTTTCCCACCGCCAAAACTTGGTCCAAAAAATAAACATACCCCCAACCCAATCCAAGGGAAAATAATCAATCTTCGTAAAAATAATCATTCGATATATGATATCAAGGAGATTCTTAATGCAGATGGATATTATTGCAGTACCAAGACTATAAACAATATATTACGGGATGAAGGCTTTACCAAGCTCCGGCGTAGATCGAGAACGGAATTAGGGTTAACAACAAAAAAGACACTCATTCCACCTATCACTACTCGAGTTGATTTTCAGGGCCTCGACAATTATAAATTCGAATGTCAGGTCGGTGGCCTATACTACTTCATTCCTTACATTTTAGAAACAGGATTGTTTGACCTGATCAACAACTCATCGTTTCCAGAAACCACGAAATTATCTCAGGTCAATTCAATATTCTCTATCTTGGCATTGAAGCTAATCGGTCATGAAAGATTGTCCAAGATATCTAATTACAATCATGATACTGGGTTCGGTTTCTTTGCCGGGCTGAATGTTCCACCAAAGACAACGGCAACATCAACTTATTCATATTTGATCGATAAAGATTCAGTTCTCGATTTTAGCAAAGAATTCGTCTCGAAAATGGAATCGATATATCCTGAGTATTATCAAGGAGAGACTATCAATCTGGATTTTCATGCTATACCGCACTATGGTGAGAAATCAAAAATGGATACAAACTGGGTAGGTAGTAAGCATCAACGTTTGAAAAGTGCACAGACACTTTTTGCACAGGACGGAGAGTCCAGGCATTTGCTATATGCAAATACAGACATTGATAGAGAGGATGAATCAAACGAGATATTGAACTTTGCTGATTATTGGATCGATGTAAAAGGCGTGATAGATCAAACACTAGTATTTGATTCAAAGCTAACGACTTATGAAAATCTTGAACAACTCGATAGAACAGGCGATGGCATAAAGTTCATCACATTACGGCGAAGAGGAAAAAAGATCGTGCAAGATGCAATGGACATTCCAGATGATGATTGGATCAAGGTGAACCTGAAAAAGAAAAAGCGAAAATACAATAAGTTCAAGATGTTCGAAAGCGAAATTGTTTTGCCACGAACACAGCTTAAAGTTCGCCAGGTGATCTTCAAGGACCATGGCCGGGAAGAACCGACCTTTCTGATAACAAACAATTTTGATATTGATATTGAAGAACTGGCTTTATTGTATGCGAATCGCTGGTTGATCGAAAACAAGTTCGCTGAAATCGTTGATTTTTTCAACCTCAATGCATTGAGTTCGCCATTCATGATCCGGATATATTTTGATGTGATGCTGACAATTGTTGCTGATACACTGTACCGATTGCTTGCTAAGGATCTCAAGAGATTTGAGGATTGTACTCCAAAGACGATCTTCTCTGATTTCATCAACTGTAGATGCAAGGGTAAAGTTGTTGACGATGAAATAATCATCAAGATGAAGAAGAAGGCAACAACACCCATTTTCAAATCAAGTGAGGTCTTCCAAAAGTCATATGTTGTTCCCTGGTTGGGTAATAAGAACCTGCGATATGAGTGGATGCCTTGATTAGGGTTCAATTATGAGACTTAAACCCTTGGCGAAAATCGGTGTTCAATGGTATTTATCGAGGTCAAATCCGCGACTTTAGAGGGGTACGATGATGCTCCCAGTAAATTAGCAGATCGGAAGAGCGTCGTGTAGGGAAAGAGTGTAGATCTCGGTGGTCGCCGGATCATTAAAAAAAAAAATGAAAAATACAATATGATAAGGTTTAATTCTATCTTTTTATCGTCTATATCAAACCATCTCACAACACACACTACC
>CAJVYU010000224.1 GCA_913009735.1 uncultured Fidelibacterota bacterium
TATCCATGTTTGACAAGCAGGAAGCAGAATTCAAGAAAGATCTCAATAAAATGGATGTGAACTCCATGACGCCTATCCAAGCACTACAGAAACTGGATGAGCTGAAAAAGAAACACGGTTTGTAAGAAATGCTAACAGAAAAGGCGAAAAATACGCAAAGGATATAAACTGTTCAGATATTATTTATTTTTGTTAATCCTATTTTTTTCTCCCCTGTACAAGGGGAGAATTTTAAAGGGGTTTTAAAAATGTTTTTAAACTAATGAAGAATGCAAAACCAATGAACGAGCCTCGTTTGAAAAACATCATACGATTGCAGCGAAATCATCCAACTCCTTGGGAATGGAAACTGTGGCAGTGTTTGAAAAACAGGCAAATAGATAGACATAAATTCCATTCTCAAATAAGTATCGAAAAATATGTAGTAGATTTCTGTTGTCTTGAATTGAAATTGATTATTGAATTAGATGGTAGCGGTCATTTACATAAAAAACAAAAACAAAAAGATAAAGAATTGAAAGAAGATTTAGAAAAATGGGGATATACTATGATTAGATTCTATAATAATGAGATTGATAAAAAAAGTTATGTTCTACAAACTTACTGAATTAGACATAAAAATATTCAACACATTTCGGCAAGCTCAATGCAACACCTACGGCGTTGGCAATCTATTATGATTGGATGTTATAGACATTTGACTCCTACCGGAGTCTTTATAATGAAAAGAAATCCCGTAGGGATTACATGTCTATAACAAACGGAATTCAGATAAACACGAACGCCGTAGGTGTTCAACAGGGAGGTTTAAACAGTATTCAGATCAGTTCATCTTTAGAACATAGCCATAAAAATTTGAATGAGGTATTAGAAATCATCTCTTAAAAATGTTGAGAATTAAATGAATAACTTCAATGTATTTAACACCCCCTTGTGTTCCCCCTATTACAGGGGGAAAAATTTGTTTTCTCATATTGAGTGGGGCTTTAGTGGGACTGGTATATTTATAAGTGGAATTATTTCAATTCTACTCGTTTCTGTTCTGCCGGCGGAGTCCTATTGGGTACGCTATGGCTGGCAAGCCTTCAAGAATGCCGGCGATGCTCAATCATTAGCATTAGGGCAAAGCCAGACGGCGGCTTATACAGGTGCAGCATCTGTTCTGCAAAATCCTGCTCATGCAAGGCAAACGGTTAACCAATATCTTTATGCCCATCAAAATCGGTTCGCCGGAATGGTAAACAGTGATTTGCTTGCCTTTCCCACATTAAAGCGTTTTCGCCGTCCCGTGAACGTACTTCTATTCCATGAAGGGGTCAGTAATATTCCCGATACACGAAATGTGTTATTAGATTGGGGATTGGATGGCATTCCCGGCACCGGCGATGCAGGGGAGAATAATGGACAATTGGATGAGGGCGAACGCCTGGATGCCGATCAGGTATCATTTTTCCGGCAATCCCAGTGGGGGATTCACATTAGTACAACCTGGCAGATTAAAAACTGGAATATTGGGGTGGGGGTGAAAGGACTCTTTCATTCACTGGCAGAACATTATGCAACTGGAATAGGAATAGATGTTGGCGCTTCTACATCTTTTTGGAAAGGAAATACCGTTGGGTTGGTTATCACCGACGCCACCACATCCTGGCTGGTATGGGAGAATGGTTCCATTGAACGGTTCTCTCCTGAATTATTGGCCGGGATTGCCCAGGAAGTCGGATTTAGTAAAATACCGCTGTCTTTTACGATCATGGCCGATGTAGCGCTGGATCCTTTTGGCCGTGGCATGGACGAGGATTTTCAACTTGGAGCCATGGGCGGCCGATATCGAGCAGGGTTGGAGATACAATATAAAAAGTTTGCTCTGCGTTTTGGGCGGGGATTAAACGCTCTCACCAGCGCAGGCCTTGGTTTGGACTGGGGGCATATGGCCATTCATTATGCCTTTACTACCTCCGCTAATTCATCTTTTTTAGGAGATTCCCATCTCCTGTCCTTTAGCTTGGAACCCAAGTGGCTCGCAAAGCAAATGGGCAAAGTTTTATGAGTTGTGGTTGGCAGAGGGAATGATTTAGCGTTTAACGGAAATTGGGTAGAAAAGGCAAATCCAAGAGGTAAATGGTGTTAATAACGATTAAGATGATAAATAAAAATTCAAATTCCAGTCGTCCAAAACGAAATGATATAACAATCGTTTTGCCCTCATCCGTGAATCCTTTTTTAAGAAAGACATACAAAAAGCTGTAATTTAAGCCATGGAAAATTCGGTCATAATCCTTTGGATACCATTAATCGTTATTGTGATAATGAGTATCCTTAAACTAATCAAAAAAAGGAAAGGGTCCGGGAAATCATGGATCAGAATTGAGGAAGTCGAAGATGATGAATAACCATTTAGCTCTGAGATCGGGCAATCCTGCCTTGCAGTCCAATACATTTAAAAAACATCTGTCAGGTGTTACCGAAGGAGCCATGACTCTGGAAGGCACCGTCCGTAAAACAGCGATAGCACTGATTATACTGATGGTGAGCGCATCGTTTACATGGAGTAACCCTAATTTGGGTGGACTGATGATCCCCGGTGTTATTGGCGGACTGATTTTAGCCATGATAACGATTTTCAAACCGACGGCAGCGCCAATCACCGTGCCATTGTAT
>CAJVYU010000225.1 GCA_913009735.1 uncultured Fidelibacterota bacterium
GTGTTAGAAGGTTTAGATTCAATAACACCATAGTTGTCCGTATTCCAGCGGGCTTTGACATTATAACAATACTCCACATAATTTGCCGGAACGGAAATCGTTGCAGTGGTGTCATCAGGACCGGAAGCACCATAAACCAACGTATCACCATTATCCAATACCTGATATACATTATACCCGATTAAACTATCCACTCTGGACCTGGCTTGGATATCGGGCGTGTTATCATATACTATGGACTGATTATTAAATACACGATTGATGAAGTTCTGTTTAATCATGCTAACAGCATTGATATTATCTTCAATGCTCTTTTCACTGATAATTAAATCAATAATGTGGGCTATATCAGTTTGATCAGCTGAATTTGAGGTATTCCTTAGAGTCAATCTTTGGCCAAAATTGTCACCATCATGATCACCATAACCGGATGTAATTACCCCAGTAAATTCATTTTCTTCTGCAAATAAAAAATAAACCGTGCTATAATAATCAAAGTAAAAATACGAATTATAATCGAATGTGATTGCATCACACCCGCTTGCTCCTAAATCAACTTCTCCACTCTCGCTGACCCATTGTCCGATCAAATCTCCATAAACATATAAGCCGCCATCCTCAGAGAATTCAACTTCCACATTACCCGGAGTTCCTGTACATCCCCAATCGTAAAACAAGCTCCATGTACCCGTAAGATCAACATCTATTACTGAACCGGGTTTATTCCAGATTAAATATATTGTTTCATCACCTGCTGTTGCTTCTAATCTTACCGGTGAACTTACTTTTGGTATTAATTGAAAATCAGTTGTAACAGCTTCCTCTTGAGCAATGACTGTCACATCAATTTCTAACCAATCAAATCCTTCACGAGATGCTTTAATAGTATTGATTCCCGGATTGAGGTCATAGAGGATATAAATTCCATCAGCGCCTGTTGTATCAACCTTATCCCCGGAACGGACAACAGCACTATCCAACGGTGTACCATTTGGATCAGTGACTGTACCAGACACATCACCATACAACCATGTCGGTGTTGCTGAAACTTCAACAACATTACTTTCGTAATCAGGATAATAACTTGCAGTGACTCCAAAAGTATATGACTGACTGTTTGTCAATCCTGTAATTAGAGAACCGGTTGTTTCGATAGAATCTGAAACCAAAACGCCATCTTGATAGACATTATAATAGGTTAGATCCCCATCGTTTTCACGACCAATTAAACTTTCAAAAATAGCAAAATCATCAATATACCAGCCTTCATAAGCGACAGAAGCATCGCTGCCAAAATCAAATCTGAACATAACAGTTGATGATGCATAGGTACTTAAGTCGAATTGAACATCGTGCCAATAACTTCCTGTATTTCCAGAATATGCAGGTTCATCTGGAATTCCGGAATTTCCAGAGTAAACAGCATCTTCCGGATAATCAACTGTTGGTGTTAAAATGTTCCATGTGGAGCCGTTATCATCAGAAATTTTGACATTACCGCCATCATAATAGTTTTCTATATTATACCAATGAGTAATTTGCATCATGGGATTGGTAAGTCCGGCAAGTGAATAAGGTGGTGACATCAGTGTTGCATATGTACTATTGTTATAATCGTCGGAAAGATTCGTCCCAAAACATTCTGATCCGCTAGCCGCCGCATCTGGGCCGGTTGTTGGCACACCTCTTTCAAAATCTCCTGTTGCCGTAAAACCGCCATCCAACCCCTCAAAACTTGTAAAATATACATATGTAGAAACGCTTGGGTCTGTCCATGATAAAGCGACTTCTTCATCCAAAGCTGTAGCAGAAAGATTTGTGACCGGCAATGGAGTAAATGCTTCCGGTGTTGCACATGCTGTATCAGAATGAGCAGATTCACCTTCAACGTATTCAGCTGTTATATAATAACAGTGCTCAACATCGTTAGTAAGATTTTCATGGATGAAAAAAGTTGTATCTGCTGAACCAACGAGAGAATTATCTGCCTCGTTGTAAATATTGTATTGTAAAAATGTACCGCAAAGAATGTCAATCTCTCTGCTGAAAGAATTTCTGGCATTTTGAAGATGTTGGAAATCAGCAAAAAGGTCTTCGGGGTTCAATCCTGATTTAAGTAATTCCAAATCAAAATCATCCTGTGTGTTTTCCACTATTGATCTGCCGGTGGATTCAGTGACATTTATTTCGTAATTCCCGGTTGCCCCACTAAAGCCATCTACAACAATATAATATTGACCAGCAGGTAACGTAACACCTTCAAGAAAACTTGGTGTAAATTGTGTTGGACTTTGCGGACAACTTCCAAATGGTCCATCATCATTATACTCACCCGTAGACACAGCATCCGTATACGTAAGGCTGCAATCGGTACCCTCAAAAGTGAAAATCTCTAATTTTGTATCATAATCTGTACTGCCTGAACAGAGAGTTACATCAATAGTTGTTTCAGTTGAAAGGTTTAATGTATAGGCGACATCTTCTCCGTCACCCCAGGTAACATCCCAATCATCACCCATGCCGACATTTGTATTAATATCAGAATAGGGCAGAGCATCAATTAAATAATCAGATCGGAAGAGCGTCGTGTAGGGAAAGAGTGTAGATCTCGGTGGTCGCCGTATCATTAAAAAAAAAAAGAAAGATAGATATGAGTAACA
>CAJVYU010000226.1 GCA_913009735.1 uncultured Fidelibacterota bacterium
TATGAAGATATTAAACCCAATCTGTCTATTGTCCGTGGACAGAATGTGAAAGCCATGGTTAGCCGTGTGGAATACCATGCGCCCCAAACCCAATCATATGTCATTGCAGATACGGAACCCATGCAGACTTCGATTGATTATTTTAAAGGACTGCCAAAAGATTCACTCCTGTTTTCTATGGGGAACCAAGTGGGCTTTGGCCAGAAATTAATGGACAAATTGATGGAGTTTAAGACAGATGGTTGAGATTACCATTGGATTGGGCATTGCCTTCAGCTTAATTCTGTCGGAAACGCTGGGAGTGACGGCAGGTGGTGTCATTGTACCCGGATATATCGCTCTTTATCTTCATCAACCTGATCAAATCATTATGACTTTTCTGGCAGCGATCATCGTAATCGGGATAGTGAAAATTTTGAGCAATTATATGTTCATTTACGGTAAGCGACGCCTGGTTCTGACCCTCCTCTTAGGATTTATTGTGGGATATATGTCCCGGAACCTCATTTTTTCATCTTCAGAAAATTTTTCTTATGCCGTCATTGGGAACATCATTCCCGGACTCATTGCCAGTTGGATGGACCGTCAGGGTGTTACGAGAACCATTTCGGTTATTGTGGTAACCGCTGTGCTGGTGAGACTGCTGGTGATGCTGATATCCGGAGGGCAATTGAATGTCTGATAAACCATTCATTCCGGTCATTCAAAAAACATCCATTCTTGTCATTATGGCTGCGGTTGCGGTCATAGCATTCAGTATCGCATATTTTTCTAGAGTGGAGATCATTTCTGATACATATGAAACAAAAGTGATAGCTGCCGATCAAATGTCAGTTGCCATGAAAATATTAAAGGAAATCCGGCTTGAAAAAGGAGTATTTGTAGACATTGAAAACGATCCCAATGAAACAGGCTTGGTGGGTTCACAGTTCAGTCTGACCACGACGGATGAAGGTGATCTTGATGCAAAATTGACCACACTTGATCCAAATTTTGCCGCTGCCATGGTAGAACTGCTGGCCGAAGCCGGTCTGACTGCCGGGGACACGATAGCGGTTATGCTCACCGGCTCCATGCCCGGTGCGAATATTGCCGTTCTTATTGCCTGTGATGCCATGAATATTTATCCGGTGGTGATTACGTCAATTGGCGCATCCCAATGGGGCGCCAATGATCCGGAAATGACCTGGCTGGATATGGAAATGATTCTCTTTGAAAATAAGTTAATTCCATCACGTTCCATTGCCGCTTCTATCGGTGGGCGCAACGATCAGGGCAGGTTATTAAGTCCCAAAGGTCGTGAATTAATTACTGAAAACATTGCAAAAAATGGATTACCCCTAATAAAAGGTTCCAGTCTTAAAGATAATATTCAAATGCGTATGGATTATTTTGGAGATCAAAATTATAAAGCAGTAGTAAATGTCGGCGGTGGTGTGGCCAGTTTGGGTACCAGTTTCAATTTGAAATTACTACAGCCCGGCGTGGTTTACCGCCATGATATTGAAGCTATCCACCGCAGCGGTGGCATTGAGGGAACGGTGGTCAAATTCGTGAAACAGAATATTCCCCTGATCCATGTACTGAATATCCAGAAACTAACGGAAAATTTGGGGATGCCTTTTGCACCGATCCCCTTACCGGAGGTTGGTAAAGGATCTTTATATGCCTTAGAAAAATTTAATTTAAAAGTCACATTTTTATGCCTGTGGGTAGTAGCGGGAATGGTTTTTGGTGTAGGCTGGAGAAGTCATAAACAAATTAAACAACGGATGTTAGAGCATGAACCGGACAGCGTTTTATAGGATACTATTATTAATACTCATGAGTTTTTCAACTCTTTCAGCCGAACTGCTGAAACCAACAGCCGGCGGGGAGGAAAAGGAAATACTAAAAATTGCCGGGAAACGGCGGATCTATACGATTATCAAGAATGAACCTGTAGTGTATCAAATACATGGACCTGCGAGAATCGAACTCATTGCCCGGTATCCGTCATCAAAAAAGTCAAAAAAGAGCCAAAATTTTTCATATCAGCTAACAGTCGATGACGAGGAACCGATAAAAATCAACCATCGCTATAAACTACAAAAAAGTATTCGATCTATTCAGCATCCCAGCCATTATTATACTTTTTCCGGGAATTATTTTATCAATATCGGAAATGGAAGCCATACATTGACTTTCTCTGCTGGTGATAACCAAAAATATCCTATTCTTTTGCGTGTCATTAAAAAAGATTTTGAAACGTCCATTATCGGTAAACGGGAACTCCAGCCAATGGTATTCCAATCCAACAGAAAAGTAATAGTGGCAGGGAAGGAAATTTCCTATTATGAGTTGTCCCGAGGACGTCCGTTGCAGGTGGAAGTGAATGGACCCAAAACACTGCGTATCCTGTCCCGCCTGGTGTTTGAACCGCAGATGGGCGACGAGGAGAGCTATCGAATTCGTGTTAAAAGCAGCCGCAAAGTGTTTGGAACATATTTTATGTCCACTGAACAATCATCTTTGGCAGTGATCGTAGGTTTACCGGATAAAGTACCGGGCAAATGGCGGACGTGCGAGGTGGATATTCCCGAAGGGAAACAGGTTATTTCCATCGAACTGATAGAGAAGAATAGAAGCGTCCTAATGCGCTTT
>CAJVYU010000227.1 GCA_913009735.1 uncultured Fidelibacterota bacterium
GAGTTGATGGAGGAGTTAGTTGTTTGTAATGGTGCTTGATGTTCTGTTGGTGATGTTGTTTTGTTTTTTTTTTAATGATACGCCGACCACCGAGATCTACACTCTTTCCCTACACGACGCTCTTCCGATCTCTTTTATTTCATCAATCATTTGTTTTGTCCCCATATTATCAAGACCTGGATCTTCTCCTAATTCTGTTAGAATAAGAACTCCTTGTTTTCTGGCTTCTTCATCATAAACAATAATTTCCTGACACATAAAGTCGGTAGTTATCATAGTTTTGCGATGTTTTATACACAATTCTGCAGCTATCATATGGCAATAGCGGGGTAACATTACAATAACCACATCAACTTCCTGAACAATTTTATCCAAAAGATCAACTTGATCATTTGTCCATTTAATTGCAGTTCCCAAAGGTCTTCCTGCAATTACTTTTTCAGCTTTTGAAACCGTTCTGGTTGCCATAATAACCTGATATTTGCAAATATCAATAAAATAGTCAACCATTGGTTTAATAACATAACCTGCGCCTAATATTGCTACTTTTTTCATTTTTTACTTCCTCCATTTTTATTTATATAATTTTCTAAACAATGTTCTATAACATACAGATAACGGCATTTCCGCTATTTGCACTATATGTTTATATTAATAATGAACAAAAATACTGATTTTCTATCATGTAAGTTTAAAACCATTTATTTCAAATTGTATTTAAACCTAAGAAATTAGGTTATACATTGCACGGTGTAATTTTTAGTATAGTTAACCATACCGGTCAATTCCTCTAAAGATGTTCAGCATCTCCTTTTCACTAGTTCTATCTGAAAATTCTACATCAAGGTCATCAAGCAGAGATTTGCATGCTTCTTTTACCGGTATCTGATTATGAAAATTATCCCTTGCAAAATGTATGAATTTTAATACGCTGAAACCATCAAGCCAATAAAAAAAGCGTTTCCTGAATGTTTGAGGGGAAGCGGAATTATTGATTATCTCCGATAATTTATCATAGAAGTTTTCTTGTTTTAGAAAAGATTCCAGTGAACAGGGTAGCTGTTTTACGCAGGCTTCGTACTTTGACTTTTTATCACAGCTTGATAGTTCACTTATTGACATGATCAGTTTTCGGAGATCCTTAAATGTCTCGAAATTGTATGTATAATATATTTGCATCTCATTCCTGACCCAATCAAGCATCGCCTTGCCCGTTCCAAACGGCACCCGGTCCGACATCCTTGGGGAAGTATAAACACAAGTACTGTTGATCTCAATGAAATTACCGAGGGGTATTACTTTGTGCAGAAAATAAAAATCCTCTCCTGCTTTCCTTTTGTTCATGCCTCCCGAAAGTGCGTAAACATCAGCTTTGACTGCCATAGACGACCCGATAGTGTGGTAGGCAAAGGGATAACCGCTGTACTTGAGCGCCTGTACATAATATCTCAGGTGAAGCTCATAGTTGGTGATTCCCCTGATAAGATGCTGATCCTTCTCATTTTCAATATCATGCTCAAAGTACAAACCGGCTGCCTTTGCGTCATTTTCCTCAAACTCCCGTTCTATTGAGCGCAAATAATTCTTTTCAACGGTACAATCCGCATCTAAGCAAACTATCGTACCGTTTTTTTCAATATTGCCAAACCTCAGCAACGCTTCATCCATCCCGATTTTTCTTGCCAACCCAACTCCTGCATATTTTTTTGGCATTTCGTTTGCGCAAATGATATTGAACCTTAATGTTAATTTCGAATGCCCTTTGATCCATTCTTTCGCCTGTTTGAATGTTATAGAGTTTTGCTTCCGAATACTTTTACCTGCGTTTACTCCTGAATTGATCACAATGATAACTTCAACAGTGCAATGCGCAGGTTCACACATCCATAAAGATTCAAGCGTTCTGATCAGTGCCGGTTCATTGAAACAGGGGATTACAATTATTATTCCCGTATCAGGAGCAATTACCGGTTCTATTACGGGCTTTTGTACGTGGTATCGTTTAACGTAATGATCTGCTATCTCGGCAAGTGTTTTTTTATGCATATTCATGTACTGTATTTGTGTAAAACTAATAATAAAATTGTTTAATATTGCTGCAAAATTACTATAGAGGTTGATCAAGACAATAATGTCGGGAAAATCACTTAAAGGGGGACTTTAAAAGAACCCCCAACCCCCTAAAGGGGGCTTTAGATGTAGATGGAATCATTCGGCAGTCTAACCAACAATTTTCGGATTGCGGAGGCAGAATTACCCCCTTTAGGGGGATAGGGGGTTAAACGGCAATGGTAAAAAGCGTCATTGTACACATTGCCTATTTTCAATCCCGGCTCTGCCGAGGATTCTTGCTAATGCGGAGCTGTCAACTTGTCTATTAACATCAACAAAATTATCATTATAAAGTTAACGATATAATTATTAATAGCTTAATACCATGAGAATAGTAATTGCCGGTGCCGGAGAAGTAGGGTTCCACCTAGATCGGAAGAGCGTCGTGTAGGGAAAGAGTGTAGATCTCGGTGGTCGCCGTATCATTAAAAAAAAAACAAAGAAGAGACTACACCTGATGCTCGCATCATCAAGAGTACTATGCGTGCTACAGTGTCTCACTCATATTACCACTCATCCTCTCATAACA
>CAJVYU010000228.1 GCA_913009735.1 uncultured Fidelibacterota bacterium
AGTAAAGAGTAGTAACGTTTTTTTTTTTTCAAGCAGAAGACGGCATACGAGATAAAGGAATGTGACTGGAGTTCAGACGTGTGCTCTTCCGATCTGCTATCTATATTGCCCAATATATTTTAAATCCAAATGGAAGGAATGACCAATCGTTTAGCGGCGGGAATGGTACAGTGAATCTATCAAATCAAGATGGGATATCGGTCATTTCGTTAAATAATGACCAATTGATCAGCGGGTTTCAAATTGACCTTGAAGTCGATAGCCGTTTTTCACTTGAAGAGTTGAATACACTGGAAGGATGGATCCTTAAAACAAGACATGATCAAAACCATCTTCGCATCATTGGCATAGATTTTTCAGGCTCAAATGGGAGAAATGAAATTCAACTATCTTTTCCCGGGAAAATCAATGCTATTCAAAAAATAGGTGCATGCAATCCCATGGGGAAGGAGATTACTTTTACGCAAGAATCATCTACTGATTTGATTGAAATTCCCGGAAACGTTAGCATTGGCCAGCTTTATCCGAATCCATTTAATCCGGTAATATCGATTCCCATTTCGCTTCCTTATGAGATGGATACCCGGATACAGGTATTTGATATTCAAGGAAGACACGTTGCCACTTTGCTGAATGAAAATCATATGGTTGCCGGAAATCATATTATTAATTGGAATGCAAATGATTTTGCATCAGGTGTTTATTTTATCCAAATACAAACCTCAGCGGGAGTTGACGTTCGTAAAGCCTATTTAGTGAAATAAACAAAGGTTTTTCAAAACCTTTTAAAAGAAAACATTTCAGTGAGATAGGCGGGGGGCATAAATTTGCCCCCTGTTTTTTATGAAAATGATGACATTGGGGCGTCGTCTAATGGCAGGACACCAGATTCTGGTTCTGGTTGTTGGGGTTCGAATCCCTGCGCCCCAGCAGAATATTTAATGGGTAAAAGGCAGATATACAAAATTGCATTCCTGCCTGCCCGCCGAATTTCGATTTATCGAAAGCAGGAGGGCGCCCCAGCTAATGGTATAGTCGTAACTGGTAAACGGTAGCCGGTAGATTGTGGCTAGTTGCAATCTACTACTCACCAGTTACCAATAACCAATCACTAGAATATGCGCCCGTGGCTTAATTGGATAGAGCACCTGGCTACGGACCAGGGGATTGGGGGTTCGAATCCTCCCGGGCGTACTTTCTTGGCTCGTTCGTCTAGGGGTTAGGACGCCGCCCTCTCAAGGCGGTAACACGAGTTCGATTCTCGTACGAGCTACAATAAGCTGGGGATCAGCGGTTTCCCGCCAGAATGCAAACGACCATACCGCCAGTAGACAGGCAAGTATCTCAAAGAGAGTGTTGGGCTAAAGCCCGTTCTTTTTATGAGCTCATAATCCCCGACTTAAAAGTCGGGGTAACACTATTCCTGTTAAAGATGTGGAGGTAAACTGGAAGGCTGGCGTAACATTTGAAACTTTGAGATCTTACCCCAGCATTTATGCTGGGGTGTATGAGAAACCAACTTAAAGAGGATTTATCCCAATGTTATTATGGGCTAACTGCTTGTCGAAGGCGTATATGCAGGGATTGAAAAGTAGGCCGAGACTCCCCTACGGGCTACGCATCTATGTGACTTTCTTCACGCCTTAAAGTTTGTATTATATATTATATTTATTAATAATACATATACTTATTTATGAGATTGATTTACATCAACTGTAAATTATATATTACAGACAGTAATACATCCCCAGAGGTAAGGGGTTAAGCTAAAAGTGCGTCTAATATTAAATACGTATTGAGGTAAACATGCGGAAAAGTTCTATTACAGAATTTTATATATTAACCAATTATTCATGGTTGTTAATCGCCTTATTGGTGCTCATTGCTCCCATTTCTAATTTATATGCCCAAGATGAAAAAGATTATGAGGATCCAACTGAAGTCTTTTGGGGAGATGATGAAGAACAGTATTCGGAAGATGATGAGTACTATGATGAAGGTGATGAATTTTATGAAGATGACACATCCGAATATTATGAAGATGATGAATTTTACGAAGACGATACATCCGAATACTATGGTGATGAGGAATTTTATGATGATGAAAGTGACTATGTAGAAGAGGAGGATGTATCTGACACTGAATTAGCCGATATGGCCCAAAGTATGGGTTACTCCCTGAATATATCGGGTGCGTCTCCCGGTTTTGTTAATTATGTCCTGAGTACATACAATAATAATCCTCAAGTTAATTTTCGATTGAGTATTGAATTTCCCATGCTCATGCAAATTTTAGGAGTTCGTTTTCGTTTTGGAGCTGAAGTGGGTAATTTCGGTTTTGAGAATTGGAAGCCCGTTGGCGGTAAATTCTCCGGTATGACTGCTATGGGGCTGTTGGCATTTCCTGCGGGACCCGGGAAACTCAAAATAGGCGTCGGTTTAATTGGGAGCACGTTTGGAGATCGGAAGAGCGTCGTGTAGGGAAAGAGTGTAGATCTCGGTGGTCGCCGGATCATTAAAAAAAAAAACTACAAATTACAAACTATACAAGTTTGTGTACACACTTGCTTCTTTGCTCTATCTTTCTTCTTCTGCACTCCTCCGCCTTTTCTTCTCGTTGT
>CAJVYU010000229.1 GCA_913009735.1 uncultured Fidelibacterota bacterium
AAAAATGATTTATTAGAACATCCAAAACTTGGAGGATCCTGGGTGGGAATTATTACGGAACAAATTATTGATGTATGCGGTGAAAGATATTGCTACTTTTGGAGGACACAATCAGGGGCGGAACTTGATTTGCTATATTTAAACGGAACAGAGAAAATTGGTTTTGAAATTAAATGTACCGATGCGGTTAAAATTACAAAATCCATGCGAATCGCAATTCATGACCTTGATCTATCACACCTGTTTGTTGTTTATCCCGGTGAAAAATCTTATAAAATTGATAACGATATTACCGCAATCTCAATTTCAGAATTATTAGTGAAACTACAAACTGCAATCGATCGCAGATCAAAGATAAATGAATAATAAAAACATGCACCTTACCAACTGCCGTACCGTCCATTCTTACCGATTGAATTGACGTAAAAGGTTTGTTTATGTATCAAATAAAAATTGAACCAATTGTATTAAATAGGTTAAATTCAGGCATACTCAACACCGTCGGTTTATCCGCGGAACCCCCCCCGGGTTACGATTCGGGGGTTTTTTCTATGAATAGAGTTTCCTTCCTTGTTGATGGATTTATTCTTTACCATTCCGTCGTTGATCTTCAAAGAATTCACAAGACCGGTTCCAAATGGCTGGATATTTCTCAACTGTGCAAATCTTATATTTATTTATTCGGTAAGGATGCAAAATTAGAAAGTGTTTATTATTTTTCTGCATTAGCTCATCACCTTGCACCATCTGATCCGGGCAGAGTAATGCGACACCGAAAATATATTGAATGTCTAAAAGATGCAGGTATAATCCCCCAGTTAGCGAAATTCAAAAAGAAATTCTTTTTCTGTGATAATTACAATTATAAGAATAAACGTCATGAAGAAAAAGAAACGGATGTAGCGATCTCCGCCAAATTGTTTGAGCTGTTTCATAAAGACTTGGCAGATACCATTATTTTAATTACCGGGGACACGGATTTAAAACCGGCAGTGATAACCGCAAGGGAATTATTTCCCTCAAAAACGGTTTTATTTGGATTCCCGTTTCAAAGAAAAAATAATGAATTGACTAAAATTGCGCCCGGATCATTTCAAATTAACCAGCATATGTATGAAAAGTATATTTTGAGCGATCTGTATATATTGAAAAATGGTAAAGAAATTCACAAACCAAAGGAATGGTAAAATGATTTCCCATTGAGATCATTTGAAAATCCATGATGCACGTAAATCAAAATTCTAAAAAAACATTACTTACCCATTGCCGTATCGTCAATCCTTACGGGGAAATTGATTTCATCGAAAATGGTTCTATCCTGATCCAAGACGGACTTATCAAAGAAATCGGTCAGATTGAATCGGCAAATACCGTGGACGAAACCATTGATTTAAAGGGTAAAACCGTCCTCCCGGGAATGATCAACGCCCATTCACATTTATATTCCGCTTTGGCAACGGGGATGCCGTTTCCGAAAGGAAGTCCCACCAATTTCACAGAAATACTGGAACAAGTCTGGTGGATTTTAGACCGTGCTTTGGATAAGGAAAGTACCAAAGCATCTTACGAAGCAGGACTAATGGACCATCTTCGATATGGCGTCACAACCGTGATTGATCATCATTCCAGTCAAAACTATATTAAAGGATCGCTGCAATTACTTGCAGATACAGCGGATCAATTCGGAATGAATATTTCCGGTGCTTTTGAAATGACTGATCGAAACGGCGCCAATACGTTTCAGGGGAGTTTGGACGAAAATATTCGCTTTCATAATACGTATATTGATTCAGCGACAGTCCGTCCGCTTATTGGATTGCACGCATCATTTACATTGTCCGATGAATCATTACAACACATTGCAGACCAATTAAAACATGAAACAAACTGGGGCATTCATGTTCATACTGCTGAAGATAAAGCCGATCAAACCGATGCGGAGAAGCGAGGGTATTCCTCCGTGATTCAGCGCCTGGATTCTTTTGGATTACTGAATGAAAACAGCCTGGTCATTCATGGTATCCATTTTAAGCCTGAAGATTCAGAAATTATTAAACGCACCGGGGCAATGCTGGTGCATAATCCGTCATCCAATGCCAATAACCGGGTTGGAATGACACCGTCAAAATTAATCGAAAATTTAAATGCAGGATTGGGAACGGACGGGATGCAGGGGAACATGCTGGCCGAAGCCAAAGAAGGCACACTGATTCGAAGCAGTCACCTGCCTGGTGGAGCCGCCGGTGTACATTATGCAGAACTTCTCTTTAGAAACAATCCAGCCATTGCCACAAAATTATTTAACCGGAAAATCGGGAAACTTGACCCCGGCTATTCCGCGGATATGGCCATCTTTGATTATCGACCCCGAACCGTATTTCATGCCGGGAATTGGATTGGCCATTCCCTGTTTGGAATGGATAAGCCCAGTGATGTTATGACAGCGGGACAGTTTAGAATCCGGGATTACGAGCTTATGGGAATTTCAGAAACGGAAATATTAAACAAGGCACAGGTCCAGTCGAACAAATTATGGAAAAGAATGGAAGATGGAGTAATGGAGTAGTGGGGAAGATCGGAAGAGCACACGTCTGAACTCCAGT
>CAJVYU010000230.1 GCA_913009735.1 uncultured Fidelibacterota bacterium
AACTAGAGAATCTCCGACCATCAGAAAAACACAAAATCAAGTGTGCTGAAGAACACTTCAAAATGATTAATGTTAATTTCAAAACCATAAGAAATTTTCAGGAGATAGTGTGAATGGTTTGGATCTTTGAAGAGTTAAGGAGGTTGGCTAAATAAAATGAAAATCACTAAAGAGAATCTTAATTTCATAATTAAAAACGGAGGTGGATATTATGAATAAACCACATAAATTAATAATATTTGAAGGAGAACAATAGTAATGAACTATAAACTGAGAGGGTCTATTACTAAAAATGCAATAATTGCGGCAAGTAAACTATTATGTTTTCTTTTTGTACTGATACTTGTAGTAAATGTACTTCCTGCCTCTGCTGCCAAAACCACCATATTATCTCAGCCCAGGACTTCGGCCGGCGACGGGTATCCATGTTATTACTGGTATCCATGGTGTGATCCAACCACCTACACCTGGCCGTCTACTGATGTATATGCTTCTTCGTGGTCTGATATCAGTCCCTCGGGTTTTCCTGAGCAGCGCATTGCAGAAAATTTCATTCTGAATTCTGCAGGTGTGATATCTGAGATCAAGTTATGGGGCGGTTACTGGGGTTCAAGCAGTCCCCCAGTGAACGGTGATGCTTTTACTGTGATCTTTCATAATGACTCCGGCGGTGTTATCACAACATACGCGGCGCCGTCTGAACCTCTCGTACTTCCTGTACCGGGCGTTCCGCCTGATCCTAACGATCCGTCAACGTTTGGCGTGCCGTCCTGCAGGACACCGGAGGATAGGGATGAGTGTGTGGCATCCGGACCATGGTCCAGACAAAGATGGACTGCCAATAACGTCGCAAGTACTTGTGACTATGAGTTCTCATTAACTCCAGCCGTTCCTGTTACACTTAACCCGGGTACATACTGGGTTGAAATATATAGTCACGCTATAGGCAGAACATGGATCTGGAGGTGGGCGCATCCTGACCCGGTTGCCGGATTTGAAGGTGCGGCTTATATGTATGTACCAATACCGGCCTGCAGTACAACCTGGTGTTATGATACTTTTGGCAGTTTGGCTATGGAGATTGTTATACAGGACCTTGATGACCCTTATGATGTAGATCCTGACGGAGACAAGATCGGCGATGCCTGTGACAATTGTCCATTCGATTATAATCGTGACCAGATAGATGATGACGGAGATGATGTCGGAGATGTATGTGATAATTGTGCTGTTTTTAATCCCGGTCAGGATAACAATGATAATGACAGCCTTGGCGATGCCTGTGATAATTGCGCGTTTGCTGCTAATGAGGGACAGGAAGACGGTGACGGCGATGGTACCGGAGACGTTTGTGACAACTGCATATCTGTTTATAATGAGGGACAGGAAGATAGTGACCGTGACGGCGTAGGCGATGCATGTGATAACTGCGTCACTGTTTATAATCCGTTACAGGAGGACACTGATCTCAACGGAGTGGGAGATGCCTGTGGTCCGGAATGGAATATAAACGAAGTCATTCAACAGCACGCGGACGGTGACAGATGTTTTATAGCAACAGCAGCATACGGCAGTTACATGGCTGATGATGTAGTGGTATTAAGGGAATTCAGGGATAAATACCTGCTTACAAATACCGCGGGAAGAAAGTTTGTTGAACTTTATTACAAATATTCACCGCCGATCGCTGATTATATATCCAAACATGAAACATTAAGGACCGCTGCAAGAACTGCGATAGCACCGATTGTCTTTAGTGTCAAGCATCCCGCGGCAGTATTGATGATGCATTTAATGATGATCAGCGTGCTTGTGGCTGTATATGTTCGAAGGAAGCGGGATATATAAGCGGTGTATGACATTTTCTATAAGGAGGGCGTGTTAGCCCTCCTTTTTTTATGGGTCTTCGCGTAAGAGTGTGAGTTAATTCCTATCTCCCTCTTTGAAAAAGAGGGGTTAGGGGAGATTGTCTAATTGCTATATCTGTTTAATATGATCTCCCCCCACACTTTTCCACGATGAGACTTTTTTTGATTGATTTATATCAGGCTGTCAGCGGGAGTTTGACTGCAGTTTGCGCATGGTTTAAAATGAGACGACCCCGGAACTCTTATTCAATCCAACCCGCTGATAAATAACGAAAAAACCTTCCGGCATGGCAATGCTGGCGGTACATGCCGGCAATCAGAAAGTTTTATGTAGTTATTAATTTATTAAAATGGACACCCAGGGAATTACGTGATATAAATATAACAGGATTAGTAAACTGAACAGGAAACAAGATGGAAAAGAGGGTTTCCAAAAGAATACCGGCAAATGCAGTGCTGAGTTTTCCATGCTGTCAGTCGTTTCGTTATGGCACTGCAACCAATATTTCCGAAAAAGGTATTATGATACAGACAGAACCGTGCTTTCCCATGTCATCAAGACTGAACGTGTTTATTTCATCGGGTAAAGAGATATTAAAGGTCCCGGTCAGAATTGCAAGGATTGTTAAGAAAGGCAATCATTACAAAGGGATTGCGGTCGAGGTTGTGGGTTTACCAAAAAAATATCAGGAATT
>CAJVYU010000231.1 GCA_913009735.1 uncultured Fidelibacterota bacterium
AATCGTATCGGCTGAAAGCCAAGCCCACATAAGCGGGTCGTTCATAGGCACATTGGGAAGTGAATTAGTATACTGTGCTGCATGGAAACTGGAAAGACCGATTTGATCGGATTCGGCAACGTCCCTTCTTCCAAAATTGGGTTCTGATCCTGCCCATTGATAACCGGGTAATCTATTATCACTTAAAGGTTCACCTTTATCATATTTATCATTGTGATTTAAATCTAAATACCAAGCTTGTGACGGCACACCGTCGCCTTCACCGTAATCGGGACCGGGATAATTTGGAGAATCAGGTCCAATTCCATCTATTCCAACGTCATCTTTAGATGGGTCCCAATTACCGTTTTCATCACCTGCCCATCTTGGTTTAGGAGCACCATAAACAGCAGTATATTTCGCGACATTGGAAACCATATATGTTAAAGGAATACTTACGCCATCTACAAAGTTACCATGACTATTATCCGGCGATTCATCGGTAATTCCATCGTCATCGTTATCTATACCATCGTGTGAATTGCTGGGTGATTCCAAGAATTTCCAACCGAAATAACCAGTAGGATGCCCATACATACCTACGGGAGGATTATCCCATGCATAGACCATGTTTCTTGATCTTTGCGGAAATGTTTCGTTTTGTAAAGATTTTCCATAAGAATCAACAAATCCTGCATAATCGTCGCTATAATCTAAATAACCGCCGATGTGTGGATCCCCCTGCATACCAAAATAGACTTTATCTAAATCCTTTTCACTTGCATTTGTTATATCATATACCAAAAACAAAATATTTTGGGCAAGCGGATTATTGAATTGTATAATACGTACTTCCATATCGAGTCCAAGTCCCTTTTTATTCGAATCGCTTGGAAACGGTGTATAAGGAAATTCCGCATTTGTATAATCATCATCAACATAATAAACTTCCTCATCGGGAGCAGTAGCTTGATCACCTAAAAACGCAGGCCAAAGATATTTTCCCGCACCCGGGCTATACCAACTGGCAGGCCATGAATCGAGTTTGCCATCATGATTTTTATCGCCTATATCCAATCTTGCAATTTCATTTTGAGTGGTATCAACAAAACCGGGTTTAGGCAGCCATCCCCATTTTAATGTGCCTGTAGGGTCATAATCGCCTTGAAAAGTTCTAACAAAAGAATCATCGCTTATATGAAGAACTTGGCCTGAATCTCCTATTACTTCGGCAGCAGCAAGAGGTCCAAATTCAAATCCATAACCTAATCCATGCCAAACAAGATCTGCGATATTCGGTAATCTATTAGGTGCACAGATAGAACCATAATTAAAGACAATTGTAGTTATAGCGTTTCCGCTAATAATTGATTCTTTAATAATACGCGGATCACCGGTTGTTTTAAAATATTTCGGTGCATACATTTTGCCGAAAATACGCTGTGCATCGGCCGGCGAAAGTGTCTTTAACATCGGATTTCCATATTTATCTCTCTTTTGAATCTGTTTCTGCATGAAGCCTAACGTCTGTGTATATTCCATTGTTGTTATTCCCCTAAATTGGGCGTATAACAACAATTGCTGATATTTTTGCTTTAGCATTTATTTCCTTTTATTCAAAAAAGTTGCCTGCCTGGTTTTAATGTTACCAATTGCCTTCTTGAATACATGCGTATATATCTCTGTTGTTTTTGAACTGTTATCCCCCATAACTCTTGAATATACTCTAAATCAGTTCTTTATTCAAGAGACCGCTGTTTTGTCACTGCGAAGCCGAAGGCCGCGGCAGTCTCAGTGTATCATAGGCATCCTGCCTGTGGTGAGATTGCTTCTCTGTAATTGCGATGACGGAGAAAAAACGAAAACCGGCAGGCAGCTAAGCCCGCCGGTTACTTATAAGTTTAAATTAAAAAGTTATGTCAAATGTAAAGACCCCGAAGGCTACCGCTATATTTGATTGCAGGAATCCTCTTCCTTCAGAGAGAGGAGGAAGTTAGCGAAGGATATATTTTGATTGGCTAATGTCTTATCCATAAACTTGGTAAATATATCAAATGACTCAATCAAAGGGAAACTATATGTATAAATTTCAAGCGGATTAAAGCCATTAGTTAAGTATCTTGCAGCAATAGCATGATGAGACATTATTACTGAAAAATAATGTAGAGGTAAGTAATAATATTGGAATTGGTTAAAAAATTTTTCAGACGCTTCAAACGTCTTGTGTAATATTGTATTCATAATATCCTTTGAAAAATAAGGCGAATTTAAGGATGCTTCAATTTTCTTAGCTTTAATTGGATCTATAGTATCAGAAAATATATTCATAGAAATCTGAATATGTTTTTTTAAGTCATCGACTGCTTTATCTGTTACAAGAGAGATCGGAAGAGCACACGTCTGAACTCCAGTCACATTCCTTTATCTCGTATGCCGTCTTCTGCTTGAAAAAAAAAAAAAATCATATACATCATCTCTTGCCATTTTAGTATCCTTCGACTACTTCGACTTCAATATCAGTACCATATACATAGCCATCATAGCTGTATGTGTCT
>CAJVYU010000232.1 GCA_913009735.1 uncultured Fidelibacterota bacterium
CACTAATAAAGTAATAGAAATCAAAGAAAAATATCCATTTTGCATTTACATTTGTGATAAACCATAATGCGTTTGTTAACGAATACTCCCAGCTCCAATTATTAGCCATTATTAGCAATTATTAGCCATTATATCGTTCACATGAAATTCAATCCATTCCGGCCCAATATACAATCCACAAATCTTTCAATCGTTTTATTAAATCAAATATCAACAATCGAAAATCAACAATCATCAATCTTTTATGCCGTCAACCGTAAGCCGAGTTTATTTTGTGGACAGTATTTTTGTTTGTTTTTTCCGTCATCCGAAAACCGTTACCCATACGGGCATCGTGACCGCTAACCGAAAGCCGAGTTTTTTCACCAATACGGGCATCGTGACCGCTAACCGTAAGCCGAGTTTATTTTGTGGACAGTCCTTTTTACCAACAAAAATAATGATTAATATCCCCGCCGCTGGAAATAGCTTAAATGGAAATGTTCTATCTTGATTTTATTTGATTTGGGACTCACAGGGCGGAGCAATGCCCAACACTTTTTTCATTTTTTAAACCATATTTATCATTAGTGGACAGATAGTTTTTTACATATGTTAAATAAACACACATCTGATGACAAATCAAAAACCATTTGCTAATCTACCTGCCCAAGGCATGGGAGGCGAACGTGTTAATCGCCAGCCATTCGTAGCTCTGCGCAGATTAAGGGATTGTGTAACAGTCCCTAATCATAGTCAGGCAACCAACAACGGATATTTCAACAAATTAATTGTTAAATATCAAGTTATTGTGCAAATTAAATCTATATATGTCATGATAATTATAAGAAATATTTGGTAAATGGAATACATTGTTAGAAAATTAGAAAAAACAATAATAGATTATTTTAATGATAATCAGCCCCGCGGTGCTATTATTACCGGAATGGTCGGAGTGGGTAAAACCACCCTGGTTCAAGAAATACTGAAAAAGGGTTCCACACAATTTGATGTGTTTCAATATAGTGGTGATGATATCCATTTCAGACGGCAAATTGGTGAAGATAGCCGGTTCATTATAAAAGACGTTCGCTCTCAAACGAATAAACGAACTTTAATTTTTGTTGATGAAATACAAAAAACTCCGGCTATTCTGGATGCAGTAAAAATAGCCTATGATGAAGAAAAAATCTGTTTTATTGTCACCGGCTCCGAACCTGCTTATTTGGTTCAACAGGTTCACCGTCATTTGCAAAGACGGGGAAAAATCTTTCATTTGTTTCCCTTCAGTTTGAATGAAATAGCGGTTCATGATACGTTATGTGAACAGGTAGATCCGGAAACCTGGGCTGCGGTACTTGATGGCGAATCACCGGATATATTACTGGAATTAAAAGGCGATTGGACGGCTGTAAAAGACCGCTATAATCCAATGAGAGATACAGGGTTTATCCCATTAGTGTATCAGGAAAATTCTAAAAAGCGCAAGTTAGATGCCTTATCGAATATCATTGAAAGAGGGTATCAATATACCACCGGAATGCCCCAGGAAAATTTTGATCTCATCCAATCAGAACTTGCCCGGCTAAATAACAGGGAATTTACCTACCAGACTATATTTAATAAAACACGACTGAAAAGAAGGGATAAAGTGAATAACGTTATTCGTGTTTTAACTGATGCCGGTTTATTGTCGTGCAGACGCCGCAAATTATTTGAAGACTTGAAAACGAGTTATCATGTCATTTATTCATTTAACGATTATGGCTTATCCTATTATTTGCATCAGGGGACTGTTGATAAAAATGGTTATGATTTGGAAAATATTATATCATGTCAATTGCAGCATTTGCGGAATGTGAGTTCTTTTGCTATTAATATTTCTTATTATAAACCATATTATGTTACACCGTCGAATCAAATTAAATATCAGGATGGTGAAATAGATTTTATCGTAGAAACGGCAAATACAATTATTCCCATTGAAGTGAAATCGGCGGTTAAAATACAAAATATTCATACACGGCATTTAAAAACATTTATGGAAAAATACAATGTGCCCTACGGTATTATTTTTTACCAGGGATCCCCTTATAAGGATAAAAAACAAAATATCTACTATCTTCCCATTGCATCTTTATAATGGTATCAACATCCATTCATCCTTGCACTATTCCACATTTTTTTCTTTTTTTACAAATAACCCCGCCTACGGCCGGCAGGCCCGCCAAATAACAGGCGGGCAGGCAGTTTCCCACTCACCAGTTCTTACCTCCCGGAGGCGGAGCGTAGGGAGGTTCACCTGACGAAGGCGGAGCGTAGTCAGGCCATTTATCCATCGTAACAGCTTGTACATCGTAATGAAATGTAGATGTAAGTGTAGAGTAAACGTAGAGTGAGCATAGGCGTGAATGAGCACTAATAAAGTAATAGAAATCAAAGAAAAATATCCATTTTGCATTTACATTTGTGATAAACCATAATGCGTTTGTTAACGAATACTCCCAGCTCCAATTATTAGCCATTATTAGCAATTATTAGCC
>CAJVYU010000233.1 GCA_913009735.1 uncultured Fidelibacterota bacterium
CATAAACACCTGTATGCCAATCCGCGGCATAAACAATTTTTGAGTTTGTTGGGTCTATAACAATACTACGAATTGAAGCCTCTGGATCCATACCCATCATCATTCCTTTCCATGAAGCACCACCATCTGTTGTTTTGTATAGGCCACCGTCCTCAGCTCCTGCATAAATTATATTGTTATTTTGTGGATCAATCGCAAGGCTAGCAATCAAATAAGAGGTTATTCCATTACTCGAAGAGTACCAACTTAAGCCACCATCAGTGGTTTTATAAACTCCAAATCCATATAAACCTATGTAAACAGTATCAGGATTATCTGGGTGGACTGCAATGACTTGAATATTTTTTGTTGTTGCATCCAGACCGTTATTAATCTCTGACCATGAAAGACCACCATTTGTTGACTTGTACATACCGTAACTAATAATGTTTGGATCGTAGTGTTGCGGTCTGTCAATAAGAAACGGTAATGTCCTGTACCTCAAACCAACGTATATAAAATTGCTATCGTTGAAAGCATATTGAATATCACCAATCCCATGGTCATTAAGAACTCCATCATTGCGGAAGTTATGTATGACAACCCAATTAAATTTGTCAGTTGTCTTGTACAAATGGGAACCAAAAATGGCACCACACAAAAAACTATTTCGATTCTGATGATTAATCGTTAAAATATATTGTGCTCCCATTGGGCCAATTGCCACACCAGGAGCACCAATTGTAACTTGCCCCGCGCCTCTCCATGAAACACCGCCATCGAGGGTTTTTGCTATACCTGATCTCCCGACCGCCAAAACCTGTAGCGGATCAATAGGGTCCACTATAATATCAAGCATTTCCGCACCAGTGTAGCCTGTATTATACGGCTTCCATTTCTTACCTCCATCTACACTTCCAAAAACGCCACCACTGTATGAATTTATAAAAACAGTATTTTCATCTGTTGGATGAGCGGCGATACCCACAGGAATACCTGTATAAACACCGGGTATATTATAATGAGTTTCTTCCCAAGAAATCCCCCCATCCGTACTCCCATAAAAAGTACCCTCAGAGGCAGCATAAATAATGTTACTGTTAGGTCCACTGGTGGTAATAGAGTTGATGTGCCAAACAGTACGGCTCCCTTTTGGAAAAACCTTTGTCCATAAATCGCCCCCATTTGTCGTCTTAAATATCTCTCCTGTGTCATCACCACTCCATGGACTCTCCCTACCAGTAGAAGCCCATAAAATATCGGGATCACGAGGATCCATAAAGAGTCCGCCTACAGTAAGGTCTGTAAGCCCATTATTTGTATGAAACCAGGTTTCTCCGCCATCAATACTTTTCCACACACCTTCTTCCTTGACGCAATCCCGGTCAAAAATTCCTGTTGATACGTACATAATGTCTGGATTATCTGGATTTATCCATATATGACGCACTAAGGCCTCCGAATCCAATACTTCACGCCAGTTTTCTCCAAAATCTGTGGTCCTAAAAATTTTCCCACGTGAAGCTGAACTTTTCCCTTGTGGAACTTCTTCAGGGCAAAGAGGGATTTCAACTGCGCTAAAGACAACATTAGAGTTTCCTGGTCTGACTGCAATTCCCCGAAACGTGATACCGCATGGAAACTCTGGGATACCATTCACTTTTTTCTCCCAATGTTCTCCCTTGTCAATTGAACGATATATTCCACGTTTGCCAAAAGTACCACACCAAACATTATTCGTATTATTAGGATCTATTCTGATGGTAAAAATTGGAATTGACTGCCCCGTACTGCCAAATACAGTTTCAATACCATCATTATTAGGGTACCAGGTTGCCCCACCGTTTGTGCTTTTATGGTTTCCTGCCCATTGATCGGTAACATACATTATATCAGGATTAATAGGATCAATTCTAATATCATATCCAATACCGCCCCAGGGACCACCCGTTCTGACCCATGTTGCCTCTTGTGAAAGAATCTGTGCTGTCATCAAAATGTTATCAAAATAAACCTGAGAATTAGGTTCGTTATAAAGAATAAAATCTCTTCTACCTATCAAATACGGGTTATCTTCATCAATAATGTTTATTACAAGGTTATCATTAAAATATACTTTTATATTGTTTTCAACTAACTCTGCCTTTATTTTACACCAAACATCAGTTAAATTTAAAGTAACCATCGCTAATTCTTTGATTTGTTGTGAAGATTGTCCAAACCATTTAGTCAAAAATAATCTTTCTTCAGAAATACCGAGGTAATAGCTATTTTGAACTTCTCCAATTTCTGAATGTCTTAACCAAACAGCACTGTTTCCTTTTATTAATTTAACATTGAATTCAACCGTAAAATCTGGTATATGGCCTTGGATAATAACAGGCACTGCCCAGCTGTGTTTATCGCATGATAAAACAAAATTTAGATTTTCATTAATAACGCTCAGATCGGAAGAGCGTCGTGTAGGGAAAGAGTGTAGATCTCGGTGGTCGCCGTATCATTAAAAAAAAAAAAAAAAACAACACAGA
>CAJVYU010000234.1 GCA_913009735.1 uncultured Fidelibacterota bacterium
GGAAGGAGTAGAGATGGGGGAAATAGAGATGTAAAGCGGACGATCATAGTGTATTGTTAGTATTGTATTTTTTTTTTTTCAAGCAGAAGACGGCATACGAGATAAAGGAATGTGACTGGAGTTCAGACGTGTGCTCTTCCGATCTTGATGAAAAATTAATTCTTGATTACACACAAGATCGTAACGTGGTGAATGATCCAGCGGTTTTGCGTGAAAAACAGCGCATATATGATCAATTATTACTTAACACCTTTTTTGTTCATCAAATCAAACCGCGAACAAAAGCGACTGATATGGAATTGCGGCGTCTATTTACATGGTCCAAAACTTCCCTGCATGTACGTCATCTTTTCGCTCGTGACCTTGCGACGATCAATGAGATTCAAATGAAATTACAAAACGGCGCTGAATGGAATTCATTGGCACAAACCTATTTTAATGATCCTGTTTTAAACGTAAATGGCGGCGATCTTGGCTGGATAAACATGGGTGAAATGGATCCCGCTTTTGAAGTTGCAGCATACTCGCTAAAGGACGCTGAAATTTCAAATCCGGTGAAAACGCGATATGGATACAGCATTGTTCAGGTTGTTGAATGGGAAAAAGATATTTTTCTAACAGAACAGGATTTTCAACTGGAAAAAGATTGGCTAAAACTGATGGCGGCACAGTATAGAAAACTACCTGCGATCAGGGCGTATACAGACAGCATTGAAACGGAACTTGGTATTGTTTTTGCTCAAAATGAATTAAAAGAATTGTATGATATAATTATCAATGAAAGTGAATCAAATAAAATATTCAGCCGCCTGCCTTTGGTGTATTTCAAAGAAGATAATTACTGGACTGTCCAGGAAACGTACAATAAACTGACCAACCTTTCCACTCGCCAATACAATCATATTGCTTCAGTAAAAAACTTAAAACAAATTATTAAGGGACTGGCGGTCAGAGATGTGTTTCTGCGAGAAGCAGAAACATTAGGACTATCTGCAATTCCTACATTCACTAACACATTTACACAAAAGTATAATTCTTATTTAATCAATCTATGCTTAAATAACCTATATGATACAGTACCGATGGATAATGATCGTTCACAAAAAATTAAAACAGCCTATTTAAACTTCCGGAATAAGCTTGCTGACAAAAGTACAATTACAATAGACAGCCTTGCAGTAAAATCGTTCGTATTAAATCAACGAATCACATCATGAAACGCATTCAATACTTATTTCTATTTTTCGTTACACTCGGCACACTATTCGCCGGTACGACGGGGAAATTAACCGGTGTTCTTTCGGATCAAAAAACCGGCGAACCACTCATTGGCTGCAATATAATTTTAGTTGGAACTGATCTGGGAACTGCATCAGACATAGATGGTGAATACTTTATATTAAATATTCCTCCCGGGAAATATTCCGTTCGTTTCCAAATGATTGGATATGAAACGGTCGTTTCAGAAAATGTTCGTATTTCTACTGATAAAACAACCCGTCTGAATGGCAGTTTAGGTATGGAAATTATTGCAGGTTCTGAAGTGGTGGTGACTGCTGAACGAAAATTAATTCAGTTTGATGTAACTCAATCTGAATCGCGAATAACTTCGGAAGCGTTGGACGCTATGCCGGTGACTGAAGTATGGGATGTACTTCGTTTGCAAGGCGGCATGACTCAAGATGCCGGCGGCGGATTGCACATGCGCGGCGGTCGCAGTAGTGAAATTTCATATATGGTAGATGGCGTCCCCATGTCTGATGCCTATGATGGAGGAATTTCCGTCCAAATTGAAAACGATAATATTCAGGAGCTACAAGTTATAAGCGGTACGTTTAATGCTGAATACCCTGGTTTATCGGGTGTTGTAAACATGGTCACTAAGGACGGCAGAGATTTTTTTGAAGGATCAATCAATACTTATGCCGGTGATCATACAACAACAGATCCAATCTTTTTAGACCTTGATTCTTATACAATAAGTAACGACGTTAGTATTTCAGCGAATATGAGCGGACCCATCATACCGGGTTTAATCACATTCTATTCTTCAGGGCGAATAAATAAATCCGATGGATGGCTGAATGGACTCCAAACATTCACGATGTATGGCGATACCTTATTCCAGGATAAAAACGACAATGGCTATCGTGATAACCAGGAGGAATTAAAAGATCCATATATCAAAAGCATGAACTGGTACAATTACTGGTCAACGCAAAATAAAATTACATTGAAGTTTAGCCCAACAACACGTATTAAAATAAATTCCAATATAAGCTCAAGGGAAGCTCAAGGGTATAACCATTTCCGGCAACTGACTCAAGGTGGCAGGTCAATACAGTATGATAACGGTCGATTTTTCGGGGTTAATTTATCACATTCTTTTTCATCAAAATCCTTTTCTGAAATTAATATCACGGAGAGTACACGCCGATTTGAATCTTATTTATATGAAGATTCT
>CAJVYU010000235.1 GCA_913009735.1 uncultured Fidelibacterota bacterium
TTTGTTTTAATGATACCGCGACCACCGAGATCTACACTCTTTCCCTACACGACGCTCTTCCGATCTAGATCGGAATTGCAATAGCACGTGGAATGATGCTGAACCATATACCGATGCAAACAGCAACGGTCAATATGATGAAGGGGAGTTGTTTGAGGACAGGGGTAATGGAATTATTGATGCAGCTGAAGATTATACTGACCTAAACAGCAATGGGCAACCCGATCCAAATGAATTATTCCTTAAGAATTCGTTGCCAAATCGTCTATTAGTAAAATGGATTGATCCAAACACTCCACAGGTTTTGAGTACGATACAACCGGGTGACTCACTGATCACTCGCTGGGGACAAATATATTATAATATTATTGAAGAAGTGGAATACAATAATTCAAAGATTGTATCTGTAAGAAATATTGATTCATTAGTTACATTATACACAAACCAAATTATCGCCAATATAGAAAACGGCGGCAGTCAGAATGAATATTTTATTGTTAAAACAGAATGGGATAATCCCAATACAGTTGAACGAGATTATGATTATTTACTCTTCAAGTATGATGATTATTTGTACAAATTAACCCAACCGAGTTATTTCAAATACTATGGTTATTACTGGTCAGATTTGAATTTGGAAACCGGTTTCTGGCATAAAAATCAATTTGTGGATGAAATTTTATACTACACGGTCAATGGTTTACTCAGGGAAGGTGAAGAAGTCGAGGAATTATATTATGATACCACATCGGTTGCAATATATAAAATTCAAAAGTCGTTTTTGGTTGAAGTGGAAGATGTGACCGTCCCGGCAAAAACTATTCGAGGTTTTATCAATACAGACGGCAATGTTGAATGCTATGCCAATCCTTTGTGGTCAGCCTTGACTATCGAGGATTGTCCCGGTGCAGATACAACATTTCTTAATGCATTTAAAATTACACGGAAATTGACTCAAACCATGATTGGCTCTGACGTTGAATTTGGAGAATTAAACACGACATGGCTGGCTGAGGGTCGTGGTGTAGTAAAAGATGAATTACAAATCCGCTGGTCTGAATGGCCGGGAGTTGACGAAATGTGGAAGGGTGTATCCCGGTGGGAATTGGGGAGATTTACTACAACGTCAAATGGAAACAGGCAGTTTACCAAATTACTGAACCGGGCTCACGAAGTTAAAATCACAGAGTTGCAAAATATTCCTGAATTGCAGGATCCGTATATCCTTTCCCGTACATCCGGTTTGCAAAGGGTAGAGTTACCCAGATGAGTAATTTACAACAAAATACATCGTCAGGCGGACGAAACACCTTGTGCAGGGCATTTTGTCTTGCAATATCAAGTTTAGCAAAGGAAATATTGTCCAAATGCGGGACGAAGCGTCCCGCTATAGACAACATTTTTTAAAAAATGGATTTTCGGTTAAGACACTTAATGAAAACATTCTTTTTTGTGTTCATAATGTTTTTGCATTTCTCATCCATAAATGCCGGAACCGACGGAACTATCCGCGGGCAGGTACAAGATATCGATGGTGAAGCGCTTCCCGGTGCACAAATATTCATACACGAATTATCCATCGGTGCTATTGCTGATGGCAACGGTAATTATATTATTCTCAATATTCCCGTAGGTACCTTTGATGTAACTGTCATGATGATTGGCTATCAAACACAGATTGTGAAGGAAGTACATGTGTTGATGGATCAGACCATTTGGCTCAATTTTAAACTTGCTATTGCAGCGATCGAAGGGGAAGAAGTTGAAGTTATTGCTGAAAAAGCATTAGTAGAAAAAGGAAGCACATCCAGGAAAGTTACCGTTAGCAGGGAAACAATAGAATCTCTGCCAATTCGGGATTTAAATGAAATATATTCCCTGCAATCGGGTGTGGTCCGGGTGCAAAGCAAAACCCGCGGCGTTCCTGATTATGAAGAAAAAGGATTGGAAGAAATTCACGTCCGTGGCGGCAGAACCGGTGAAATCGCGTATATGATGGATGGTATGTATTTGCGTAATCCGATATTTAACGGTATTGGCAGCGGGACCCGCCTTAATCTCATGGCTATCCGTGAATTGGACTGGCAGCCAGGTGGGTTTAATGCAGAATATGGTGATGCGATGTCTGCCGTTTCCAACATACACACAAGGACAGGTCAAGAAACATTTGAATATGGGTTACGTTATGAAACCAGCGGATTGGGCGCCTCTCTGGGATCTCGGTATGATGATCTTCGAGGGTATAATGATCTTTCCATTGGATTAGGCGGGCCGATTTTTGGATTGAAAAATCTCACATTCTGGTTGTCCGGGCAATACACAACCAAGGAATCCTATAGATCGGAAGAGCGTCGTGTAGGGAAAGAGTGTAGATCTCGGTGGTCGCCGTATCATTAAAAAAAAAAAAAAAAAAAATACAAGACGTAACAGTATCAATAATGTGAAGAAAGACGTAACAACAG
>CAJVYU010000236.1 GCA_913009735.1 uncultured Fidelibacterota bacterium
CATCTTTGTGTACATTCGTGAAAATTCGTGGGGAAAAAACAACCGCCCACTAATTGACACCAATTAACTCAAATTCTTTATTCCGTTTCGTGAATATTCGTGAAAATTCGTGGGAGATTTTTTTACCTTTATCCTTTTTCCTTTATCCTTGTCTTTCAAAATACATCCCCTTGAATCCCCCTTCGAAGTGGGACATTTGCTCCCACACCTTCGTATTGATTGGCTTATGATTACAAAAGAATTCTCCACCAAATGACAAAGCTCAGTCGGCGCCAAGGAGCGCAGCGGATTGGCGTACAGCTGGAGCGCCTTGTTTGCGAAATCATAATTTTTTAAGAAACTCATCTACGGTTATCCGAGCCTGTTTCAAAATATGGGACAACGTGGAACGTTTAATAGGTTTATGTGCCGGCACGATTATTTTAAGAGTATTACCACAAAATACAGTTGGGATTACAAAAAAACAAGTAATTATGTTCAAGGGTTATCAATACTTAATCTTATTTTTTGGAGAATAATCCAAAAATGAGAAACAGAGATAATCGGCATAATTTCTATAGAAATAATTGGGTAGTTATTGTTCTTTGAAAACCTAATATAAAAAGTTTTTCTTGATTTTGGTCAAAATAATGATTATGTATTGATGGTAGGTTTAGCTGTAATTAGCATTAATACATTCTCATTTATTGGGAGCGGACACGATGAAATCCGATAAGACCAGAGTTATCGAAGAACTTTTTCATATTCATAAGGTGCTTCCTATTTCTGCTGTGGCGGATTGTTTGGGGCGTTCGGAAATTACGGCCAGAAGAGTCCTTAAGAAAGTGGGCTACTACAGCAGTTATACGCACAACAGCCAATATTACACCATTGCATCGGTGGTCAGATTTAATTCGTATGGGATCTGGTGTCATGATCATATCTGTTTTTCCCGATTTGACACTTTAAAGGAGACGATGATTCGACTGGTTGATGAAAGCAAGGCCGGGTTAACCGTCAGCCAGCTATCGGAGATATTGGGGATGAAATGCTATGCTGCGGTCCATTTATTTCACAAGCAAGGGACATTCAACCACATCAAACGGGGAAGAGGATTCATCTATTTGTCGAGACAGGAGAGCATCTACCAAAACCAGCTTGCTTATTACACCCTTCATGAACCGTTGACTCCCCAAGCGGCCATTGAACTTTTGGTTTACTATGTGGATCACCCGAAGGCCAACTATGAAGAATTGGTACGGGTATTGCAAAAGAAACATCTCCAAGCCACAACCGAATCGGTTGAATCTTTTTTCAAAGAACACGGTGTAAAAAAAATTCCGACCTATTAAATCTGATCGACTTATTTCGCCGGCAGTTGAATTGGTTGAATCGTCCCGGGCAATTAATTTCAGGGACAAAAGTATTGGATTTTCGCGCCGAACAACAGGTCTGCCCGATCGATGGGAAGCCATTAAAGGTACTGAAGACTTCAAACAAAACGGTACACTCAACGATTATTGGCACATTTCAGGCCCATCATACTGAGCTTTATTGTCCCGAACACCGACATTTGGGTGTATTTAAATCCGGCGATCTGCAGAGAATCGTTCCCGCCGGAAGTAATTTTGCCTACGATGTTATTGTGGAAATCGGTAAACAACGCTTTCTTCATCACCGTCAGGTAGAGGAGATCAGAAATCATTTCAGAGAAAAGTTTAATCTTTCCATTTCCAGCAGTGAGATTTTATTGCAGACGGTAAGATTTATCAGTTATTTATCAATGGTGCATCAAGAAAATATGGAACAGATAAAATCCTATATTCAAACACAGGGAGGGTATATCCTTCACCTGGATTCCAGTTGCGAAGGGGATAGCCCGAAATTAACTTCCAGCATGGATGAAATTAGCAAATTCGTTTTACAATCCGCCAAGCTTAAGAGTGAAAATGAGACGGACCTTGTGGCATTTTTAATCTCATTGAAGACTCAATTTGGGCTTCCTCATGCCGTTATAACCGATATGGGGAGAGGAATGCTGAAAGCGGTCAAGAAGATATTACCGGATTGCCCTCATTATATTTGTCATTTCCATTTCCTCAGCATGATCGGCAAATTGTTATTTGAAGAAGAAAATAATGTGTTACGCAAAAGACTGTCTCAAACGGGTGTCTCCGGCAAATTAAAGGCTGTGAAGCGAGATTTAGAGAACAAATATGGCCGATCATTTCTGGATAAGGTTTTTCAGGATTTAGGAAAAACAGGACAGATTACGGCAGAAAATCGATCGCTTGAGCCACTGGTCTACAGCCTCATTTATTGGATACTGGATTATTCCTCGGCCGGAAACGGCTATGGATTTCCATTTGACAGAAGTTACCTGGAATTTTATTTTCGTCTGCAAAAGGCGATGAAGCGAGTAGAAAAATTATTGTCCC
>CAJVYU010000237.1 GCA_913009735.1 uncultured Fidelibacterota bacterium
GAGAATTCCAAGCATATATAATTGAAGTTGCAACAGGTACAACCATTCCAAATGTTCCATTAAAAGGGATTCGTGAATATTCATTTAAACTTCCAGAACTCCCCGAACAAAAAGCCATAGCCGAAGTACTCAGCAGCTTAGACGACAAAATAGACCTGCTCCACCGCCAAAATAAAACACTTGAACAAATGGCAGAAACGCTTTTTAGACAGTGGTTTGTGCCTGCCCGCGCGGGCGAGCCGCACGCAGGCGGGAAAGAGGCTAAGGAGGATTGGAAGGATGGTACTCTTTATGATGCGATTGATTTAATCGGTGGAGGTACTCCTAAAACTTCTATAGATTCATATTGGAATGGAAAAATAAAATGGTTGTCAGGTGGAGATATTTCATCAAATCATAAATCTATTATTACAAGCTGTGAAAAAACAATTACAGAGAATGGATTAAACAACAGTTCTGCTAAATTATTGCCTAAGTTTTCTACAGTAATATCTGCAAGGGGCACTGTTGGAAAATACTGTATATTATCTGAGCCAATGGCGTTCAGCCAATCAAATTATGGTATTAAACCGATGTATAAAAACTGTTTCTTTTTTACTTATTTATTAATAAATCATTCTGTTGAGGAATTACAGGCGGCAGCTTATGGTAGTGTTTTCGATACAATAACGACCAATACATTTAAAGGTTATTCTATTAGTTTACCTAAAGAGAAAATTATAAGAAATTTTGAAGATAATATTAAAGATTATTTCTTGAAGATGTTAAATAACCAAACCCAAATCCGCACCCTTGAAAAAATGCGGGATACATTATTGCCAAAGTTGATGAGTGGAGATGTGAGGGTTGATTTTTAATTATGAAAAAATACAATCCAAATATTCACCACAGGCGTTCCATTCGATTAAAAGGATACGATTATTCACAGGCAGGTTTTTATTTTGTTACCATTGTTACCCAAAATCGTGAATATTTATTCGGTGAAATTTTAGATGATGAAATAATATTGAATGATGCAGGGAAAAATGCAAATGAATGTTGGTTGGAAATACCCAACCATTTTCCAAATACAAGATTACATGAACATATTATTATGCCAAATCATGTACACGGTATTATTGAAATCGTAGGGGCGAATCAATATTCGCCCAATCAATATTCGCCCAATGACAGGGCGAAAAATATTTCGCCCCTACGGTCACCGTCAAAAACAATTGGATCGGTTGTGCGTGGATACAAAATTGGTGTAACCAAATGGTTTCGTAAAAATATGGAAAACGAATTTCCCATTGGACAATCCATTTGGCAACGAAATTATTGGGAACACATTATCCGCAACGAAAAATCGTATCAAAAAATATCAGAATACATCATAAATAATCCATTAAATTGGAAAGAGGATAAATTCTATACGTTATGACAAAAATAACCGAAAATACAATAGAAGAATTTGCCATTGAATTATTGGAGCGATTGGGCTATCAATACATTTATGCACCTGATATTGCACACGATGGTGAAAGACCGGAGCGAAACTCTTATGAAGATGTTTTACTTACTGAGAGACTGCAAAATGCCATTCGTAGAATAAATCCAAAAGTTCCCATTGATTCACAAGAAGAAGCTTTAAAAGAAATTCAACGCATTAACTCTCCTGAATTACTTGCAAACAATGAAGCATTTCACAGAATGCTTACCGAAGGGATTAATGTTTCTTACCAAAAGGAAGGACATCAAAGAGGTGATTTAGTTTGGCTTGTTGATTTTGAAACTCCTGAAAACAACGAATTTATTGTTGCTAATCAATTTACGGTAATTGAAAACGGAAACAACAAACGTCCTGATGTAATTCTTTTTGTAAATGGTATTCCTTTGGTTGTAATTGAATTAAAAAATCCTGCCGATGAAAATGCAACGATAAAATCGGCATTCAAACAACTACAGACCTACAAAGAAATTATTCCAAGTCTTTTTACATACAATGGTTTAATGATTATTTCAGACGGATTAGAAGCTAAAGCAGGTTCTCTATCCGCAGGATTAACCCGTTTTATGGCTTGGAAAAGTGCGGACGGAAAAGAAGAAGCGTCAAACTTGGTAAGCCAGTTAGAAACTCTAATAAACGGAATGCTCAACAAAGAAACTTTGTTGGATTTAATCCGTCATTTTGTTGTGTTTGAAAAATCAAAAAAGGAAGACACAAAAACAGGCATTGTAAGCATTTCAACAGTTAAGAAACTTGCAGCTTATCATCAATACTATGCAGTAAATAGGGTCTCCTCAAAACGCTGTAACTTATTAAAAAATAATGAGATAAGCTAAGAAAAGGCTTGTATAAATGCAAGGATATATGTATTTTTGGGATAAAAGGTTGCATATGCTTAATTATTCATCACA
>CAJVYU010000238.1 GCA_913009735.1 uncultured Fidelibacterota bacterium
AAGCTGTGGCAGGTTATGGTAGAGATGTTGTCTTATTGTGTCTAAGTTTAGTAGATATGATGCGCGTCTGTCTTTTTTTTTTTTTTTCAAGCAGAAGACGGCATACGAGATAAAGGAATGTGACTGGAGTTCAGACGTGTGCTCTTCCGATCTGAAGTGAAAAAAATATTCAAAGATCATGCTGATGGAAGAGCATTGTATAGCAATCTTAATCTTTATTTGGATATGTTTTCATTAAATATTGAATATATAAATTATCGCTTTGGTACACTTGATCCTGCCAACAGAGCGAATTTCGTAGATAATTATGGTTTATATCAACCATTTCAAACTCCTCCAATTGCCATGAATGTTTATGAACATGTTCTTATGAATCGTGTATCACACCAAACGGATTTTAACAATGAGGTTGGTTTTAAAATCGAATTTATGAGCCTCATAACTGATTGGGTGGAGTTTTTAGGAATATATTCTGTTTCAAGCCGGTCCCATAAATGGGTTATGAATTCCGAGACTTATCAGTGGTATAAAGTAGGTAACGCAGCAATGTTACCGCTGAGAGATAAAGCGGCAACTCCATTTAGAGATATATATGGAGAATTTGTATTTTATTTGATCGATCAAAAGTTGTATTTAAAAACCGGGTATTCCGACAGCTATGATGTAACGAAATTAGACTTCTATTCGAAAACAGATACCTCAAGTTCGTTGTATTATTCTCTACAAAAGAGCCAGTCGATTCCTTTGGATATTTCTTATACGTTTGATAATGGCTGGAGTATAAATGCGAAAATTGAAACTCAATTTTATACAAAAGGTGTTGGACAAGTCGACACTGAGAACGGTGTAACAGTCGTTGACACGTTCAGGAGCTTATTTTACAATGATAACAATGGAAATGGGATTCCTGAAGCGGACGAGTATTTAGATTATGAAACAAACCAGTTTATCAGTATTGGCATTAGTAAATCACCTTCGTGGTCGGTAGCTTTGACTTGGGATAATACAAATGTACCTGAACCAATAGCAGGTGCGGATGAATTTGAAAATCCATTAGAACAATTACTGGGTATTGATCAAACAAAAAATTGGGTAAATATTGAATTTGTATACAATATCACTTCTTCGATTCGATTATCGCTATTGTATGGTTCCCTGAAGGGTGGATTAATATGTGCAAATGGAATATGCAGAATCATTGAACCATTTAATGACGGATTTAAAATGGGTCTTACATCTGTGTTTTAATGGTTGTTCATATTTAAATTGATTAATCATTATTTAAACTTATCAAAAATGATCAGGAGATTAAAATGAGTAGAATCATACTGGTTTTTACAATTATGGTGAGTGGACTGGTTCCACAACAGTTGATATTTAACTCAAACCAGGTTTCCAATTCCGGTGAACTTCAGAATATCATTGAAAGGGCGAGTCGCACTTCTCAAAAAGTTTTTGTGGAAGATTTCACCGGGCTGAGTTGACCATACTGTCCCAGCGCAAGTTTTGCGATAGACACATTATTAAATCAATTTCCGGAAACATTATTCAGTATAGAATATCATAATCCTTCATATACACCCGGTAATTCTGATTTTGATATTCCTGCTTTATATAATATGAGAGCTGGAATGTATGGTGTAGGCGGAATTCCACATTCACAGTGGAATGGTATACAAAATACAGTTGGCGGTTACCCAAATGGGAATTGGCAACCGATGTACAATACATTTTTACCAATTTATAACAGTATGGTTGGAGGAGAGACCCCCTATTCAATTGAGATTAATGGAGTGGTTAATAATGGGAT
Organism: uncultured Fidelibacterota bacterium; assembly: GCA_913009735.1. Taxonomy (GTDB): domain Bacteria; phylum Fidelibacterota; class Marinisomatia; order Marinisomatales; family TCS55; genus JADFRD01. The sequence continues at coordinate 1,811 of CAJVYU010000238.1, forward strand.
TGTCAATTATGATATTACTGTTTCAATGGATGCGGATCACAGTTCAACAAATCAAAAGGTTTATGTCTTTCTTGCAGAAGATAATATTTATTCTTATTGGGGCGCAATTGGACAATACCATGATGCACGAAATGTAAACCGCGATTGGAAACCGGCAGAAGATCTGACAATAAATGCAAGCGGAGAATCTCAAACATTTACCGGAACATTTGATTTAGAAGATTCATGGGTCCAAGAGAACGTCAAAGTAATTGCGATCGTTCAAAACTCTTCAACCAAAGAAATTTTCCAGGTGAACGATGTCTTGATTGATGAAATGAATTCTGATATTGATGAAGACGGTGTTGTCAATTCTGAAGATAATTGCCCAAATACTTACAATCCAAACCAAGATGATATCGATGGAGATGGGTTGGGCGATGCCTGTGATGCGTGTGATAATGTGAATGTATATGTCCTCGGGAATATAAACGGTGATGTGGAAAATAATGCTCCGATCATTGATGTATTTGACGTGTTGTATTTATTGGATTTGATATTAGCTGATGATTATCCCGGATGTACTCCGGAAGTTGCAGA
>CAJVYU010000239.1 GCA_913009735.1 uncultured Fidelibacterota bacterium
CCGGTTTTGTTAAATTCCCATTCCAGGAAATCAAATGAGTCGTCCCTCTGGCCCAGGAAATACCGGCATTACTGGGTTGAAGAACCGTAACCGTCGATGTTTGTGCCGATGCATTCAAAGTCCATACAAGCATTAAAGCTGCAAGGAAGAATGTCGTTAGAAAATGAATACGTTTTTTCATGATTTTAAAATTTATAGTTTATATTTCTTCATTTCTTTTTTTATCTGTTCAAATTACTTTCTTACAACGAGTTTGATGGTTTTTGTATATTTTCCGGACAAAAGTGTTGCGAGATAAACCCCGGATGGAAGTTGTGCTGTTGAAATCTCAAACCGGTATGTTCCTTTTTTTAATTCTCCCTGAAATATGGTGGCAAGTTTCTCACCGGTCAGGCTGTATAAATTAACACGTACCCTTTCACGGGAATCCACCCCGAGATGAATGGTTGTATGATTCACAGCCGGGTTGGGGGCAAAACGATATTGGAGAACAAAATCTTTCACATCACCAACACCCGTAGAAAGCGGAGCATTATATTTAATTATTACCTGGTATCCGGTAAAATAGGCTAAAGCACTGCCATAATTATAGAAAATCTGTAAGACTCCATCGTTATTTTGCGTCCAGCTTCCCGTTGAATCAGCAACATAATAATTACCCACGTAAGCATTTCCCACACTGTCGTAGTTATATTGCGAAAGCGAAACATTCCCCCAAATCGTATCAGTTTTCCACTGTTGGTATAAATATGTTTCTATACCACCATACGAATCATAAGTGTATTGTCCTTTTTCAAAATTATCCCAGACACCGGTACTGTCAATCCAGTTTTCACCAATCCCGGCTTCGAGTTGGTTAAACTTATTGTATGTGTACGTATAATGCTGATCATTGACCCAAACACTGTCATTCCATATTTCTCCGGTATAGGATATCCTGTTCCTTGCAGAGTCGTATTTGTAGCTTTCCTGATAAAGATTAACCCAGCTGGTATCTCCCCAATTTTGTATTAATCCATTAATTAAATTGGAAGCCGAGTCGTATGCGTAATTTATCCGTTGATTATCCAGCCACAGAGAATCGTGCCACAGCTCAGTAAGTGAAAGTTTCAGATTACCTACAGAATCGTAAGAATAGAGGTTAAAACTATTGCTTACCCAAGTTGAATCATTCCAGTTGGCAAGAAAAGAAGCCACTTTATTTCCATTAAAATCATACGTATTATGGCTACTGTCAGTAGGTTCCCAGCTGTTATTCGTCCAAACTTTATTCACCTGAGTAATTATGTTATGATTCACGGCATAAGTTAAAACAGATAAGGAAGCGTTTACCCAACTGTCATTGCTCCATATCTTAGACAACAAGGTTAACTGATTTCCCACAGAGTCATACGTAGCAGTATCCATAGAAACATAATTCCAGTTTCCATTCGCTGTAAGTTCAATAAAACTGGCGGTTTTATTCCCGGCAGAATCGTAGAAATAAATAAATCGTTGGGGATTGACATCATTAGAGTAAACCACAGCGGTATCAATATGGTAGGTAAATTGATTGATGGATTTTTCTTTGTGCCGGGGTTTAATAAATTTTTGCCATTGAAGCCCCGCCCGGAACCCGGCAGGAAGTGTTGTCGTGTTAAATTCATGTAATATCTGCCTCCGGGTTTGATTGTTTTGAGGAATGTTTTGCCCCCAAACAAAAGAAACAGAACAAATAATTACAGAAGCCAACACTGCTATTTTAACGGATGTTTTCATTAAAGTTGCTCGGTAGAGTTTTTTACATATAAATTTATTTCAATTACTTCAATTTCAATGACAAGAATCGTTCCAAAGATTTACAAATAGGCTCAAAACCGCGATTGGCCATTGTTTGAGTAAATAAAAACCATTTTCCCATTTTTAAGAATTTTTCTAAAATGAGAATTTTTTCCCAAAATGAGACTTCAAGAACGATGACTCTCGTGCTATCTCCAGGCGTAAGCCCTTGTCTATGACTGTCTAAACCACGGTAAATAGCGTGTAAAGATACAGATTTTTCTCGCTGAAAACAATTTTTTTTTCGACTTTTTCACGAAAATAGGAAAACGATTCCCGGAAAAGGTTAACGCTTAACAGCGGTACGCGTTTCCATATCGTTATCCAACACGACAAAATACATTGTCAAAACATTGATATGCAGCTTACTATATCTAAATACATCAAAAAGCATGACGTTTTATAAAAGAGAATCATTATTCGTTCTTCGTGAAGTAATGACTTTAATTTTTAACTATTACAAACTAATGCTCTTTAGCGTGAATTTAAAAACAGTAGTTCATTACTAGTATGATTTTTTTACATTTGTCGGCCTGATACATTTTGGCATCCTG
>CAJVYU010000240.1 GCA_913009735.1 uncultured Fidelibacterota bacterium
TTCAATTCCGGTATATGTATGTTCTCGTTTTAGAATTGGCAAACCTAACCGTCCCGTTCCTGCGGCTAATTCCAAAACGGGGCCACCAAATTCATCCGCGAAATCAGCTATGAATTCAATATCATTGGTTTTCCACCAGTGGGCAGCATCGTACAACTCGGGGTCAGAATAAATATCTTTAATCAAAGTAGGCTTAACTTGGATTGTTTATTGTTTATAAACCAATAGTTATATTGCCGTTTTTTTAGATTGTTATAGGAGACATTATTTGTGATAAAACGGTTTTTCTTTTTTAGCGGAATAAAGCATAAAAATGTAGAGCAAAAGTCAAATAATTACGTTTTATCTATATAACCATTTTATTGTTTATATTAAACTAAAGGGCATGTGTCAAAGGACATAACTGACTGTTATGTCATAAACTATATCATATATACTAATAATAGATAAATAAAATCGTTTAAACAGTACAATAAATATGTATTATGTTATAATCAGAGTCAGAAGATTCTTTTAAAATTATAAATGCAAGCTCATTATGAAAAGACGTTTTAACATTTCAAATTTAGCCTTTACCCTGTCTACAGGAGCAAAAAGCTCCTTCAGCCAAAAAATTAATTCCACAACACTTAGGGACCGCAAAAGAAATAATGGATAAAACAAGCAATAGAACAAAACACAGAGTCACTGCCAACGATCAGGAGCAAAAGGAGTTCTTTCTCACTTACCTGAATCAGGTTGGGTTTTTTAACCTGAAGGAACTGCACCCTTTATATAAACAGACCGACCCGGAGCAGATCGATGATATTCGGCTAAAAGTAGTTATGATGGCCGGAATTGGGAAAACCCTCTCTTTGGAAGGGGATTTTATTGAAGCAAAGGGAATCTTGGATACAGCTCAGGAAATCGCTGAAAAAAACCGGGATACAGTGAAAAATGATTACCTGGCCTTTATTTATTATGAACAATGTTTATTTTATGGGAAAGTTTGGGATTATTTGCAAGCAGAAAGATATGCCGTTCTGGCGAATAAACATGCAGTCAATGAAAACCTTCAGTTACTCATCCGTTTCCAGATTGAGTTTTTAAATGCTCATAAAACCAGTCAAACAGATGTGGCTGGTATCATTCCTTATGTTAATGAGTTCCACAAGCGGAAGATGGTTTTTATGGAAGTGATGGTAATGATTCGATTGGGAATTATTTATGAAGGAAGAAAAGATTGGAAAAACGCCCTTGACTATTTCAGCAAAGCGTTAAAGATTGCCAAAGAAATAAATATCTACTACCTGGTGGATATGATCTATAATTCCATTGGTTTTACCTATGCCAATAAGGGTGAATATGATAAAGCGCTCAATGTGCTGAACACAGCTCTTGAAGATGTAAAAAGTTATTATCTTCGAACTCTTATGGTGGAAAACATTGGCTTTGTGTATTACCAAAAACTGGACTACAGGACTGCCTCAGAAAAATACCTTGAAGCCTATAATATTGCAAAGATCAATCATGTCGTAGACCAATTGCCGGAAGAGTGTACTTATCTCGGGGATTGTTATACCCGGTTAAACCAGCCTCAACAAGCCCTGTCTTACTATAAACAGGGGTATGACTATGCCATGGAACAGATACGAATGGGTTTTTCCTTTACAGGCGTCCGGAAAGATGCAGTGAAGGCGTACATCCAATATCTGGAAACGATAGCCTACAGCAAGTTTGATGAAAAACCCATGGAAGCATTATTTCAATTTGCCCTGGGTAAAACCTGGAAGGAAATTCATCAATTATTCCAATACCATTTCATGATGGCGCACTTAAATCAAACCCATATCAGAGAAGTATTTTTCAGGCGTTTACACGTGAGTCCGTCAACATTCTTTTCTGCAAAGAGCCGCCTGCAGAAAGAAGGATTTGTCATTCCCAATATCGGGGACAGGGTAAAGGAATATGATGAAAATCATAAGGTGGAGAGTCTGGCGCTGTACATAGAGAGGTACTCGATGGATTTAGACTGGAAAGATGCCGACAAACGATTTGAGCATGATATGTTTCGTTATTTGTTTCAGCAGTATGGTTTTCAGCGCCGGCGATTGGAAGAAATATTGCAGATTAGTTACCCCAGTGTTTGGATAAAAATAAACGAAATAAGTGATTCAAATGAAAATACGATAGGGATGTACGCATTGAAATGAAACAATTAATTAAACAAGTTCAAAAGCAGGCTCTTTTCTTCCCTGCCTGCAGAAGCTGGAGCGCAGGCTGGCTTCTCCCTCGCCTATGTACCTTCGCCGGACTTGCTTTATCCTTCTTCCTTTTCACCGCCTGCCCCGACCCGCCAAAAGAAACGCCCAAACGTGATACATCGATTAAC
>CAJVYU010000241.1 GCA_913009735.1 uncultured Fidelibacterota bacterium
CTGCCTTTTGATGACCCGAAATGAAATACGGTTTAATAATTATTTGGAACGGTTGCTATTTAATGAAAATAGCGCAAACCCCCGAACCCGTGAAGAGAGAGAGAGAGAGAGGAAGAGAGAGAGAGAGAGAGAGAGAGAGAGAGAGAGAGAGAGAGAGAGAAGTGCTTTATTCACCTTTGTAAACCTTTCTTACTGTTCCGGTCAGGAAGCCCGCCGCCCGCCTTAACTTTATATTTTGTCACCGGTTAGTGAATTAAAACCGGGACATAATCCTTAATTGAAAAATATAAACGTTAAAAATACTGAAAATGAAAAAAATTATTATTATACTTGCCATCGCAGGAGTGGTTTTTACAATTCACTCCTGTAAAAAGAATCCAATGGAAAAACCAACAACCGAAAATGAACAAATGCTTTCCCGCAGCCAAAAGGTGATTGCACTGATCCGGCAGTTTGACGCCAAACTGAAAAACAACCTGAAATCAGGAGAAATGATAACGGCGGATTCGGCTGTCTGGAACATGGAAGCGTCATTAAACTACAATTACGCCATTTCCGATTCTTCCGCTGCCAACCTCCTGGTGAAAAAATCTTTTTATTCCATCACTGTTGACGCAAACCAGATGGTATTAATGGATGATGTAACAACCGTTTACTGGCAGATGGATGACACGCTGAACATACAGTATAACGGGATTGCCAACCCTGTAAAACACGTGGTATTTTCCGATGTAACGATGGACTCCGTTGTGGGCACCACTGGCTACCTTTCCGTGGCAACAGGTTTTGGGCTTGACCTGCCCCGTAATTATGTACCTTTTGCAGAGGACGATGACTGGATTTGGGGAACCCTGGGTGGTCCTCTGGCAGGAAAATGCGACGGCACCGAAGTCGGGGTTTCCGACGGTTCCAACGAACTGCAATGGCGGCTGAACAATCCCATGCCGGTGTCGGGAGAACAGATATTTTATACTGATTTGGAAACTTTGTGGACGAATGGATGGGATTTTCTTGACTCAAATGGGAATGAACGACTTTATGTTGGTTGGGACTATCCTGAAGACAATTGCCTGACCAATGATTTGCTTACCTATTACCTGCAGCAATCAGATGATATAATTTACACATACGATTATGATGGTGGGTTAAGGCCTCCGGGAAAAGATTTTGTAAGATTAGAAATAATTGATGACCTTGCATTTAATGAAAACCAGAGTTGGTTTTATCACTTATATTTAGTTACTTACGGGATACCAACACAGGCACCTCCTCCAAATTAAAATTTATTAATTTATACCGGTTAGCCTAAACTCGGGTTAACCGGTAATTTTATTGTAGATATATGAAAAAACTATTAGCAATAGGCATTTTTATCTTGGGATACAGCTATTATGCATGGAGTCAAAACACATCTTTTGAATTTATATTCTCAACACCGAACAATGAAATATTCACTGATATTATCGAACTTCCTGGAAATGATTATCTATTTAGTGCCAGTATATCAAAAATTGAAAATCCAGAATATCGAAAAGCCTTAATTGTTCACATTAATAAAAACGGTTTTCTTATTGATAGTACAATTTTCTTTTACCCAGGAAAAAGCATTTATGTTACTAATATTCTGGTTCCTAATGAAAACAATGAATTTATCTTAACATCAATAATATCGGACACATTGGGCTCAAGATTAGATGGTGGAATTAGTTTATTTAGAATGAATGAAGAATTAAACGTATATGATACTATTGTTTATCTTTTTCCGGCAAATTATTTAATCAGTAATCTGGATGCAGATCTTACCGATGACGGAAATGTTTTAAGCGGCGGTTCGGTATTGATAGGAAACAATACTCCAATACCATTTCTTTATGAATTCAACAGTGATTTTGACAGCCTGAAAGCAAAATTTTACCTGGATGATTATGGAACAGCAACACACATTAAGAGTTTTTCTGATGGTACTTATTGGTTTACAAAAGACCTTCAAAGAAAATACCAATTAGTCGATACAGCTTTTAATTATATTTCAGATCAAATAATACCTGAATATTTAACTTCTAATTTTGGAATAATATGGGATTCGGATACTTCATTTTATTTAATTGGGGATAAAATTTATCCAAAACCATCACATAATCTTGGCTTTATCCATCAGTTCCATCCTATTGATACTACGAGTTATATTAGATCGGAAGAGCGTCGTGTAGGGAAAGAGTGTAGATCTCGGTGGTCGCCGTATCATTAAAAAAAAAACAATAATATAATATAATAGAGGAAATTAATTAACTGTTCTTAATAAGACACATAACAGAATGAGTCAATACGTTCGCG
>CAJVYU010000242.1 GCA_913009735.1 uncultured Fidelibacterota bacterium
TTGAAGGCGGCCCGGTGGAGATCACAGCTACTTATCCTGCAGGCATAATCGGCACGACCCTCGAAAACCTGAAAGCGGCTGCCGAAGGTGAAAATGAAGAATGGACCGAATTGTACCCCATGTTTGCAGACATTGCCGAAGAAGAAGGTTTTAAGGATATTGCCGTGGCTTACAGGATGATTGCACGGGTTGAAAAAGCCCACGAAGAAAGGTACAACAAATTGTTCGGTAACCTGGAAGAAGGAAAGGTGTTTGAAAGGGAAGGGGTAATTATTTGGAAATGCCGTAACTGCGGTTACCTGCACGAAGGCAAAAAAGCACCCAAGATCTGTCCGGCCTGCCTGCATCCCCAATCTTATTTTGAAATTCAGGAAACGAATTATTAATATCTTTCTTTAGCGCAACCCCCGCGGTTGGTGTCCGCACCAACTGCTACCGGGTTGCTTAACCGTTGTTGGTGAGGACACCAACAACGGTTAAGCAAATGAAACATCCATTAACCGACGGGTTAACCCGTCGGTTCACACAGGGAGAATGATTAATTGTAAAAATATAAACACATGAAAAACCTCATCTTCGTTGTATTTTTATCCTGTTTGTTTTTTTCAGCCTGCGGCATGAAACAGGATACAGCCTTTCAGAAAGCCACCATTACAGGCCCTGATTTAAGGATGTGTGCCTGTTGCGGGGGTTGGTTTATTAATATAGGGGAGAAGACCTACCGGTTCTATAAGCTGCCTGCCGGTAGTCAACTGAATTTGAAAAATGCCGAATTCCCGCTAAAGGTAGATGTCGCCTGGGAAAAAAACAAAAAGGGTTGCAAGGGGGATGAAATATTTATTGAAAAGATAAAAAAAAGAAAAGATAAATTTCCTTAATGATCGCAACCGCCTACTGATTTGTGAGTGGGATGTTTAATTGGCTTTTAGTTCCTGTATTTTAATTTTCAGGGCTGTGATTTGTTCTTTGTTCTTACACTTTTCGTCGCCCTCACTACCACAAACACATCCAATGGCCTGGCCGGTTTTAGGATTTACGGATGAACATTGTTTTTTAAACTCACCGTCTTTTTTAAAGAACATTTTAACGGCAAAGCCTGCAAATGCCAGTGCCAGAATAACTACGGATACCAATAATATTTTGAGAAAAATCATGATTTCATCAATTTCTTTTGCAAAGATAAAGGTAATTTGAAATGAAGTTTGTTAATTTCTTACAAAAAGCAGTGTGGTTGAATTGCCTGTTCCATAAAACCAGGCCAAAACCGGATTAATTTATATGGGGTATCCGATCATAACCCGTGATTTTCATTAGTAATTTTTTCATATGAGACAGGTGCTGTTATTGCTGCCTGCTCAATTAATCGCAAGAAAAGGAGTCCTCTACTTGTTGATGTTCGCCTATTATATCGGAACACATATTCATCAAGATAGTATTCCAACTTGTTTTTGTTTAAATAACTCTGATGTGTTCCAAGTAACCATCTTTTTAACAACGAAGCTATTCTATGAACATTCGGTAAAACTTCCTCGCCTTCATCTTTCACTGTAGACTTTTGTACTTTATGATTGTAGCCATTTTTTTTCAGTTCATTATAGCTTGGCCAACCGTCTGTAATAACTAATGATGATGGTTCAATGTTATTTTCAATGAATGTATTCAAACTATTGCTTGAGGCATCAGGAATTTTTGCCAATCTCACTCTTCCCGTTTTTCGACCTTTTACTTCTACAGCTACAGCAATTAAACTTTTTCCTTCTGCTCCTCGTCCTCTCTTACCAGAGGTCTTTCCTCCAATTAGTACCTCATCAACTTCAACAACCCCATGCAATTTGGTTCTACCGCTTAAAACCATAAGTCTTCTAAATTTATGAAGCCAAGTCCATGCTGTTTGATAACTTCCTAAACCAAGAATTTTCTGCAACCCTTTTGCGCTAACGCCATTCTTTTGAGCAACCATCCACCAAATTGCCCGAAACCAAATCAATAATGGTTTGGTTGATTTATGAAATATTGTCCCATTAGTAATTGTTGTTTCCTTATGACAATCAACACATTCGTATCGTCCCTTGCTCTTTTTCCAAGATCGAATCGAACCGCATACTGGGCATTCAAACCCATAAGGCCATCTCACAGATATCAAATAGTCGATACAATCTTGCTCAGTTTTAAACATTTCTTCAAACTCCATTTGATTTGCTGGGTAATGCATCCCACAAATTTACTATTTTACGGGAGAAGATCGGATACCCCAGATCGGAAGAGCACACGTCTGAACTCCAGTCACATTCCTTTATCTCGTATGCCGTCTTCTGCTTGAAAAAAAAAAAA
>CAJVYU010000243.1 GCA_913009735.1 uncultured Fidelibacterota bacterium
TTTAATGATACGGCGACCACCGAGATCTACACTCTTTCCCTACACGACGCTCTTCCGATCTGGAAAGCGGTGTGCAAATTGTTGATGGGTTTTGGATTGACAACTACGTCGAAGCGACGATGGTGATGCAAAACGGTAATATTATGGTCATTTGGGTAGAAGATGTTGCGCAATCAGGGACATTGCGGTATAATTTTATTACCACTGATGGTGAACTTGGGTCTAATGGAGTTCAAGGTGGATATATTCTGGATAATACCGGTGACCCGGAAAAACTTGAGTTAGTTGAACTAAACAATGGGGATGCAGCCATTGTTGCCTGGGAAGAGCTACGCAATTTCTCTAAGGATATTTATGTGAATAAGATATACCAGGATGGAACATTGGAATCAAACACCGGAGTTGCCGTGACTTCTGCGGATAACGATCAGTCAAATATTATTATAGAAAAAGGATATGAAAATATATTCGTTGTTTGGGAAGATTTTGAAAATGGCGTTGATTTTAATATTACGGGTCAATTTATCAGTTTCGATCTTGATCTAATCGGTGATCCCATTCTTGTCTGCCATGAAGACCTTTTTCAGGGCTCCCCGGCAATGGTTTATGATGGCCTCTATATCGTTGCTTGGGAAGATGAACGGGGTTTCGATAACGGCGATCCTGTCCTGTCCGGAGGTTTTGATATCTATTTACAAGGTGTAACTGAATCCGGAGAACTGCTATATCAAGAAGGTGGTGTTCCAATCGTCAGTGAATACCACAACCAGTCATCACCACAATTCGAATTATTGTCTTTTGATATAAATATGAACCCGGTGTGGTTGCTGCATTGGGTGGATATGCGCAGTTCCGGTAAAGCCGACCTTAAGAATTTGTATGCACAGGGTTTAGAAAGTATTGGGGCTGGTATCGATGACGAAGTGGTCCCTTCTGAATTCAAGGTTTCTTCAGCGTATCCAAATCCGTTTAATAGTACAGTTGTATTGGATATTGAGATCGCTGAAGTGGAACCGGTGTCATTTTCAATAACCAATATCTTGGGTCAATTGGTTTATCAACAGATTTTGTTACCAACCCATGCCGGAAAATTCCAAATTTCATGGAACGGAAAGGACCTGTTACAAAAAGAACTTCCCAGTGGAATATATATTTACACGATCAAGTCAAGTGGTAATATAGCAAGCGGTAAGTTTACTTACTTAAAGTAATATATTATGTAACAATTATATGAATTTCCTATTCTCAATTCTTTTTATCACCACCTCTACAAATGAACTTATTTTGTTTGAAGAACCAATAATCCCCTCCTCGTACGAAGAGGGATCTCGTGAGGCGGTGTAATAAAAGAATATGAATAAATTTTGTTTTTTAGTCTTCTTTTTTTGCGGAATGATATCCGGTCAGGTTTTGGATCCACGATACCATACGTTGCCGGAGATTGAAACACTGCTGGATTCATTGGATCAGGTCGAAGCTTATAACAACATTTATCATTTGGAAACTATCGGTTACTCATCTCAAGAAAACCTGCCCATTAAAGCGGTTAAAATCTCTGATAACGCCAATGTAAAAGAGGATGAAGGTAGAATACTATTTTTAGGCCAGTGCCATGCAGAAGAAATCCTTGGTGTTGAAGCAGTCATTGATTTGATGCTCTTTCTCCTGGATCCGCCACCGGCAGAAGCTCAGCATGTAAATTTCTTGCGCCAAAATTTAGAAATTTGGATTGTACCAACATATAACCCGGAAGGACTCAATGTGGTTCATTCCGGACTCGATTTTAGTTATCGAAAAAATAAACATGATTTTAGCCCAGGCGGTCCATATCCAAATGGCGTGTTCGATTATGATCCGTCCATAGGAAATGACATTGATGGTGTTGATTTCAACCGTAATTATGATTTCAACTGGGTGTTTGGTGATACCTTCATGGAACTGGATCCATCCGATTATGCGGCTCATTATGATTATTACAGGGGTCAGGAACCTTGGTCAGAGTCGGAAGTTCGAGCGATTCGTGACCTGGCGTTGGAGAATGATTTCATCTTTTCTATTGCCTGGCACAGTTCCCGCTCCGGTCGCCTTTCGGAAAAGGTTTATACATCATGGCGTTGGGAAGTTGAAAAATTTTCTCAGATCGGAAGAGCACACGTCTGAACTCCAGTCACATTCCTTTATCTCGTATGCCGTCTTCTGCTTGAAAAAAAAAAAAAAATAATAATAAATAAAAAAATAAAAAAAGTGGAATTACTTCCACTTAATTGGTATAATGATAAATCTAGACACGAACATTATGAGACTTTGTTACCGTT
>CAJVYU010000244.1 GCA_913009735.1 uncultured Fidelibacterota bacterium
CATAAATCAAATAGAAAAAAATCTTAAAACAATTTTAGAATATTTTTATAAATGGGAAAAAGAGCAGCCAGATAAAGTATTTCTCCGACAGCCTTATGGCGACAATTGGAAAACGCTGACGTATAAAGAAGCCGGAATTGAAGCCAGAAAAATGACTGCTTTTTTGAAAGAGAAAGGGTTGCAAAAAGGAGATCATATAGGGCTACTTTCAAAAAACTGCTCTCATTGGATTTTATCAGATCTGGCGATCATGATGGGTGGCTTTGTTTCCGTTCCCTATTATTCCAGTTTGCCAAAGTTCCAACTGAATGAAGTAATCCTTAAAAGTGATATTAAACTTCTCTTTATCGGAAAATTGGATAGCTGGGGAGATAAAAGTGAAGCTGTTCCATCAGATGTTCACATCATCAAATTTCCCCATTATAAAGGAAATGCAGATATCACACAAGGTGAAGATTGGAACGATTGTATTCAGGACTGCGAACCGATACAGGAAAATTACATACCGAATCTGGACGATTTATGGTCAATTTTGTTTACATCAGGAACAACCGGTTCTCCAAAAGGTGTTATGCTGAATTACAGAAATCTATCAATGATCGGAGAAATTGAATCACAAACGAATCATCTCGGACTATTAAATAAAAATGACCAGACGTATTTTTCGTTTTTACCACTCAACCATATTGCCGAACGCGTTGCCGTTGAATCTACGTGCTTAATGAATGGAGGGACTTTTTCATTTGCAGAATCATTGGAATCATTTGCGAAAAACCTTCAGGATACACAACCCACATTTCTATTTGCCGTTCCCCGTATTTGGACGAAGTTTCACTTGGGTGTTCTCAATAAAATTCCCCAGAAAAAAATTGATTTTCTGTTAAAGATTCCTGTGGTTTCCGGAATTATAAAGAAAAAAATTCGGACAGCTCTGGGACTTAAAAACTTACGGACGGCTATGACCGGAGCAGCCATTACACCGGAAAATTTGAAACGATGGTTTAAGAAACTGGATATCCATCTCATTGAGGTATATGGTATGACAGAGACCACCGCGATGATTACCAACGCTCCCCAAAAAGATGCTCCTTTAGATTCTGTGGGAAAAGCGGGGCCGTATTGTAAGATTAAAATTGATCCGGATTCCGGCGAGTTACTACTGTACACGCCGCATAATATGGTAGGGTATTATAAAGATCCTGAAGCGACTGCTGAAATACTAAAAGACGGTTGGATCTACAGTGGTGACAGAGGATCGCTGGATGAAAACGGATATTTGAGAATTGTTGGCCGAGTCAAGGATGCCTTTAAAACTGCAAAGGGTTCATATGTGACTCCCAATCCAATTGAAGACAATTTTATGTCCAATGATTTTATCGAGCAGATCTGTGTGGTGGGAAATGGGATACCTCAACCATTGGCTCTAATTAATCTTTCTGAAATTGGTTTAGAATCCGAAAGATCTGTTGTGGCTGATTCTGTCTTAAAAACAGTAAAGAACATCAATAATGAGCTCGCGTCGTTTGAATGCATATCGACTGTTGTAGTAACAGATATGTGGACAATTGACAACGAATTAATAACACCCACAATGAAAGTCCGCAGAGGAAAAATTGATGACCATTACGGCGAAAAATACCTCCATTGGCACGAACAGAATGAGGATATTATCTGGGGATAATCTGACATCGTTATGTATACTATCACGACATTGAGTGGATCATTATAGTGGAAAATTAGGCGGGTTAAAAACAAATTTGGCAACCTTAATAAAAAAGTCTTTGCAATATCCTGATATCCGTGCTATTATTATTCCGTGATACGATCATTTTCTAATAAAGGTACCGAAGATATTTTCAACGGTATTGATTCGAAAATTGCCCGGAAGAGATGCCCTATTAACCTTCGATCAGTTGCTATTAGAAAGCTTGATCAATTAGATTCTGTCGTTCATCTATCTGAACTTCGAATCCCACCGGGAAACCGATTTGAAGCATTGAGAGGTAACAAGGAAGGTCAATATAGTATTCGTATCAACAAGCAGTATAGGATATGTTTCAGTTGGACTGAACTAGGTCCAATTGATGTAGAAATAGTGGATTACCATTAAAGGAGGCTAAAATGGTTAGAATTCCAACAAACCGTACGCCAACACATCCAGGTGAGATGTTACTTGAAGAATTCCTAAAACCAATGAGATCGGAAGAGCGTCGTGTAGGGAAAGAGTGTAGATCTCGGTGGTCGCCGTATCATTAAAAAAAAAAACAAACACAGATGCGTTGCAGATGTCAAGTGCAAGA
>CAJVYU010000245.1 GCA_913009735.1 uncultured Fidelibacterota bacterium
TAGATGACTTATCTTATGTTATGTTATGACATGGACAGCATCTTTATTTGTATGTTTTTTTTTTTTAATGATACGGCGACCACCGAGATCTACACTCTTTCCCTACACGACGCTCTTCCGATCTAGGGATATTCTTTTTCAATAAATCTTTTGTTACTTCATGTAATTTGTTCATTTCTTTTTCTCCGTAAGATCACTTTTCTCTAAATATTTTTTCCAAATATCAGGGCGTTTTTCCTTTGTACGTTTTTCTCTTTGAGCGTTACGCCATTCATCAATTTTTTTATGATGCCCTTCAATTAAGACATCCGGTACTTTCAAACCTTCAATTTCACGCGGTCTAGTATAATATGGTACATCTAATAAATCTGATGCAAACGTATCACTCATTGCCGAATCATACTTATTCAACACACCGGGAATCAATCTCACTATGCTATCAATCATCATCATCGCCGGAAGCTCTCCAGCTGTAACAACAAAATCACCAATTGAATATTCATGCGTTACATATTTTTCTATAACGCGTTCATCAATTCCCTTATAGTGACCACAAATAAAAATTAGCTTGTCAATTTGACTATTTTCCATAGCCAATTCATGTGTCCATTGAACACCTTGTGGTGATGGATACACCACTCTCACATCATCAGAATCCAATTGTTCCATACTATGATCAATTGCTTTGAACAATGGTTCTGCCATCATTACCATCCCGTCACCGCCGCCAAATGGTTCATTATCAATTTGGCGATAATTTCCTTTTGTAAAGTCTCGCAGGTTCACAACCTTAAACTCCACAACATTTCGCTCAACAGCCTGCCTAAGCATGCTGTTTGCGATAAGACTATCAATTGTATCCGGTACAGGTGTAATAATTACGATCTGCTTCAATCCAGCAGACCATCCATCGGAGTAATTTCTATCGCTCTCTCATCATGATAAATTGATTTAATTACTTCAGGAATTACCGGTATTAAAATCTCACGATTACTATTACGAATTACGTAAATATCATTAACCGGAAGCCACAATATTTCAATCAATTCACCAACAATATCACCAATATCAGTGACAACTGTATAGCCAATTAAATCACCGGAAATTTGATTGATTTCATCATCAATCATAACGGAAGCATATACATATTTCCCTTTTATTGCTTCCGCTTCGTCGCGTGAATCAATACCCTTGAATACGCAACGGACTTGTTTGCCATCCTTTGCTTTTTCTAATAGCTCAACCTTAGTGTTAGATGTTTCGGAGTCACCTAAAAATATCGGTTTCTCCGATATGTAGTCTTCACAATATCGAGATAAAGGAGCTAACCGAACGGCGCCTTTCATACCAAAAGGCTTGGCAACTCTTGCAATGGCAAACTTTTTTTCCATATTACTTAATCTCGTTTCTCATTTTTATCGATAACATCTAAACGGGCGCGTTTTCCACCATTTTTTGCATTGATTGCAAATAAAAGTGAGCGCAGGGCAGAAATGTTTCTACCTTTTTTTCCGATTACTTTTCCAAAATCACCATCACCAACAGTTAATTCAAATAGTATTTGTTGTTCGCCTTCTACAACGTTAACATTTACTTCATCCGGTTTATCAACTAACTGTTTAACTACCGTTTCTA
This sequence comes from uncultured Fidelibacterota bacterium, assembly GCA_913009735.1. Lineage (GTDB taxonomy): Bacteria > Fidelibacterota > Marinisomatia > Marinisomatales > TCS55 > JADFRD01. The sequence continues at coordinate 1,636 of CAJVYU010000245.1, forward strand.
TGAATTCCTGCATTACTTCCTCTTTTTTCTCTAATGTCATAATTGCTCCGATGTGTGTTTTGTCCTTGTCTAAGTTACAAAAGAACCATAAAAATAAGCGTTTACAATTTCCCTGTGGTGTGCAAGAGTGTTTTATAGCCCCCTACCTATCAAAGGCGTGGGTTGGTCTCGAAAAGATAATTATTGCTATATTACTTTTATAATATAATTAATACTTCCAAAGTTCATTTTCTTCCCAATAATCCTTAGCATTTTCATTACCATTTTCATAGGATTCACGTATCCATTTCATCGCTTCTTGTTTGTTGGACAATGTTCCATCACCATCAAAATACATAATTCCTAACATATATTGAGAACTAGCATTGCCTTGCTCAGCACTCATTTTTACCCAATAGAAAGCTTTGTTTTCATCAGTTAAAGTTCCTTCACCTATATAGTACTTTACCGCTAAAGAATATTGTGCACTAACAATTCCCAGTTCAGCGCTTTTTTTGTACCAATAAAAAGCTTTATTTTTATCAACCAATGTTCCCTCACCATTATCATACATAGTTCCTAACATCATTTGAGCATCAGCATTCCCCTGTTCAGCGCTTTTTGCAATCCAATAGAAAGCCTGTTTCATATCAACAGCCGTTCCTTCACCGAGAGCGTACT
>CAJVYU010000246.1 GCA_913009735.1 uncultured Fidelibacterota bacterium
CGGAAATTATGGATAAAAATTAAAGAGATACGGATTAGGAGAAATTCCAAAATCCGAACCTTATTCCCAAACCTTCAAAATGTTTGTAATATTGAAATAATTACCCCGTTATTTATGGCGGGGGTATGTTAAAAACCAACCACCGGGGGCTTTAGCCCAATAAGAAGATGAGAACATTCAACTCCGCTGGAGTTGCGTCTTGTTTTTTACTCTATTTTCTACAGACATTTAACCCGTACCGGGTTTATTGTCCATCATTCTTCAGTATTTCCAGTAAATCCCGTAGGGATTAAATGTCTGTAGTATAAATAAAGAACAAAAAAACTCCATAGGAGTTTCATATTCAAGCGTGGATATTCTAAAACCTCCGGGTTTAAAAAAGAATGTGGTTGTTTAAATCCTATTATTAAGTGACCCTCAGTCCTTAAGTCAAGCCTTCTCCTTCTGACAGTCGGGATTAACTCAAGTCCTGTGGTATTATATTTTTCCCATTGTTGAGCCATGACAACTTCAACTAAATTTTAGCATCTATGAGTCTTGTAAATTCAGCACTATCGGCCATTCTTCCCCTTTTCCCCCGCTGGATGAGCAAACCTTTCGCCAAGCCCTACGTGGCGGGAGAAACCATTGATGAAGCGATTCTGCATATTAAGACACTGAATGAGAAAGGCTTCGCAGTAACAACCGACATCTTGGGTGAGCACGTTAAAACACAGGATGAGGCAGAACACGTCACCCATTCATATATTGATTTACTCCATGCAATAAAGGCACAAAATCTCGATGGTCATATTTCCATTAAGCCCACCCATCTTGGGATTGATGTGAGTTACGATGTCGTACGGGACAACTTGTTTCGTTTACTTGAGGCAGCAAAAACCACCGGCAGTTTTGTCCGCATCGACATGGAGAATTCACCCTACACGGATGCATCCATCAAATTATACCTGGAAGCAAAGCTCCGGTTTGAAAATGTAGGTCCGGTTATCCAGGCCTATCTTCACCGCTCTCCGGATGATATTTCCCGATTAAACAATGGAAAACTAAACGTCCGTATCTGTAAAGGTATCTACAGGGAAACGGAAGCGGTCGCATATCAGGATAGCCAAACAATCCAAAATCAATTTGTGGAATTGGTTAAGGAAGTCTTTAAAGGCGGAGGATATCCTGCCATTGCGACTCATGATATTTTTATTATTGATGAAATTGAAGATTGGATTGAACAAAACCAAATCAGCAATGATCGTTTTGAATTCCAGGTGTTGTACGGAGTCCCCATGAGCGGAAAATTAACAGCACTATTAAATAAAGGATTCAAGGTCAGGCAATATGTGCCTTTTGGCAATGACTGGTTTGATTATTCCATCCGGCGCCTGAAAGAAAATCCGAAAATTATTACGTATGTTTTTAAGAATATGTTTAAAAAGGATTAGGAATGAGGATTAAGTTGAGCGACGCGAAATCCAGTCCGCCGGCTGGCGGATCGGGGATTAAAGATAATGGAGTCACAAGCTAACCGTCTTTCCATATTTTTAACCCCTCTTCAATTCTCCCCTATTACAGGGGAGAAGGTCTATGGTTTCATCCTAAATTTTTCCCCTGTCATAGGGGAAACACAAAGGGGTCACAAACAATGATGATGAACTACATTGATAATTCGGACAATCGCTTTGGTACAGATATGAATATTTGTTACGATTATATACTATTGGAGTAATATTGATAAATAGAGGATATCACATTATGAATGAAATCGAGACTATTCAAAAAATCTATAAAATGAAAACCATTGCCGTGGTTGGCATGTCTGCAAAACCTGAACGGCCCAGCCATTATGTGGCTCTTTATCTCCGGGATCAGGGTTATGAAATCATTCCGGTGAACCCCGGGCAGACCGAAATTGCAGGGGAAACATGTTATCCTTCATTGAAGGACATCCCAAAACCGGTGGATGTGGTGGATGTATTCCGCCGGCCTGAACATGTCCTCCCCATTGCGGAAGCGGCTATTGAAATCGGTGCCAAAGCTCTCTGGCTTCAGGATGGTGTCATCAATGAAGGCGCAGCTCAACTGGCAGAAGACGCCGGCTTGCTTGTAGTGATGAATAACTGCATGTTGCGGCAGCATCGGCAGATGCAGTGAAGGCCTGGGTTCAAGAGTACGAATCTACCTGAATAACATCAGAGCAGTTCTTCATCGGCCACACCCCAGAAAAGAAACAGACCAAGGTGCTTTAAAAGCAATGAGAAGAATGTCAAAGGAAGCAGGAGAAACACAAAGT
>CAJVYU010000247.1 GCA_913009735.1 uncultured Fidelibacterota bacterium
ATCAGGGAATGACCTCCTCAGCCGTATTTCATTTCAATGATAAGGGTCAGGTAACCAATTTTGTTGCCGAACGTTACAGGGAGAATAATGGCAGATATGACTTAGAGACATGGTCAACGCCTATTTATAATTATAAAGAAATAAACGGTATTATGATACCAATAAGTGGTGAAGCCGTATGGAACTTGAGTTCGGGTGATTTCAGCTATATCAAATTGGATATCACTGAAATCGCATACAACAATTTTTAGGATGGCAAATAGAGAAAAATATCGATGATACGTATCATTGTAGCAGTTGTACTGATTTTACACGGACTGATACATCTAATGGGTTTTGTTGTACCCTGGCGATTAGTCACCATTGAGGATCTTATCTATAAGACTACGTTACTCTCCGGTAAACTGGATATCGGCGATGCAGGCATTCGGATGATCGGATTATTCTGGCTTCTAGGGGCCACTGGTTTCGTAGTTGCAGGTATTGCCATTTTTACCTTACAACCATGGTGGCAGATACTCACACTCGGTGTAACGATTTTGTCTTTGATCATCTGTCTTCTGGGTTGGCCTGATTCCTAATTTGGTGTACTAATAAACGTGGTCATTCTGACGTACTTGTTTTTCGATGGATAATCAAATGTTGTACGTACTAATTGAATTCAGATTCTTATCAACACTAACACGGTAACGCAATGGGTAGTGATGAGACTTGTAAATAGACTGTACGCAGGTTAACAAGAAATTTTACCAACAAAAGCCATATTTTACTTATTATTTTTCAACATATAAAAATATTCGTTTACTGTAACATTCTTAATATCAATCATTTGTGAATTTTGTGCCTTTTGTGGCGAATAATCCAGGTTTTAAAACAGAATCGTAGAGTTACCGGGTATTATTCTTCCTGTATTGAGTGGGAGTACAATTGAAATGTTTAACAAAACTGTGAATAAAATGGCTGGCATCTGTAAAACCCCATTTATCAGCAATGATTTTTAACGGATCAGTAGATATTATAAGTTCAGTTGCAGCGCTGCTAATACGATAGCGAAGGGAAAATTTGGCAAAAGAAATCCCCATCATTTTTTTAAATATGGAATTAAAACGATTTCGACTGATTCCGCAATCATTTGAAATTTCAATTGTCGTCACATTACGATGACTTTTTATCAGATTTGTAATAGCATAATTAATACAATTGTAATCGTTATTTTCTAACGATTCCAGCGATGTATAAAACGGAAATACTTTTTGGACTTCTAAAAGGGCTTCTAAAAGAAATAAACGTAACCATAGTTTTTTTTGATGATCATTTTCATGGATAACTTTTTCAATGCGATTTGCTATCATTAAGATGTTTTGTTGTGTTCTTTTACCCAATTTAGGTCTATTCACGGCAGGGATGATAAAGGGTGTTAACCAGTTTATTTTGGGTGCTTCTATGAAATATAAATCAGCGAGTATTTGTGGAAGAATGATCATCACGATCACTTGACAAGGCGCTTCGATTATTTCATAACCGTGTGGTTCCCACATACCACAAAACCAAACATCACCAGTGGATAAATCATCAAAACTATCTTCATAATAACGACGCATTTTTCCCGATCGGACGATCCCCATTTCAATTCCGTAGTGCATATCATAACTAGGTGTTGTTGTATATTTGTAAGTTGACAATCCACAAATAATAGGCTCATTATCTGATAATTGACTAAATGTCCAAATATTCTCTTGATTCCATTTCTCTTTTCTTTTCATGTCATGACTCTTATTGTGCAAATATACAATTCTCAAAGAAGATAATACAATTCTAATTTATGGATACAAATAGCATACTGAATTAGATTCATAGTATATATTTCCAGATATCCAAATTTAATCCGAATGTTTAAATGATGTGATAATTTTCAAAGAAATGATGAATTATGATTCTTTCATACGTTAAAAAATACAATCATAATTATAATGTTATGGAATACTAAATGTGAGTGTGAATCAAATAGTTGAAATATGATAGACTCAAATCCACAAAAATTTGATGTTGGTTGTGTTGCCGACCTATGCATTGATCTTATTATGCATGGTAACGTTGTTCCCCGGTTTCATCAGGTTGAACAATTTGTCGATAATTATCATATTGAATTGGGAGGTTCACACTCACATTTAGTATAGATCGGAAGAGCACACGTCTGAACTCCAGTCACATTCCTTTATCTCGTATGCCGTCTTCTGCTTGAAAAAAAACATCTATCTCTTTTTCTTTTTAGCATCTAGAG
>CAJVYU010000248.1 GCA_913009735.1 uncultured Fidelibacterota bacterium
GTGCTCTTCCGATCTTTAAAAGTTTTTTATTAATTCCAAGAAGGTCAAATAGTAAATTCTGTTGAAGTGGTTTTGTAAGTTGTTGCAAGACAACCAGTAAACCACGCGTTACATTATCCTCCAGCTGGGAAACGCGATCAGGGTCTTTTTGTGAACCCCTATCATAACTGTAAAATAGATTAAGGTGAGGATCTGACATATTATTAACTTTTACTTCTTCATCTTATTTGATTAATACTTCACGGTGAATTTTAACCATCACCAATGTATCCTGTCCACAATATTCTTTTAGTTCTTTGATTAAAATGGATTTCTTTTCATCACCGTCAGCTATTTGAATCATTTCATTCCAGGTTACTTGGGCTTCAATACCGTCACTAACATCCAACTTGTCATAACTCAGAGATGGAACGATCACAGGCAGAACACTTTTGAGACTATTTAATCCCTTGAATCGATAATCAGTATAGTATTTTCTAAAAATAACCAGTTGATCCCATAGTCGCTCAATGATTGACTGTAGCTGTTCTGAATACTCCGGGCACCATTGTGCCAGTTTGTTCATGACACCCTTTTCAAATCCTGCGTTGTATGCAATGACCGATCCGGTTTCACCAATAGCCTTTGTTAATGATTCAACCAAGCCCTGACGGGGATCACTTTCTGACTTATGCAAATACTCAAAATGCTTAAGACTTCCATTTTCATCCAAGATATGACAGCTGTATTGGAAAGGAAACTGCTCATAGGGATGCAACCCATCAAACCTGGGAATCGCCGGGCTATCAGTTTCAAAGTCAAGAAAATGAAGCGGATATTCAAGCTTGTCTAATTCTCCTTTTATGCCGTCCCAATCAATGATCGGTTGTTGACTTTCCGAGCTATTAATATACTTTTGCTGATTCTCGTTAAGTGGAAACTCTGCCGGTAGATCATCAATACCAATCCTGTTATCTTCAATTAAATGTTCTTTATCTGTCCAGCGTAATCTTGGAATATTGAATATGGAATGTTCCGGTACGTCTTTCCAGCAGTAGCCAACAAACTGACAATCGTATGGATTGCCGCAATGTTGTCCAATCAGTACATTTGGTTCGGACTTATCCAACATGGATTTATATTCTGAAAGTTTTTTAGGAACTGATGTTAATACAGCATTAACTGGTTCTGTGATATCTTCCGTCTTGAAAAGATCGGAGAGATTAGGATAGACACAATTGCGGTTGATATGTTTCAGAAAAACTCGCTTCATTTTTAACCCGTATCCCTGAAGTACCCACGTTTGAACAGCGACATCATGGATATTTTCCTCTTTGACACTGGTCGACGATTTCACCTCGATCATATTCCAACCGCCAAGATCATTCCGTAGAATAATATCTGGTCTGACAAGAACATTCTCAAAAACAAAACAACCCTCGAATATGACATCAACAGAATTATCCAATGCTTCTTTCGTTTGTTCTATGGCTTCAGGGATATTCAAGTAATCCGCTTTTATTAGCACACCATCTGGAAATTCTTCTGTTGCCAATTCTCCAACCCTTGTCCCCTGATCAAAGATTCTCTGCTGACCCGGAGGTGACAGTGGCGCTAACTCCGGTTTATGGATTTCCAGCCAGAGTCGCTTATGGCATTGGAGTCCGGAGAGATATTTTGATTTAGAAAGACGAACAGTTTTCACTTTCTATATTCCATTCATCCTTCTCAATAATTTCACCCCAATCTCCTCCATTCCATTTATATAGTTTCCAAGTCATATTTTCCCCAACCTTCCAATTTTTGGGATGAGTTATGAATAGAAAATAAAGATCTTCAGAAATATGGGAGGCTGGAATTTTCGTTATTTTTCTATATTCTAATGAGTTATTTTTTGAATTTAGAGGTCCAACCATCATTTTAAATGGCGCATTACCTGAAATTAGTTTTTGAAAATCCCGGATGGTCTCCTTTTTTAGCATTTTAAATTCAGACTCAATTTGCCATACTGGACTAGAAATAAAAGATAGGGGTGATTCCTTGATTTTTATTATTTTCGCAACAGTAATGTCAAACAGAAACTCTTTAACATCGTCAAGTGATGATTTAGTATTTGAGATCGGAAGAGCGTCGTGTAGGGAAAGAGTGTAGATCTCGGTGGTCGCCGTATCATTAAAAAAAAAATATAAAAGAACAGATCGGAAGAGACACGTCTAACTCCAGTAATACACCTACGATTCGCGCGTACTGCATCCTCTTTATCTATACTACCATCAACCGTCCAT
>CAJVYU010000249.1 GCA_913009735.1 uncultured Fidelibacterota bacterium
GGTATTGCGTGACGGCATGCTCTTCCGATCTGCAATTTTTATCTTATTTTTTTTTTTTAATGATACGGCGCCCACCGAGATCTACACTCTTTCCCTACACGACGCTCTTCCGATCTCAAGAATATAATCCAAGGAAGGATTGCCATAAAAATGTAGAGATATCCAATGCTGTCCATCAGGCGGTTTGTACCTTTTGGAATGGAGATGAAGGCAAAAAAGATTCTCCGAATTTGTCGACAGGCTCCCATAGTTGGGTTTTGCTATTGAAGCGCTTGATGACCCGAGCGGGGGATCCCACCGCCACACTGTAATCGGGAATATTTCTTGTGACAACGGAATTCGCTCCAATAACACAATGCTTGCCGATCTTGACACCAATAATAGTAACATTTGTTCCGATCCATGTATGATCGCCGACGATGGTTTCATTTACAAAGGTAATCGGTTGTTTTTTTATAGGAACCGTCACATCCCTGAATTCATGGGTATTGTCAGTAATAAACACATTCTCGCCAATTGAAACATTCTTCCCAATTTCCACTTTTTTTATGGCCGAAATTGTCCCATTTCTATTTATTCTGGTATTATCCCCGATAAGGAGGAGAGGTTTTTTGCCAGTAGTTGCCATGGCATTGAGCCAGATATGATTCAGAATAGTCACGTTATCCCCGATAGAAATAAATCGATATCCTGTAATTATGTAAGGGAAATTAATGGAAGAATTTCCTAACTGATTGAATTTGTTGCGAATTAAAGCCATCCAGAGCCGTCTGTGAAATCGTTTGTAATAATTGGAGATTCCATTCATTATGTGTCCTTTAAGATTCTTAGCTGTTCCTGAAGAGAGAAGTACCCAATAATTTTCAACGCACGCTTTTTATGTTTTTTGAAGGTATTCTTTCTCGATTTTATAGATAATTTTGAATTAATGAGCGGACAATTTGCCTAGTTTGTTTGTTAGAGTGAAAAAATTTTATAAGCACAATCATTTGAATATATGATAGTGAGAAACAGATTTCTTCTTCCGTGAATTTGTGATCATATTCAATAAAACTTTTGTATTTTTTTAATACTAAACTAAAATTATGTCATATGGCATGCACAACTTGTCAACTGGCACAAACAATTTAGAATGGTAATTCATCATGGAGATCATTTAGATTCTGGTTATTGTTAATTTGGTCAATTAAAGTGATATATTCAAGTATTAATGATGGGCTCAGTTTTGTAACGAACGATAGATCATTCAGAGAAAGTTTTTTAGACAGACAGAATTCGACCCGATTCAGATCGGTGATGTATCGATTAATAGCCTCTGGGGTATGGTTTGTTTCTCTGGCAATTTGAGAGATAGATTTATTTTCAAGTTTTCATTTTTTGCAGATCATATTTTTATGGGACGCGGAGCGTCCCAAATCATGGATAGTTCCTCGTCTTGGCAACACAGTGTGGAATTGTTTTTCATAGTTCAATGTGTGCTTGGATATAGTGGCCAGGCCCATATGGAGGATCACACTTAAGTCGGATTCGGCTAAAATGGCTCCTTGTTCTTTGGCTTCTCTATACAGTCTGGCGATCAGCTTGTTTTTTATTTGCGTTACAGAGATGCCTTCTTTGAGGGCCTGAATATCAGATGTCGTGACCAGCGTAAGGATAACCGGTTTGATTTTTATTTTTTTCATTGGTTTTCGGTAACTTGTTTTTTCATTTTCATCGATGGCGAACCAGAGTATTTGCCCCATAGACAAACGCTCGGTTTTAGGATAATATAAATCGATGAGTTTTTCAATCTTATCAATGACAAGCTCAATGATCATTTCCCCTCCCACTTGTGGGAATTCACGGGTGAAGAACTGTAACAATGCATTTTTAAATGTTTTCTGTTCCAGTGGACCATAGATTTTTTCACTGGTGGTCAAAGTGGAATAAAAGTCACTCATTGGTTCAGCGCCTTTCTGTTTTTTTTATTATCTTCTTGGGTTGAGGGAGCTGAACTGATCAGGGAATCAAAGCCGAGAGCTTTACCGATAATTTCGTCTAAACGATCTTGATAGCTGGGATTATTTTTGTATTTTTCATAGAGAATCGAGTATTCGTTGACCAAACGCGTTGACAACTGAACGATAAATGCGATTTCATCGATGCTTAATCCCTTTGGTTCAAGCAAGATCACACGAGTAAAAGCAATCGAGATCGGAAGAGCGTCGTGTAGGGAAAGAGTGTAGATCTCGGTGGTCGCCGTATCATTAAAAAAAAAAAGAGGA
>CAJVYU010000250.1 GCA_913009735.1 uncultured Fidelibacterota bacterium
GGTTTCGCCAAGTCATCACGTATTTCTTTTAACACATTTTTCTGTGCAGATGTAAGCTCAAACTCCAAGTCATCAAATATTTTTTTCACTTTTGGACCGGATTTAGACAATGGGTTCGTACCCAGTTTCTGATAAGACCGATGCCGAAGACCCATCAATAGCTGCAGAAAAAAATGTTCATCGAACTTCAGCCTGTGAATGGCTTCATTGAGGTCTTTAAGTGATTCCGGGAAATGAATATTCTGTAAAGCGTTTTTCAGTGAACATAAATTCCCGACTCTGATGATTTCTTCATCCAAATAATCCGTAAAATATTGGATTTGATCAGCCAACGTCTTAATGATCCGGCGAAAGCTGCGATGGTCAATACGAGCCTTTTTTAATTCAGCAGACAGTGGATACAGTGGAATAATGGCTCCCGTATTGATGGGATCCGCATCCGTATCCAGCTTATCATAGTCCGGATGGATGATTTGCAATCCGTTGTAAAACTCCACAGTGCCATGGATAGCCATGCGATCCCCTTTTTGTATGGCATTTTTAATATATTTTACACCGTTAAACCAGACCAGATTGATCAACCCGGTTCCATCTGATAGAACGGCCTGGTATAGTTTACGTTTCCGAGTCTGTCGTTCGCCGCATACTTCAATTGTACCCACAATGGTTGCTTCATCATTTTTTTTGAGATCTCGAATAGATTTGACCGTTGTACGATCCAGATAGCGGCGAGGATAATAATATAGAATATCTTCTACTGTCAGGATACCGGCGGTTGCTAATGCGGTTGCCCGTTTGGGACCAATACCCTTAATATATTGTAAAGGGGTATTTAGATCAGGTTGTGCTGACACAAAGGATTATTTCCATTCCTTGCGGTATGTATACGTCACTGTTTTAGAACCGCCTGCTTCTACAGTAAATGGGAAATAAATAGTGGATGCATCTTTTTTAATGTAATTATCAGACGCATTACGAACAATCCAGTCCCCATGGATCCGTTCCTCCAAACGAATGTTTACAGCAGTGTTTTTTTTATTTTTAATAATGATTTCAATGGATGCTTCCTCACTCTTCCGTTGGCGATCATAGTGGAGGACGATACGCTTACCAATCACGTCAAAGGCACGCCCGCCGGAAATAGTGGCTGTCTCGCCTTTTGGAATCTGTTTCAGATCATCTTCGCCTGCATATTCCAAGGAACCATCCGGCGATTGTAAATACAGGCTGATCTTCCCCCGGGGCAGAGGAATATTCAATCCATTTTCTTTTGTGTTGGCCAACTGAATCTCAATTTGGAGTGGCTCTTCTTTCTTGCTTCTTTCAGAATTTTTAAAAACAAAGGTTCTGTTAAAATCCACTTTCCGCGGTTCATATAATCGGACAGTTACACTTTGGTTTTGTTTTAGATCTATTTTTTCCGGAAGCGAAAAAATATGAAAGTCACCCAATGTACTTTCCGCTGCAACGGGTGGAGATTGGGTATTATACGCCATAGCTCCAGACCGCGCTTCTGCACGGTAAACCGGCTGGGGTCTGGTGCCTTTTTTCTGCAAATTTCCTTCCACCAATTTCATAGAGTATTGAGTAAAATCCACATTACTGGAGTTGCTCACGACCGCTTCCGAAATGAGCTCTCCTTTTTTCCCGTTCAATATAAACCGATATACCGCATTCCAGTCAAATCCCGTTGAGAGATACACTAAGTTTCCATTTATTGAACCGGTTTGAGGTATTTTACTAATATAAATATCCCATGCCAATTCCGGACGCAATTGCGGTATTGTTTCTGAATCCCGTGTGTACATATAATCCACTCTATTTCTGGATATGGTTTTGATTTCTTTTCGTGTTTTAAGGGAAATACTGCTGTTGTTAAATTCGATCAGGGTGCCTTCATGAATTTTATCGTTGTGTACCCTCACATAAACATAAGCGCCAATTTTACCTTTGAAATATTCGTTCCCCCGGAAAACGTCATTATTAAAGCGCTGATAATGGACCACTGCATCTTCCAGCATCAAAAACGGTGAGTTAGGGATGACTCCGTCGGGTAATTGATCATAAGTGATTTCAGATACTCCTGGTAGGACGAGATCGGAAGAGCGTCGTGTAGGGAAAGAGTGTAGATCTCGGTGGTCGCCGTATCATTAAAAAAAAAAAGCAAAGAAAAAAAAGAAAAATAGAACTACGAATTACACGAATTCACACAATCTAAACTACCACATCACCTGATGCAACA
>CAJVYU010000251.1 GCA_913009735.1 uncultured Fidelibacterota bacterium
AAATGTAATTTCCTTCGAACAGGCGCCTTATGTAAAAGTGAAAACATTAGTGCCGGAGTTTCCGCCTGAGAAGAAATTAAGTAATCAGGAGCTGAAAATAGAATACGAACGGCTCATCAGTGAACTTTCTGCCCGGCATATTCAATACGGCTTATGTAAAAAACTCCCTATCCGGATTGCCTATAAATATTTAACCGAGGAATATTTCAAGAACGAAATCAAACTGCTGGAGGGTGGTGGAAATTATTTTATTGATGGTTGCAGCGGTGATTGTCCCAGTTGTTTTCAGGTGGATTATTGTATATCGGTTTATGACATTTGGGATAAGGATGAATTGGACAGAGAGCGGAGAAAAGAGGGAAATGTATAATGATGGCAAATGACTTAACGACAGCGATACCCATCGAACAAATTTCCGGTAAAATTCTTTTAATCCGTGGACAAAAGGTGATGTTAGACAGGGATCTGGCTGAATTGTATGGTGTGGAAGTAAAGCAATTAAAAAGAGCAGTCCGTAGAAATATTGATAGGTTCCCAGGCGATTTTATGTTCGAGTTTACTAAAGAAGAACAATCATCTTTAAGGTACCAATTTGGCGCCTTTAAAAAAGTTGATGTTTAAAAAAACTAAACTTTGCGGAAGTTCCAAACTTCCCAAAGTTAGAACCAAGAACGAATATGAAAAATGATTTAACGACAGTGATACCCATCGAACAAATTTCCGGTAAAATCCTTTTAATCCGTGGACAAAAAGTTATTCTCGATCGGGATCTGGCTGAATTGTATGGTGTGGAAGTAAAGCAATTAAAAAGAGCAGTCCGTAGAAATATTGATAGGTTCCCAGGCGATTTTATGTTCGAAATGACTGATAAAGAATTCAAGAATTGGAGGTACCAATTTGGCACCTCCAATTCACTAAAAATGGGTTTAAGATATAAACCAATGGTTTTTACTGAACAAGGCGTGGCTATGCTTTCTTCAGTATTGCGGAGTAAACGAGCAGTGGAAGTGAATATTTTGATTATGCGGGCATTTGTCCGAATGCGTGAATTATTGTATTCAGATAAAAATCTGGCCTTGAAGGTGGAAAAACTGGAAAAACAAATGGATAAACATGGCAAATCACTACAACAGGTAATTCAAATTGTTAATCAATTGTTAGAACAGCCGGAACCAAAACCGAAAAAAATAGGATTTAATGTCGAGGATAACTGATCCCCAATATGGTACCTCTATCCTGATATTCCAGCTGGAATATTATATTTTTTGAGAAAAAACTATTTAAGTCACATTAATAAGCCTACTTGTTTCACCGAAAACTCTACTCCTAAATTATAGAGTTTCTTTTATGATGAATAATATCACAAGCCCGGAACCATGTTAAAAATTATAGCGCTCACAAACCAGAAAGGCGGCGTCGGTAAAACAACGTCGGCTGTGAATATTTCCGTCAGTCTGGCTGTGTCCGAAGAAAAAACATTGCTTATTGACTTGGATCCTCAAGCCAATACGACTACAGGTGTATCCAATTTGATAGATGATGAAAATAATAAAACCATCTACGATGTACTCATTCGTAATACGGACATCAATGATGCTATCATCAAAACACAATTTAACTATTTAGATATCATTACATCGAACAGCGATTTGGTGGGTGCGGAAGTTGAATTGGTTAGCCTGATAGCCAGGGAATATCAATTAAAAACAGCCCTTGAATCTGTTAAACAAAAATACAAATATATCTTGATTGATTGTCCGCCATCGCTTGGATTGTTAACGGTCAATGCGCTTACAGCTGCAAAGTCTATCATTATTCCGATTCAAAGTGAGTATTATGCCCTGGAGGGGCTGGGCCAGTTATTGAATACGATAAGGCTGGTTCAGCGCAATTTGAATAATGAACTGCAAATAGAAGGCGTTTTATTGACTATGTTTGACAGCCGCTTGAATTTATCTAAACAAGTGGCTGAAGAAATAAAAAGTTATTTCGGAGAAAAATTGTTCAAAACAATTATTCATCGTAATGTCCGTTTAGGCGAGAGATCGGAAGAGCGTCGTGTAGGGAAAGAGTGTAGATCTCGGTGGTCGCCGTATCATTAAAAAAAAAAAAAATATAACTATCTAGATCGGAAGAGCGACGCGAAGGGAAAGAGGACGAATGATGAAGAAATGCGAACTCCTAGCAGAGACCA
>CAJVYU010000252.1 GCA_913009735.1 uncultured Fidelibacterota bacterium
ACCATTCAGGCAGGTATTGATGCAGCACAAAATGGAAATATTGTTTTAGTTGATGACGGAACATATCTTGAAAACATTAACTTTAACGGAAAAGCAATAACAGTTGCCAGTAATTTTATAATTGATGGAGACACGAACCATATCAGCAACACTATAATTGATGGCAGCCAACCGAGTCATCCGGATAGCGGTTCAACGGTATTTTTCATTTCCGGGGAGGATACGACTTCTATTTTGTATGGATTCACTATTACAGGTGGCAGCGGTACTTTACTCTTCCCTAATCGGGGTGGTGGGGGAGTTTTTTGTTATCAATCCGGTGCCCGAATCGAAAATAATTTTATTGAAAACAATGAAATCGTTTTTCAGCAGTTTGCGCGTGGCGGGGGAATTTGCGGGGTGAATTTAAACCCTGATCCTCACGACACTTATTTGATCATTGAAAATAATAAGATCAGAAATAATCGCTGTGAATCTAACGAAGGAAATATAAAGGGAGGCGGAATTTATTTTCGAGGTGAGGGAAGAATTGTTAATAATTACATTACCAATAATGAAGCGGAATATAATGGGGTACCTGGAAATGATCATGTCAGTTTTGGCGGGGGGATCTCATGTGATTGGGTGGTAGATGGTTTTGCATCTGTAAAAATCTACGATAATCTTATCGCTAATAACAGGGCATTGAGTAACAACGGGGTTGCAGCAGGTGGCGGCGTATTTTTAAGATATACAAATTGCGACTTCCGGAAAAATACAGTTAAAGACAACCGGGTGAGCGGTGCTCCCGTGGCTTTTGGAGGGGGTATGTCTGTTTTGTATTCTTCACCTACAAGCTCTATTATTGATAACTATTTTATAAATAACGGACCTTTGGATCCCTCTGTTCTGGTGCAAGGTGGCGGACTACGGACGGAGTTCTCTGAAAACCTAACTGTTGAAAGAAATTTATTTCAATTTAACAAAGGAAATGTTGGTGGCGGAATGAATCTCCTTTTTGACGTGGAGATTTCTGTTCGAAATAACAAATTTTTACAAAACGATGCAATTGATGGCGGCGGGGGAATATTCATTGATGAATGCAGTCCACTTATTGAAAACAACCTGGTTGCCGGAAACACATCCTGGTTTGGTGGCGGAGTTTGTATGGTTGATGTGGCTACTTCCAGTAAAAAATCAGACGACGATACAGGAATCAATACACTATTGATGATGGCTGGTGGTTTAGGTGAAATTACTGCCGAGAAAAATGTTTCTACCACATTGCCATCTCAACTGAAAAAAACTACCACCTTAGTTATCGAACCGCTGTTAATCAACAATACTATTGTGGATAATTCTGCAACCGCTCAGGGTGGAGGAATTTATAGCGAAAACTCCCAGCCGATAGTACTCAATACAATCCTTTGGGGTAATACAGCTGCCCAGGATTCCCAGATATATGTTCTGAATGATACTGTTTTAGTAGAATACTCTGATGTTCAAGGAGGCTGGTTGGGCGAAGGGAATATCGATGTTGATCCATTTTTTGAAGATACGCTGTATAATTTAACTGACACAAGCCTCTGCATTGGAGCCGGAATTGATTCTACTGAAATAAACGGAATCTGGTACTATGCACCTTTGAACGACATCGAAGGGAATCCTCGTCCCAATCCGCCCGGTTCTATGCCTGATATTGGAGCTTATGAATCCCCGCTTGGTTCACCAGTGTATGTCGAAAAATATGAATCTTTAATACCAGTTGAATATGCTCTTCGGCAAAACTATCCTAATCCATTTAACCCAAGCACAACGATAGAGTTTTCATTACCAGCACCGGGTTTTGTCACACTTAGCATATTTAATATTCTTGGTGAAAAGGTTGCAACTCTGGTTTCAGAAGAATTAACAGCAGGCAGCTACAAGTACGAGTGGGATGCAAGTGAGTTAACAAGTGGAATTTATTTCTATAGACTTCAGGCAGGTATATTCATTAAAACTAAGAAGATGATATTAATTAAATAAGATAGGAGGATTCACAATGAAAATAATGCTGCCATTTTTAAGACGAATGCTAATAATTTTAACTGGGGTATGTACATCTCTACAGTCATCTAATTAATATTCATTATCTCAGTATATTTCACAGGATTATGAAGTACAGCTTGCTCCATTACTCTTTTGAACAAAAGTCCTCTGCTCTTTGATG
>CAJVYU010000253.1 GCA_913009735.1 uncultured Fidelibacterota bacterium
CAGGCGGGACCTTTACCAAGAGCATTCACCGTGTAAGGGGTGGCCGGTGCGGAAGCGCCATAAATGGAAGAGCAACCCGTTGCATTAGCAATCATCATTCTGTCGCCGTACAACTGTGTAGCAGCTTTAATATAAGGTGTCTCTCCACAACCGGCACATGCGCCGGAGAACTCAAACAACGGTTGGGCAAACTGGCTGTTTTTCACACTGACAAACTTGTTAACTGTACCATCCACTGTTTTATCGGAGACATTTTTAATCAGGTAATTCCAGTTTTCTGTTTCATGTTTCTGTGATTCAAAAGTCTCCATCACGAGAGATTTTTCGGGTGAAGGGCAAACATCAGCACAACTACCACAGCCCGTACAATCCATCACACTAACCTGAATACGGTATTTCAAAGGTTTCAGTTTACCTTTGGTTTCAAGAAACAGCATACCCTCAGGAGCGTTCTTTTCTTCTTCAGCGTTTACAAGAAAAGGACGAATAGCAGCGTGAGGGCACACGTAAGCACACTGGTTACACTGAATACATTTGTCGCCAATCCATTCAGGGATAGAAACAGCCACACCCCGTTTTTCGTAAGCAGCAGTGCCGGCAGGAAACGACCCATCTTCACGGCCTTTAAACGCACTTACCGGAAGATCGTCTCCTTTCAAATGATCAATGGGGCGGGCTACTTCACGAATAAAAGCAGGAATATTATCATCCACCTCTTTTTGTTCTTTCATTTCAATATCGGCCCACTCTTTGGGAATTTCAATTCTCGTAACATCACCACCCTCATCAACGGCACGGTAATTCATTTCAACAATTTCCTCTCCTTTACTGCCGTAAGTTTTATGGATAAAAGTTTTCATTTTTTCCACTGACTGTTCGTAAGGAATCACTTCGGAAACTTTAAAGAAAGCCGACTGCATGATGGTGTTGGTACGACTACCCAGGCCAATATCTTCAGCAATCTTTGTAGCATTAATGGTATAAAAATCGATGTTGTGAACGGCCATATATTTTTTCATATCATCGGGGAGACGGCGTTTAGTCTCTTCCTCATCCCAAATACTGTTCAGCAGGAAGGTTCCGCCATCTTTGAGTCCTTTCAGCATATCATATTTCCCAAGATAGGCCGGAACGTGGCAGGCTACAAAGTCAGGTGTCCCCACCAGATATGTTGAACGAATAGGTTTGTCACCAAAACGCAGGTGCGAAATGGTAATGCCACCCGATTTTTTGGAGTCGTAAGCAAAATAAGCCTGAGCGTATTTGTCGGTGGACTCCCCTATAATTTTAATGGAGTTTTTGTTGGCTCCCACAGTGCCATCAGCGCCAAGGCCATAGAATTTAGCTTCAAAAGTTCCCTCATCCGAAATACTGATTTCGGGAAGCAGCGGTAGCGAAGTAAAAGTCAGGTCATCCACAATGCCTACGGTGAAATGATTCTTGGGTTCCGGTTGTTTCAGGTTGTTAAAGACAGAAACAATCTGTGCAGGAGTGGTATCTTTAGAGCTCAGGCCATAACGACCACCAACGATAATTGGTTCATTATCCGAGCCATAGAAAACTTCTTTCATGTCAAGGTACAAAGGTTCGCCATTGGCGCCGGGTTCTTTGGTACGGTCGAGTACGGCAATGCGCTTCACTGTTTTCGGAACGGCTTTCATCATGTATTCCGTGGAGAAAGGACGGTACAGATGTACTGCAACAAGCCCCACCTTTTCGCCTTTGGCAGTGAGATAATCCACTGTTTCACGAATAGTTTCCGTTACCGAACCCATGGCCATGACAATGTATTCGGCATCTTCGGCACCATAATAAGAGAAAGGATGATATTCGCGTCCGGTAAGTTTGGTGATCTCCTGCATATATTCATCGACCAAATCAGGAATAGGTGTATAAAAGCGGTTGGCAGCTTCGCGAGCCTGGAAGTATATATCAGGATTTTGTGCTGTACCACGGGTAACGGGATGTTCAGGATTTAGCGCATTGTCTCTGAATTTTTTCAAATCTTCAAAAGGAAACAAATGTTTCAGGTCATCCACTTCAAAATACTCTACTTTTTGAATTTCGTGTGAAGTACGGAAGCCATCGAGATCGGAAGAGCGTCGTGTAGGGAAAGAGGGTAGATCTCGGTGGTCGCCGGAGCATTAAAAAAAAAAACAACATTAGAGATGAAA
>CAJVYU010000254.1 GCA_913009735.1 uncultured Fidelibacterota bacterium
GCACCGGATATAGCCTGATGCAGGGCAATCATAAAATTCTATTTTTTTAACGAACATTAAATTTTATGTTATGAAAACAATTATTAAAATCCGTATACTTTTCCTGCTCTTTAGCTCAATGGGAGCAGGGTGCGAAAAAGACCATGAAAGTGAGCAACTGCTTCATAATATAACGCTGTATGATAAACCACTCTCTGTAATTCAAAAATATATTACCGGGAAATGGAAGCTTCAATATGCTTTTGGAGGACTATGGGCTCATAAAGTCATTAACACAGACAATTCTTACATGATTTTAAGCCCTAATCACATAATTAAGGGAAATGATTCTAGAGGAGTGTTTGTTGATTCTCGGATTGAATGGATAAATAAGTATGATACTTACTTATTAAATTATTCATACTCAGAGGGAGTGCATTTTGCCTATATAATTGAACGTATTAAAAATGATACTTTAATGCTTACTGAAGATGCAGGAGATGGATTTACTTATTTCTATACCAAATATTAACAATTTATAAAATCAACTACTATGAAAAAATACATAATATTTCTATCCCTAATACTGTTATGTTTTAACGTATATAGCTCCAATGGACAACAGAATGATACACTGAAAATAGAACGAAATAACCAGGGAATTGTGAATTTTGCCCACTTCAGGCCTGATCCTACACGAAAAATTCAGGATGGTACAAATTTTCTCAAGACTTTTTTACACGCAAAACCGGATGATGAATTTCGTTTGATAAAAGAAACGACTGATGAGTTGGGATTTTCCCATCTTCGTTTTCAGCAATACTACAAGGGGGTCAAAGTCGAAAATTCAGAGTATCTGATTCACGGCAAAGATGGAATTATCGAAACCATAAACGGCGATTTTAAGCATGTAAATCTTTCTTCTGTTGTCCCTTCCATTAATGAAGAACAAGCCTTGGCTAAAGCGCTGGATTATGTTAACGCAAAAAAATATAAATGGGAGGATGAAGCTTACGAAGAATTTAAAAAAACAGAGTACCAATAATCCCGATGCTACATATTATCCCAAAGGCGAACTGGTAATTGTTAAAGACTATTTAACAGGGAGTAAAGAACTAAAATTGGCGTGGAAATTCACTATTTCTTCACTCGAACCTTTTAATGAGCAATGGATTTACATTGATGCAACCGATGGTGAAGTTGTTGGAGACACGCCTTTATTATTAGATGCGAACACCTCGGGAAATGCGGAAACACTTTACAGCGGAACCGTTGGGATAACCTGTGATTCCCATTCAGGGAGTTACAGGTTATATGAAACAAGAACCAGCACTCCCAATCACAGTGTAAATATTCATACATGGAATTGTTTGTCACAGCCAAATCTTCCAAATGCAATTGAGTTTACAAATAGCAATACGAACTGGACAACGGGAAGCTGGCCGGCTATATCACAGGACCAGGCTGCTTTGGATGCCCACTGGGCCGAAGAAAAGGCACTAGATTATTGGAGCACAGTACACTCGAGAAACAGTCTTGATAACCAAGGGCTTCCGATTACTGGATATGTTCATTTTTATGATCCAAATGATACGATTACCTGGCCTAATAATGCAAAATGGGATCCTACAGACCATGTTATACTTTATGGTGATGGTGACGGAGGCACTCATTTCTATCCCCTGGTTGCATTGGATGTAGTTGCGCATGAAATGGGTCATGGAATTACACAATTTACAGCAAATCTCACTCCTGGTTATCAAGAATCCGGGGCATTAAACGAAGGATTTAGCGATATCTGGGGGGTGTGTGTGGAAGATTGGGCCACTTCCAGTAAACAAACATGGTTGATGGGGGTTATTACTATCCAGGAATGCAAATTTGTCCCGGTAATCATTATCTTAATGTTACACCTGATGGTGGTGATGCCGGTACTGCAACATGGACCGTCCCCTGGGGTATTACATACTTTGTTGGTATAAATGAATTAGACTTTACCTTTCCATTTAGTGCAAGTGGCGTTTCAATTACAGCGAGATCAACGAACTCCTGTGGTACCGGGTCTAACGGTAGTTTTTATCTAACAAGAAAAACCTGGGGATGCTCAGGTTATTATGCAATGACTGTAAATCCGAATCCGGCTTCGGATCATGTAACGATTACCATGATTGACAATGCGCCTTTAGTAGAATA
>CAJVYU010000255.1 GCA_913009735.1 uncultured Fidelibacterota bacterium
TTTTTAATGATACGGCGACCACCGAGATCTACACTCTTTCCCTACACGACGCTCTTCCGATCTAGCATAGTGGAAAACCGAAAGGATAGTTTTTGAAATCCCGTACTAACCATAGCCTAGACGTTGCACATCGCACAAGCAACAACGTAACCTGACTGGCGACAATTAAAAATACCTCCGCATTGCCTCACGTAAAATGACACCCTAATAAAGTACTTGCCTCATGGGAAATGTAACCCGATACTTATTCAAAGAAATAAGTGGAGGATATAGAAATGAGGTTAGCAATGAGTTACAGAACAAGACGAGAGTTATTAGTACAGATGATTCCACGTTACCGAGAAGCAGATCGAAATCAAAAGCAGTGCATGCTAAATGAATTTGTAGCATCCACAGGTTATAATCGAAAGTATGCTATCCGACTACTATCATCAAAAAGTCTACCGGTTGTAACAAAAATATGTAGACCCCGTGTTCCGTATTATGGTACAGAGGATCAGGAAATCATCAAGTTAGCTTGGTCGGCAGCAAATTTTATTGCTGCCAAAAGGCTTGCTCCTTTTCTTAAAGAACTTATTCCGGCTTTAGAACGTCATGGCCATCTTACCCTGAATAATGCAACCCGTGAAAAAGTCACCTCGATAAGTGCAGCTACAATTGATCGCATTTTAGAACCCCAACGCAAGCGATACAACGGTCGTGGCATTAGTACAACCAAACCAGGAGCTCTTTTAAAAAAGCAAATCCAAATTAGAACCTTTTCAGATTGGGACGAAAATAAGCCCGGATTCTTTGAAGCAGATCTTGTCGCACATTGTGGTGGCAATACAAGCGGGGCTTTTCTATACTCATTAGTTCTTACTGATGTAGTAACAGGATGGGTTGAATGTTTACCTTTGTTGTCCAAGCACCAGGGTAGTGTTATCAAGGCTTTTGGACTTGCCATGCAGCTCATTCCATTCCCCATATTAAGGCTGGACACCGACAATGGTTGTGAATTTATTAATCAAGAACTCTTAGACTTCTGTGAGCAAAACCAGATAACCTTTACCAGGGGCCGAGCTTACAAAAAGAATGATCAGTGTTTTGTTGAACAAAAAAATGGGGTTGTGGTAAGACAGCTGGTAGGTTACGATAGATTTGAAGGTATGCAGGCCTATAAACAACTTAATGAACTCTACCGGGCAACTAGGCTGTATGTGAACTTTTTCCAGCCATCCATGAAGCTCCTTATAAAACATCGGGAGGGAGCAAATGTACAACGCACCTATGATCCTGCCAAAACACCTTTTCATCGTCTATTGACCAAAGATGTTTTAAATGAAGAAAAACAAAATTATCTGAAAAATGTTTTTGAATCGCTTGATCCAATCCGCCTATTACAGCAAATAAAAAATATTCAGGATTCTTTATGGAAACATGTTGTTCCGGTCTTATCTGAATCTCTGAAGGTTGAAGACCCACTGTTGTTTGATTCAAATAAGTGCATTTCAACCAAGCCTGCCGGCATGGACAACACGGCAGTTGACTTTATGAATAAGTCCATGGAGAATGAAAAACGAAAGTATCGACGGACGAAAAAACCAAGTGTTCCTCATACTTGGAAAACACGTAAGAATCCATTTGAGGAGGTTTGGAATGAAGTGTGCATATGGTTAGAAGAACAACCCGAGCGAACAGCAAAATCTATTTTTGAAGGCCTTCAACAACAATATCCCGGAAGATTTAAAGATGGTCAACTCAGAACTCTGCAAAGGCATGTTAAAGTATGGCGATCAAAAGCAATATTAACTTTTGATTATGATTGGCTGAAAGAAGAATTATTGGTAGAAGAAAAATTTAAAACTAAATTACATGGTAAGATTATTCGTGAGGCAAGTATTTAACCAGGGTATGATTTACTCATGAGGCAAGACGGAGGTATTTTTAATTGTCGCCAGTCAACGGATACTTTTCTGTTGCAATCACCAAGGTATTAATAGCTTCATAAAAATTCGTCAAATACATCACTTTCCCATATAGTAAATCACCATTCATCCATTGTAATTTTGTCAGCCATTATTTAAACGAAATAGTTCAACTTTTAATCCAGGTGTGAAATTATATGAAATCCACTAAAATTTCCGGTTACGGAGATGACCTTACCGTCAATGATACCCGCATCGGTG
>CAJVYU010000256.1 GCA_913009735.1 uncultured Fidelibacterota bacterium
CCTCCTCGCCGCTCTTCCTAACTGAATACTGCAACGTTTGAAACTATTTACCAAGGGCGGCCAGTTTGGCTGACGAACTTTTGGGAAAATATGGTACAAATATTACCGACTTAACAATGATTCCTTCAGGTGGAGGCGTTTTTGAAGTCATTAAAAATAATCAATTAATTTTTTCAAAAAAGAAACTGGATCGTTTTCCCAATGATGGTGAGATTGTTGATCTTATCGAATCGAGTTAAATATATCTTACTATTAATTTGGAGATAGATAATCGCCCGCCTGCCACTTCAAAATTATTTATATTGGGGCCGGCAGGGGCAGGTAATAGATATCTATTATCCAAGACTGGGTTAAAAATTGAGACGGATGATTTTTCGTAATTATTTAATACGTAATTATTGAGTAACTGACCGTGATTTGGCATTTCTTTACGTTTTCCATAATTACCTGTCCGCCCCCTTTTATTTATTCCAATCGGGGCAGGCGGGCGTTTTATTTTTAAGAGATTTACAAATGTATAAAAATGCATTCAGTATCATACGATTAATATCGGTCGGAATAATAATATTTCTGTCTAGTGGCTTATGGGCTCAAAATGGTGAGATAATTCCACTCAGCCAGAAAGTTGGAACTGTCCTGGATGCCGAGGAGAATCTATTTTACCAGGTGTATGATATCGATGGATTTGAGAGCGCTCAATTCTATGAAATATCCCTGCGAACGGTCGTTGCCAAGATTACGTTTGTAGAATATTCACAGCAAAAAATATCTAAACGGAAATATTCCATGATGGAATTTCTTCGCATGAAGGAAGCTGTGGATGTACAGCCGTGGATCACGGAAGAGGACAGAAAGCTGGTCAAAGAAAACTTAACATATTTGGAAACGAATAATATTTTAAATAGTATTCGTGAGAATCAGTATGTAGTGATTAAGCATCGCAGCGGAAGGAAAATAAGAGGAACATTAATCAATTATGATGACAAGGAATTGATTATCCAAACAGCGATTTCGGTTGAAAAAATTCCAATCTGGGATATGGAATCTATTTCGTATCGGGAATCTTTTAAAATCAGATCTGATTGGAAATATCCGTTATTTGCTTTTTCAGCTTTGGCGGGGTTAGCTTTAGCTGAAGGATGGAATGAGCAAACCCGTCCAGCGATTGATAGTGTTTGGTATAATCGATTTTTAGGTGCGGTTGCCGGTATGCTGGCGGGAATTGAAGTTTTCCAAACATTTAATATTTTAACTTCGCCGAAAACTTTTTTTGCACTAACACCAGAAGAAATGGATAGATTAAGAGACTGAAAAAGAGGCTTTTATGATTAATAAAATAAAACAAGAACAGGACGTTTTATCACCTGAAGAACAATTGTTAAAAGAGCAGATTGATGGTCTGTTAGAAAAAGTAGATCCCGGTCATGGTGAACCGTTGCAGGTGGAACTGGCTGGCCGCCTGGACAAAACAGTCAATGAATTTCATGATGAAGTCGCCACGATGATTGAAGGCCTTAAGGTCAGTTCAGAAGAAAGACGAAGCAAATTGAAAGAGATGTGGGCCCACCGCAATGATGAACAACCCTCAAAAGAAAAAACGGATACTGAGGAAGAAATCCAAGAAGAAGTTCCGGAAGAAATGAGTTCATGGGAAAAACGGTTGGAAAGCAAGAAAGCTGCAGATAAAGGTTCAAAATCAAAAACGGCTGGAAAAACAAGCTCAAAAGAAGATAAACCGAAAAAGAAGGGATTTTTTAAGCGGAAATAATAAAAGTCAAATTCTTCTTTTTGTATTTTCAGTGCTGTCCAAAATAAATTAGTTTTCACATATTTTTGATAAAGAAGTTTATTTTTCTTGAGGATTGAGGACGGTTTTGACCAGAGTTTTCCACTTGTTAAAGAATCAATCCCGCAAAATGAACTTAAGAATACTAACTGTTGTTATTTTGCGTGCACAATCTAAAACGTTATCAAAGAATTTTGATTTACCCCGTCATTTATGGCGGGGGTATGTTA
>CAJVYU010000257.1 GCA_913009735.1 uncultured Fidelibacterota bacterium
AAGAACCACCCACAAATGAAAATCCTGAATACAGAACCCTATGTTCAACCTGTTCCAGTAAAATATTATGATATATTAAATCAGAATCATATAAAATTTGATACATTCGTGGTTAAAGAAAAGTGTTGTGAATATGATTTAATTCCAATTATCCATCAATATGATGGGGTTATTGCCGGGGATGATCAGTTTACTTCAGTTGTATTTGAAAAAGCCTCTAAGTTGAAAGTAATCGCAAAGTGGGGAACAGGAATTGATTCCATTGATTTGAATGCCGCAAAGAAACATGGTGTTTTAGTATTGAATACAGCAGATGCTTTTGTTAAGCCAGTTTCCCAAACGGTTTTTGGGTATATCCTGTCCTTCGCGCGAAATATTCATACTCAAAATATATTGATGAAAAATGGTAAATGGGCGAAAATGGAAAGTGTTTCATTATCGGAATCATCACTGGGCGTAATTGGATTAGGCAGTATAGGGAAGGAAGTTCTCCGACTTGGTAAAGCTTTTGGGATGGAACTTTATGGGTATGACATCAATGAAATATCAAAAGAATTTATTGAAGAAACAGGAACCCAAATGGTGTATAAGGAAACCTTGTTAAGAAAGTCTGATTTTGTGAGTCTTCATTGTGTCCTGAATGAAACAACTAAACATATTATTGGTGATGAGGACTTAAAAATAATGAAATCTAATGCAGTTCTAATTAATACGGCGCGAGGACCCTTAATCAATGAATCAGGTTTAATAAAAGCGATAAATTCAAAAACAATCTTTGGAGCTGGATTGGATGTATTTGAAAAAGAACAATTGGACCCACGAAGCCCGCTTAGATCGATGGATAATGTTTTGTTAACACCTCACAATTCAAATTCTTCACCAAGTGTAAGGGAGTATGTCCATAAGAATACGATGAAAAATTTATTAAGAGGATTAGATATAATTTGATATGGCTAAAAAAGTATTGATAACAGGCGTTGCCGGTGGGATCGGGTTAGAAACGGCAAAACTATTCCAGGAAAAAGGATGGGAGGTTATAGGAACAGATATCAAAGCGATGGAAGAAACGATACAGATTAATTTTATTCAAGGTGATATCTCTGATGAAGCCAATAACAACGAAATTTTTAGTTCCATTGATGGCAAACTTGATGCTTTAGTGAACAATGCCGCCATTCAATTATTTAAATCTCTTCAGGAATTAAGTATTCAGGATTGGGACCATGTTTTTCGGTCCAACCTTTATCCGGCCTTTTTTATTGCCCGTCAAGCAGTTGAGATTATGAAAAAAGATGAAAGCTCTATAGTAAACGTGTGCTCAATCCATGCTTTAGCGACATCAATGAATATGTCGTCTTATGCTTCAAGTAAGGGTGCTTTATTAGCCTTAACCCGATCATTGGCCATTGATCTTGCACCGATTGGTATTCGGGTCAACGCCGTTTTACCGGGCGCAATTGATACACCGATGCTCCGTCAAAGTATTCGACGGTTTTGTGCTACCCCTGAAGAAGAAAAAAAAATGTTAAAAAATATTGAGTCAAGAACGCCCTTAAAAAGAATCGGCCTACCCAAAGAAGTGGCAAAATCTATTTATTTCCTATCCAATTATGATCAATCTTCGTTTATAACAGGTAGTTCATTAATTGTTGATGGAGGCGCGTATTCGCACCTGAGTACGGAATAAAAATGAATATTAATATTTCAGCGATTGTCCCTATGCGGGATAATAGTGAGCGCATTAAGAATAAGAATATACATTTATTCAATGGAAGACCTCTTTATCATTATATCATAAATACATTAATTGATTGCAATGTTTTCGAGTCGGTCATAATCGATACGGATATTGAGTCCATTAAAACAGAAGCACCCAGGAAATTTCCGCAGATAAAAATCATAGACCGACCCGATCATTTAAAGGCTGGTGAAATTCCTATGAATAATGTGCTTCATCATTTGATCGGAAGAGCACACGTCTGAACTCCAGTCACATTCCTTACCTCGTATGCCG
>CAJVYU010000258.1 GCA_913009735.1 uncultured Fidelibacterota bacterium
CAACCTTTATGTCCAATTTGGCCGCAACCAGTGTACAGGCCATGGTCGAGTTTACATCTCCTACCACGAGTATCCAATCCGGTTTTTCATCTAAACAGACCTTCTCAAATTGAATCATTATATTTGCTGTCTGGACAGCGTGAGAGGCCGAGCCAACCTCCAGATTGATATCAGGACGTGGCAGGTCCAGTTCCTGAAAAAAAACTTCGGACATTCCAATGTCATAATGCTGTCCTGTGTGAACAAGCTTCCATGAAAAATATTTCTCGCTTTGCGCTTTGCGCTTTGCGCTTAACGCTCTTATGAGAGGAGCTATTTTAATAAAGTTTGGCCGCGCACCTGCTACAATTATTACCTTTAAAATATTATTCATATTTATATATTAGTTTACGTTTATGAATATTTCTCAAATACAGAGATAATCGAAGCTACTATGCTTTGCAGCGTGGCATTGTTAGAATATTTGGGTTTGGCTGTTCGATGCGAATGTTCTAAGACAATTTTCGTTTTTATATCCTCAACGCTCTCTATAAGAGTAAGACGCCCGTTTTCTGCCAAATATCGATCAACCGCCCCTATCGAGCCACGAAAAATACTATAAACCGGCACACCCAGGGCGGCAGCTTCACGGTTCATTGTACCACCACCACTTATCACCATATCAGAATACCACATTAGATTAAGACCATCAACTACATGCTCCGGTATGATGATGTTACCGATAGAACAGAATTCCGGCCACATTTCCCTTACCTTATCCGCTTGCTTTTCATTCCTGGGCAATAAGACTAAGCGGGTATTTTCCTTGTTCCCCAGGAAGTCAATTGTTGCCTTAAAAAGCACCTCACTTTGAGGGTTGTGATAGTGTGCCTCTGTCGCCGGAGGACGTATAGTTATAATTATGTCTTCCTCATTGAGTCCCAACTTATTTTTGACGGTAGAATCCGGCCTGAAGTTTGGTACATAAACATCTTCCTTGATACCGGGATACTTAAAAGTTCGATCCCCGGATAACTTAATAGCGTTGTCAGAAATTACCTCGGGCACAATTACCCACTTCGGATGTGCAAATGGAAACATAGTGGCATGTTCATAGTCGAATATAAGTATTGATGGTATGCCCAACATTGCGGCTAATATCAATTGGGACCGAGAACCATGCGATAACGCCAGATCCGGTTTTTCTCTCCGCACTGCAGGCATCAATTGAAAAGCTCGAAAAACAAGTCCGGCTACTTTAATGATTTTATTCTTACCATAGTGTTTTCCTATTCGCTTGTAGCTAAGATTTAGTAAATCGGCTAACCCGCATGTCTGAAAACAATCTCGTGTAGTAAGCATTACCTGATAACCACGATTATTCAGTTCTTCGATAATCGGTTTAAAAAACGGCACATGCGGGGAATTGTCCATATCTATCCATATTCGTTTCTTGCCCGAAGTTTTTCTTTTATCATATCCCTTGAGTTCAATTTCCTTTTCACGTGTCATTCTCATTTTTATTGGTTTTCTTACAATATTCTTTGACCAGAAATATGATATTTCTCTGGGCAGTACATGCCAATACACATCTTTATACTGAGATTTAATATATCGAAGAAATTTCTTATAATATTCCGCAGGATATTCTTCGATACCCAAACCATTTTCCTCAAAATCCATGTAATCAGGATGAGTATTGATAAGAACCATACCGCCATGTTCAGCAATCCAATCCAGCTTCTTTTTCCATATATCGATATTCTTCTCTTGCATGAGGACAAAAAGAGTAAAATCCTGTGGCAATGTATAAGGGAGTTCTACATATCCGTTGTTTGTGGAATTATCCGATACTCTGAATGGAAAAATTGTTTGCATACCTTCAGATTGCGGCTCAAAAGGATCCGAGTCAAATGTGGAGGAATCATATTCTATATTTAGCTCATGTAACCATTCGAGGTTATTATGCATGGAAGGGGAACCAAAACCCACAGCCTGCCATTCTTTCAGGTACTGGTTGA